>CANRVD010000015.1 GCA_947643145.1 uncultured bacterium | reverse complement strand
TTCAAATAATCTATCAGGGAAACCACCGTCAGGAGGAGCGCTGCATAGATAAAGATTAACTCTGCCATATTGATTATTTCCCCATCAAAATCTACAATCAAAAGAATGGACATCAACATCTGTACTACCGTCTTAATCTTTCCCCACCAGCTTGCTGCAATCACTACCCCTGCATCGGAAGCAACCAGACGGAATCCGCTGATAATAAAATCCCTGCTGATAATTACAATCACAACCCATGCAGGCATGGGATTATCTGGAAGCGCTACAAAACAAACTAATGCCGAGCAGACTAAAAGCTTATCAGCCAAAGGGTCCATAAACTTCCCAAAATTAGAAACCAACTGGTATTTCCTTGCCAGATAACCATCCAGGGTATCTGTCAGGCTTGCGATAATGAATATGACTGCCGCAATATATTTCGCATTTGGCACCGCATCTGCCAACATAAAAAAAACAAAAAACGGAATTAAAATAATCCGAAGTATTGTTATTTTGTTTGGTAAATTCATCTCAATCCTCCATTTCTGCAACCTCACCAATTAAATCATATCCCCTCGCATCTACAATCTTAACCGTTATAAAATCTCCTGATTCCAAATTCCATTCACTTTCCACAAAAACATATCCATCTACATCCGGTGCATCCATATAGGTTCTTGCAATATATACTCCCTCATCCGGAAGATTTCCTTCAATCATGACCTCTAAAGTCCTGCCAACCTGTGAACTGCTCTTTTCAAAAGCAATTTCCTGCTGCAGTTCCATGATTTCGCTCTTCCTTTCCTCTTTCACTTCTTCTGCAATCTGTCCCTCAAAATCAGCAGCGGCAGTATCTTCCTCCTGGGAATATGTAAAAACACCCAGCCGCTCAAAGCGCATCTGCCTGACAAATTCTTTCAGCTCCGCAAAATCTTCCTCCGTCTCTCCCGGAAAACCGGTGATGAGAGTCGTCCGCAGAGCAATGTCAGGAATCCGTTCCCGCAGCCTTGCTATCATTTCCGTTATTTCCTGCCTGCTGGTATGACGTCCCATTTTCTTTAAGATACGGTCGGAAGCATGCTGTACCGGAATATCCAGATAATTACAAACCTTAGGAAGCCTTTTCAAAACATCAATCAGTTCCTCTGTAATTTCCTCCGGATAGCAGTAGAGAATGCGAATCCATTTTAGCTCAGTAAGCGCAGACAACTTTTCCAAAAGTAAAGGCAGGGATTTCTTCCCATACAAATCTTTTCCGTAAAGCGTTGTTTCCTGGGCAACCAGAATCAATTCCTTTGCTCCGTTCCCAACCAAATGTTCCGCCTGGGCGAGCAGGTTTTCGATTGGCACACTCCGGTATTTTCCACGCACCTTTGGAATAATACAGTAAGAGCAGTGTTTATCACATCCCTCCGCAATCTTAAGATAAGCAAAATAACCGCCTGACATACTGTTCCTGTCAGTCAGCGGCTGTGGCAGATAGTCAATGCTTTTCAGATATTCCTTTGCCGTACTGCCTTTCTTTAACCCCTGCTCAATGGCTTCTGTCAAAGCTTCATATCCCATCGTCCCGATAATAATATCCACTTCCGGGATTTCTTCTTTGATTTCCATATGGTAACGTTGTGCCAGACAGCCCGTGGCAATCAAAAGCCTGCACTCTGCTGTTTCCTTATATTCTGCCATTGTAAGAAGCGTATTAATGCTTTCCTCCTTGGCATCACCAATAAAACAGCAGGTATTTACTACAATAATCTCTGCCGCTGATTCATCATCCACTAACTGATGCCCTGCTTTTTGCAGACTGGCAATCATCATTTCACTGTCAACCAAATTTTTGTCACAGCCCAGCGATACAAAATAAATCTTCAATATAGCCTCCTTAACTTACAGGAAAGTTCTTGAAATATCAAACTTTTATTCCTGTGACATCAGTGCTGACTCCACGCAGTTATGCATCAACATTGCAATTGTCATAGGACCGACACCACCCGGAACCGGAGTAATTGCTGCTGCCTTTTTTTCGGCAGATTCAAAATCCACATCCCCACAGAGCTTTCCATTTTCATCCCTGTCCATTCCAACATCAATCACAACTGCGCCATCCTTGATATAATCGGCATCCACAAATTTTGCTTTCCCAATTGCCACAATCAGGATATCCGCACGTCTTGTGACTTCCTTTAAATCCTTCGTGCGGGAATGGCAGACCGTAACTGTTCCATTTTCCCGAAGAAGCAGGAGTGCCATTGGTTTCCCAACAATATTGCTGCGGCCAACCACAACACATTCCCTGCCGGCAATCTCTATACCGGAACGCTTTAAAAGTTCAATAATACCAGCCGGCGTACAGGAAACAAAACCCTTCTGCCCAATGCTGAGCGCTCCGACACTCTGCGGATGAAAACCATCCACATCCTTTTCCGGCGAAATTGTCTTTATCACCTTATCCTCATCAATATGCTTTGGAAGAGGTAACTGTACCAGAATGCCATTTACCTCCTTCTTTTCATTCAGCTCCCTGACCAGGTTTAAAAGTTCTTCTTCTGTTGTCTCCTCTGGAAGCTCATAGGCAAGCGATTCGATTCCTATATAAGCGCATGCTTTTTTCTTATTTCCAACATAAACAGTAGAAGCAGGATTATTTCCCACCTGAATCACAGCAAGGCAAATCGAAATCCCCTGCTCCTTCAGTTCTGCTACTTTTTCCTTTAATTCATCTTTTATTTCCTGCGAAATCTTCTTTCCATCAATTAACTCAGCCATTTACCTACCTCTTTTCTGTTTTGTTACTTTTTGTTACTTTTTGTTACTTTTTAAACATACCTGCACTAACACCCCTGGAAAGAATGCCGCCTTTACATTCTTCCGGTGTGAGATTTAGAAACTCTTCACACGTTCAACCATACCAGCTTTTCTGGCACAAACAATCAATGAGAAGAACGCTGATTTTGCGTTCTTCCAAGACGAAACCGTAGAATTTCTAAGCCAGTGTTTTTTACTGGCTTAGAAATTCTTTTCGTCTTTTATACTTTAAACACACTGCCGCCAACAAACTCCCGAAGCAGGGAATTCTTTGGAATTTCTTCACTGCTGATTCCAATAAAATAGTCAAGGAATTTCAGCAGACGCTTGGCTTCCACATATTCCGGAGAATCCTTCGGAATGCCAAACAAAATCGATTCTGCATACGGCTTTAATACTGCAAGTTCATAAATCAGTGCAGAATTAAACATGACATCTGCCTCTTCCTGAAAGGGGAAAATATACTGGTCTTCCCCGCGTCTTACGGACGGCCACATTGCAATCGTTTTCTCCGCAACCGTTCCCCTTGTTCTCGCATCACGCACCATACGGCGGATTAATCTTCCGTCTGTTGTGGAGATTCTGTTATGCTCATCAATATTTAACTGTGTCAGCGCACTGATATAAATTTTAAATTTACTATCCTTGGGCAGACTATAGGAAAGCTTGTCATTCAGCCCATGAATTCCTTCGATAACAAGAATATCATCCGGTCCAAGCTTTAAATAATCTCCTCGATATTCCCTCTGCCCAATTACAAAATTAAAAGTAGGGAATTCAATTCTTTCCCCCTTTAACAATGCTGTCATATCTCTGTTAAACAGCTCGGTATCAATTGCCTCCAAACACTCAAAATCATACTTTCCATTCTCATCTAACGGAGTGTCCTCTCTGTTCTTAAAATAATTATCAAGGGCAATTGGATGTGTCTTTAAACCATACGTACGAAGCTGTATGGACAAACGATGCGAAAAAGAAGTCTTTCCAGAAGAAGACGGCCCTGCTATCATTATAAATTTTTTGCTGGGGTCTTTGGCTATCTTTTCCGCTATTTCTGCTATTTTTTTCTCCTGAAGGGCTTCCTGTACCAGAATCAAATCCGAAGCACCGCCATGTGCAATGACATCATTTAATGCACCTACTGTGCCAACATCCACCATTCTTCCCCAACGGCTTGCTTCCTGTAACGTTTTAAACAGCTTGGGGCTGTCATGAAATTCCTGCAATTCATCCGGCGTCTTTTTATTTGGCATATGTACCAAAAAACCTTCCTCATATTTCTTTAATGCAAAATACTTTAAAACGCCTGTGGAAGCAGGCATATACCCATAATAATAATCTTCAAATCCATCCAGGGTATAAATATTTACTTTGGACACACGGCGGAAATCAAACAATTTCTTTTTATCATACATTCTATGCTTTTCAAACAGGTGAAGTGCTTCTACCGTATCCACAGAACGTTTCTGAAATGGTATATCCTGCTGTACCATCTCTTTCATCCTCGCTTCCACCTGCCCTAAAAGCTCCTCTGTCACTTCTACACCATCTACTTCACAGTAAATACTGTCACCAAGTGAATGCTTTACAAAGATATTACGGAGTTTATCCGCTTCTACCGTATCATAAAACGCCTTTAGCATCAAAAGGGTTGCCCCTCTGCTATATGTCTTATGACCACTGTTTGTTGCTGTCGTTAAGAATTCAATCGCAGCATCTTCCTTTGGATGCTTTGCAAGCTCTACCAGCTTACCGCCTTTCTGCGCCAGAATAATATCATACTGGTATTCGTTTTCAAACTCCTTTGCAATCTCTCCATATGTAATTCCACTGCTATATTCCTTTGTAACCGTTCCCACCGTAATTTTTACCATATTCCCCATACACTCTCCAATCCTGTGCACTCCTGCACATAAGCTGCTATCTGGCGCTGCCCGAATCTGACGAGATTCGATTCAGAACCTCCAGAATCCAATTTCTCTCCTGCACCAGCTCCTGTTGTTTTCTCTGACTGTCCTGTGATAGTTTTTTTTGCTCCATACCGGCAAGAACCTTTTCCACACGCCCTGCCTCTTTCCTGAGAAAACTCTGAAATATCCTGCTCTTTCCTTCTATCAGCTTTCTTCCATAAAGATATTCTATCTCCTCCTGATATAATTCCTCTCCCGGAACACCACGTATCACCACATAATATTTCCCCTGATCAAGCACCATATCCTCTGCTGCAATGCAAAAACCCAGTTTGTGAAGCAGACGCCTCACCTGATATACCTCCGACTGCGGAGATAAAACCAGTTCTTTTGCTGTTCTTGTGACCGGCTCACTTTCTTCTAAAATACGGCAGATTAGATTGCCGCCCATTCCGCTGATTAGAAGTGTCTCCGCCTCTCCAGACATCAGTTCCTTTGCACCGTCTGACAACCGGAGTGAAATAGATTCCTCCAACCCATATTGCATAATATGCTCTTTTGCCCGTTCCAAAGGTCCCTTGCTAATATCCATAGCAATCACGTGCTCTGCCATTTTATTTTCCATCAGATAAATAGACGTAAAACCGTGGTCACATCCAATATCTGCCACCACTCCCCCTGACATCACATTATCTGCGACCATCTGCAAACGCTTTGATAACTTTATCACTCCAGATAATCCTTTAACTTACGGCTGCGGCTGGGATGTCTTAATTTTCGGAGTGCTTTTGCCTCAATCTGGCGGATACGTTCACGCGTTACTTTAAATTCTTTTCCTACCTCCTCCAGAGTACGGGCCCGTCCATCTTCCAGTCCGAAACGAAGCTTTAATACCTTTTGCTCCCTCTCCGTCAAAGTACCAAGCACCTCCTCAAGCTGCTCCCGAAGCAGAGTAAAAGCTGCTGCCTCTGCCGGCACCGGAACATTGTCATCCTGAATAAAATCTCCCAAATGACTGTCTTCCTCCTCACCGATCGGAGTTTCAAGAGAAACCGGTTCTAATGAAATCTTTTGAATTTCACGTACTCTGTCTACCGGCATATTCATATGTTTCGCTATTTCCTCTGGATAAGGTTCTCTTCCCAACTCCTGTAAAAGCTGTCTCTGCACCCTTACAAATTTATTGATTGTCTCAACCATATGCACCGGAATACGGATTGTCCTTGCCTGGTCGGCAATCGCCCGCGTAATCGCCTGACGAATCCACCAGGTTGCATACGTACTGAATTTATATCCTTTTTTATAATCAAACTTCTCCACAGCCTTAATTAAGCCTAAATTCCCCTCCTGAATTAAGTCAAGGAACAGCATTCCACGGCCAACATAACGCTTGGCAATGCTGACGACCAGACGCAGGTTCGCTTCGGCAAGCTTCTTCTTTGCCTCCATATCGCCATGCTCCATCAGCCTTGCAAGCTCCACTTCTTCCTCTGCTGTAAGAAGAGGTACCTTTCCAATTTCTTTCAGATACATACGGACAGGGTCTTCAATACTGATTCCCTCCGGTACAGACAAATCAATCTTTTCAATTTCTTCATCATCCGGCACTTCTCCGCTCGCTTCCATTTCCAAAATAATATCTTCGTCCGTTTCCTTTCCCTCAGGAATGCGAAGCACATCAACGCCCTCTAACTCCAAAAAGTCAATTACTTTCTCCGTCTTCTCTTCATCCAGCCCGATATCATTAAAGAAACTATTGATTTCAGTAAGTTCCAGAACATTGCGCTTTGATTTTGCCAGTTCCTTCAGTGCAGCCAGCTTCTCGCGAAATTTCTTCTCTTCTTCTGCCTGATCTGTCTCTTTTTTTCTGGCAGAATTTTTCTTACCGGGAGAACTTTTCGCTGCGTTCTTTTTCGCAGCGGGCCTTTTTACTTTCTTCTCCTCTACGAAATCCTCGCTTGTCTGTTTCTTTTCTGTTGCCATAGTATTCCTTCCTTTCCTATATGTACTGGCTACAGTTATTTCTTATACTTTAACCATCTTTCAAAGAAATATGCAAATTCTGTGGTGTCTGCCACCGTTTCTTCTCTAAAATCAGGTTCTGCAGCTCTTCTACATTGGTCAAATTGCGAATTCTGTAATCAATACTGTATTCCTTGATTCGCACAACCAGTTCATTCAGTGCTTTTTCTTTCTCTTCCCTGCCCATCTTAGTCCTGTAATCCGTCTGAAACATCTGAGCGGCTAACTTCTGTCCCTCTACATCCTGAAAATAATTGATAATCTTTGCCGGGACAAGTTCCCCTGCTTCAAGCTGTCCATAAAGCATTTCCGCTACAATCCGGTAATTTTCTTCCATAAAGTCCTCTGGCGAAATCCTTTCACGAATCTGCCGGAAAAGTGAGGCATCTTCTATCAGCCATGACAAAAGCAGACGGTATGAATAAGAAATTCCTTTCTCTTCCTCTTTCTGGTTTCTTTTCCTCTCTCTTTCCTGCCTGTCCTCTTTCCGGTACCCCTCAGGCATCCGGTTACTGTAACGAATCACCAGATCCCTTAAATCATCCCTTCGGATATCATATTTTGCCGCAACTGCCTCCAGATAATTATCTCTCTGTACCTTATCTTGAAATATCAGAAGCTTCTTCGCAATTTCATGATAATACCTGGTCTTCTGCTCTGGGTCTGACATATCATATCCACGCCTTAATTCCTCTATTTCAAAGAAAAAACTGTTCTGCGCATCCCCAAGCCTTTTTTCAAATTCCGCATCTCCAAGCGCTTTTATAAATTCATCCGGGTCCTTATACGGCTCCAGGTTCACTATCCTTCCACTCAGCCCGGCATTTCGTAAAATCGGAATGGCCCGCAGGGCTGCCTTTCGTCCGGCGCCATCGCTGTCATACGTTAAAAGCACCTCATCCGTATATCGCTTTAACAGGCTTGCCTGCTGCTCCGTAAATGCCGTTCCCAAAGAAGCAACTGCATTGGTAAAGCCTGCCTGATGCAGTGCAATCACATCCATATATCCTTCACATAAAATCAGGTTTTTTCGGTTTCCCTGTCTGGCATAATTTAGTCCAAAGAGGTTCCGGCTCTTATCAAAGAGCTTTGTCTCCGGTGAATTCAGGTATTTGGGTTTTGCATCTCCCATCACTCTTCCGCCAAAACCAATGACATGGTTACTAATATCCATAATCGGAAACATGACCCGGTTCCAGAACTTATCATAGCAGCCCCGTTCTTCTATTTTAAAAAGACCACTTTCCTTTAAAACCGAATCATTATATCCCTGCTGCCTCAGATAACGGTATAACTCGTCCCCACCCTGACCTGCATAGCCCAGCCCAAAATGAAGAATCGTCTCATCCGAAAGCCCTCTTTCCTTTAAATAGTCAAAGCCCGTCTTTCCCTGTGGCGATTTCAGCCTTGCATAATAATACCTTGCAGCCTTTGTATTGATTTCCAGCAATATTGTCCGAAGACTTTCCTGCCTCTTCTGCTCTGCTGTCATCTCTTTTTCCGGCAGCGAAATTCCGGCTCGCTCTGCCAGATGCTGCATTGCTTCTGGAAAGGAATAATTCTCATATTCCATCACAAAGGTAATGACATTGCCGCCCACACCACATCCAAAACATTTATACATCTGTCTGGCCGGATTTACCGAAAAAGAAGGAGTCTTTTCATTATGAAATGGGCAAAGCCCGACATAGCCGCTTCCGGAACGCTTCAGCTTTACATAGCTGCCGATGATGTCAACAATATCACTCCTCTGACGGACTTCTTCAATTTGTTCCTCTGAAAACCGTGCCATGTGGCTCCTCCTTTCAAAACCTGCCCTCTAAGTTAGTTATTCGACGTGGAATTTTATTTTCCTTTTTTTTCTTCCCAGATTAAGGTGCCAAAAGGTTAATTGAAATAAATTGCTAACGGTGCTCCACTCCCAAAACACTCCAAGACTTTGGTATCATAATCTCTTTATAGAGATTTACGGCATAACGGTCGCTCATACAGGCAATAAAATCACAAACCACCCTCTGGTTTGGCTCTCCTTCACGAATGAGCAGTAAAAACTCCTCTGGCATCTTTTCAATATTATGTATATAGTATTCATATAGCTGGTTAATCATATTTTTAACCTTTTTTTCCTCCCCTTTTGCCAGTGGATTGGTATAGACACTCTTAAAAAGAAACTGACGCAGCGAAAACATCGCACGCTCCACCGGTTCCGACATACCGATATCCTTTTTTCCCTCGCTGTTACGTACAATATCATGTACCAGCGTATTCAGACGTGAGTTCGTACTGTCACCCAGAACATCCGTCAGTTCCTTTGGAATATCTGCTTCCCGGATAATGCCTGCCCGGATTGCATCATCAATATCTGAATTAGTATAAGCAATTTTATCTGACAGGCGGACTACCTTTCCTTCCAGTGTCATTGGATTTGACCTTGTCTGATGGTTTAAAATCCCATCTCTGACCTCTTTTGTCAGATTCAGCCCTTTTCCATTTTTCTCCAGACGCTCTACTACACGTACGCTCTGCTCATTATGCTGAAACCCGCCATATTCCTCTGTAATCCGGTCAAGCGCACGTTCCCCTGCATGGCCAAATGGCGTATGCCCCAAATCATGCCCCAATGCAATCGCCTCTGTCAAATCTTCATTTAGAAAAAGTGCCCTAGCAATTGTTCTGGCATTTTGTGCCACCTCCAGGGTATGTGTCAGGCGTGTCCGGTAATGGTCCCCTTCTGGTGCCAGAAAAACCTGCGTCTTCTGCTTCAGGCGCCTGAATGCCTTGCAGTGGATAATACGGTCTCTGTCTCTTTGGAAATCCGTTCTGATATCACACTGCATTTCTTCCTTATCCCTGCCAAGCGTCTGGTCAGCAAAAGTCGCATACGGACTTAAAAAACTGTGCTCCCTCTCTTCCTGACGCTCTCTGAGATTATATGAAACTTTTCCTGTCTGGCTCATAATTTATCCTCCCTCAGAAGAACGTCCTTCTGCGTTCTTCCTGTGTAAAGTTTTAGTATTTCTTTGTCTGCGCTTTTTGCAGAATTAGAAATTCCCTTCACACTTCCGATGGAAGCTGTACTCCCATATAATAAAACCCTTTGCTTTCCTCTAACCTTACCGGAACAACTGTCCCAATCTGCTTGGCCTCCCCCGCAAAATGTACGATATAATTTCCACTCGTTCTTCCGGTCAGCAGGGAAGAGTCCTGCTCATTGACCTCTTCTACTAAGACCTCATGAACCTTACCAACCTCTTTTTCTGTCTTTCTGGCAGAAATCTCCTGTACTAATGCAAGCAGTCTGTCAAACCTCTCCTTTACTACCGCTTCCGGTACCTGCTCCTCCATAGCAGCTGCTGGTGTTCCGGTCCGCTTACTATAGATAAAGGTAAAAGCACTGTCAAATTCTACCTGTCGTACCACATCCATCGTCTCTTCAAAATCTTCCTCTGTCTCCCCCGGAAATCCCACAATAATATCCGTGGTCAGCGAAATATCCGGCACCGCCCTGCGGATTTTACGGACCAATAAAAGATAATCCTCTTTTGTATAATGACGGTTCATAGTCTTTAATAACCGGCTGCTGCCTGACTGAAGTGGAAGATGGAGCTGCCTGCAAATCTTCTCTGACCTTCCCATTACTTCAATCAGTTCATCCGACAAATCCTTTGGGTGGGAGGTCATAAAGCGAATCCTCGAAAGTCCCTCCACCTTTTCCACACACTCTAAAAGTTCTGCAAAAGAAACAGGTTTTTTTAGGTTCTTACCATACGAATTTACATTCTGCCCTAAAAGCATCACTTCTACCACGCCATCCCTGACCATGCATTCAATTTCTGCAAGAATATCCTCTGGCTCGCGGCTCCGCTCCCTTCCCCTGACATAAGGAACGATACAGTAGCTGCAAAAATTATTACAGCCAAACATGATATTGACACCACTTTTAAAGGAATACTTTCTTTCATTTGGAAGCTCTTCGACAATCTCCGTTGTTCCCTCCCAGACATCCACAAGCATCTTTTTACTCTCCGGCCTGTCTGAAAGTTTGCTTAGCAGCAATTCCGCTATTTTATATATATTATGTGTTCCAAAAATAATATCCACATTCCGGTAGCTTTTCTTAATCTTTTCCACAACTTCCGGTTCCTGCATCATACACCCGCAAAGTGCAATCACCATTTCCGGATTTTTTTCTTTCTGACGCTTTAGCTGCCCCAGCCGGCCGTATACCTTGAGATTGGCATTCTCCCTTACCGTACAGGTGTTGTACAGCAAAAAATCCGCTTCATTGGAATCCGTCTGCTCATAACCTATTATATTCATAATTCCTGCAATCTTTTCCGAATCCCTGGCATTCATCTGACATCCAAATGTCGTAATATTGGCATATAATGGCCTTCCAAGCTCCTTCTTCTTCTCTTCCACCACAGTTCGCAGCATTTTCATAAAATAATACTGCCTGTCCGGCTCTGTCTTTGGCGGCGGAAGCGTAATATCTGTTTTTTCAATCCTTGCTTCAATTTCTTCCCTGTTCATCACATCTCTATTCGTACTCATTCCTGTCTCCTATCTGGTTCTTGTCTTGTTGATATCTGGCAAACTTACAGACAGTATAACATAAAATGGCTGTAAAAGTTACTGTGAATACCAACCTGTGAGATAAAAATATTTTAAAAATGGTTGACATAAAAAAACTTTAGCATATAATATTGATTATGACAAAGGCGTCACGAAATTTTATTCGTGGCGCTTTTTTGTTTTGTACATAGAAAATCCAATTTGTGTTTTGCACCGCTTGGCACAGTATTGGATACAGAAAGCGGTGCAGAAATAAGGCTAGTGTGAAAAATAAATTTTTCACACGCGAGATTTGTGTCTGCGCGCACTTGACACAAACTCGTCATGCGCAAAAAACGTGCGCAGAAATGAGGTTTATTATGTCAGAAGAAATATTAGCTTATGTAAATGAAAACTTGTATGGTGTCTGGTTTTTAATCGGAGCTGCATTGGTATTTTGGATGCAGGCCGGATTTGCAATGGTGGAAGCAGGCTTTACCAGAGCAAAAAATGCCGGAAACATCATTATGAAGAATCTGATGGATTTCTGTATTGGTACAGTGATGTTTATCCTGATTGGTTCTTCCCTGCTGCTCGGTGAAGATATGATTGGTATCATAGGAAAACCGGGATTTGATATCTTTTCCGGTTATGACGGTTTTCCGTATTCGGGATTTGTGTTCAATCTGGTATTTTGTGCAACAACGGCAACCATTGTGTCCGGTGCGATGGCAGAGAGAACAAAATTCATATCCTACTGTATCTATTCTGCAGTAATCTCCGGGCTAATTTATCCAATCGAAGCACACTGGACCTGGGGCGGCGGCTTCTTAGCCCAAATGGGATTTCACGATTTTGCCGGTTCTAACTGTATTCATATGGTTGGTGGAATTTGTGCGCTAATTGGTGCAGCAATTCTCGGCCCACGTATTGGAAAGTTTAGCAAGCGTACCGGAAGACCGCATGCGATTCCTGGACACAATCTTGCACTTGGCGCATTAGGTGTATTTATTCTTTGGTTTGGCTGGTATGGATTTAATGGCGCCGCCGCTGCTTCCCTTGCGGATTTGGGCTCGATTTTCCTCACAACGACAGTAGCGCCTGCCATCGCAACTGTTGTCTGTATGGTATTTACCTGGTTAAAATATGGAAAGCCGGATGTGTCAATGTGTCTGAATGCTTCCCTTGCCGGACTGGTGGCAATTACGGCATCCTGTGATGTTACAGACTGCTTTGGCGCCATTATTATTGGCATAGTAGCTGGACTGTTAGTTATTTTTGGTGTTTGGTTCTTAGATTATAAGTTAAGGATAGATGACCCGGTTGGTGCAGTAGCCGTACATATGTTAAATGGAATTTGGGGTACCGTTGCCGTCGGCCTCTTTGCAACAAAGTCTGCACCAGGATTTGCAATCGCGGTGGATGGCGGTTCTATTAAGGCAGAAGGACTTTTTTATGGCGGCGGATTCGAGCAGTTGGGACTTCAGTTTGTTGGAATGTTTGCAACCATCGCATGGACTGTCGTTACGATTACCATTACGTTCCTGATAGTGAAGGCAGCAATCGGACTTCGTGTCACAGCAGAGGAGGAATTGCAGGGACTGGATGCAACAGAGCATGGACTGTCCTCTGCCTATGCAGACTTTATGCCTGCAGGCAATATGTTCTACTCTGCAGGTGTTTCTATTGAAACTTTGAAAGGCGATGTTCCAATGGATAAGGCTGTTGAAGTGGTTCATCCTGCACCGGTACCTGCCGCTATAAAAGAACCAAAATCGTTTTCAGAAACTGTGGCAAAACTTACAAAGATTTCTATTGTCTGCCAGCAGAGCAAGTTTGATGAACTAAAGGAAGCAATGAATGCCATTGGCGTAAACGGTATTACCGTAACGCAGGTACTTGGCTGTGGAACACAGAAAGGAATCACAAGAATGTACCGTGGTGCGGAGCTGGAAGTAGTTCTGCTTCCTAAGATGAAGGTAGAAGTGGTTGTCAGTGCCGTACCGGTTGAGAAAGTCATTGAAACCGCGAAAAAGGCACTTTATACCGGAAATATCGGTGATGGCAAGATTTTTGTATATGATGTGGAAAATGTTGTTAAAGTTCGTACCGGTGAAGAAGGATTTGACGCTTTGCAGGGCGAAAATTAAATCATATTATATTAATTGTTTTCAGGGGAATGCATAAGCATTCCCCTGCTA
Organism: uncultured bacterium; assembly: GCA_947643145.1. Taxonomy (GTDB): domain Bacteria; phylum Bacillota; class Clostridia; order Lachnospirales; family Lachnospiraceae; genus Butyribacter. Next base: position 34,508 of record CANRVD010000015.1, on the reverse strand, counting down.
TTTCTTTCTAGAAACACTGGCATCCATCTTACTGCTCAAAACTATCCAACGAAAGCTCCTTGCTGTTATCCAACATATATTTTACAAACGCCTCTGCCTCTGGCAGATGTTTGGTCGTAACCGAAATACCAAGCACCGGTTTTTCGATTGCACCGCCAATCTGACGGTACTTTTTGCTATCTGTCAGATACAGGCCGCAGGTATACTCCGTTACATCGCCTGCCGCTGCCTCCTTTGCCTCCCGCTCTGTATCATTCAAAACGTCTTCCCCGGTTACATACTTGCTCCGGTACCGCAATGCTTCATCATATTCTTCATAAAAAGCCACCTCTTTATACTTCTCCGGTGCATAAAAATATTCTGCCTGTCCCCACTTTTGAAAAGATTCCTCATCCGTAATCAATATATCTGCCGTTCCGGCATAAAAATAAGTCTGCAGCTGCCTGTCACTGCAGGAAATATCAATCGTAACCTCTTCCCTGTCTGTATTTAACTCCAGATACTGCGCAATCGCCTCCTGCACAAATGGAATCTGTTCCTCTGCAATAATATCCTTTTGAATTGCAATATATAACGCACACATTTTCCGGTTCATAAAGGTATGAATCACCCCGCCCACAATCAGACAGAGAACTAATACAACCGCAACAGCTGCCTTTAAATAATAATCCACAAAATGCTGCCATTTTCCCTTTCCTGACAAATTTGCAAGTTCTTCCTTCCCCACCTTATCCGAGCGCTTCTGATAAATCGCTGACTTGTCCTTTTTAAGCTTTTCCCTGTCCTCTTCTGAAAACTGCATCGCCATAATTTTTTACATCTCCTTTTTAACGTAAAGAAATTTTCATGCGCTAGTGAAACTTCAAACCTTACATTAAGTTTCCCAAAATATACAGCACCAGATAAAAAACCATCGATAAACCATTAATAATTGCTGCAATAGAAGGAAAAAGCGGGCGGATATTTTCCCGTCGCAGGCTGGCCCATGAAATCACAAACCCAAACAGGCTGAGTACAAAACAGCAAATACCGCCAAGTCCCACCATGATTCCCGCCTTTCCATGACTCTGGCTGGAAATAAAACATAACATAATAAAGAAAACAACAGAAACAAGCCCAATAAAAGCGGCAAAAACACCGGATACCGGATGTCTTTTATCGGTAAGATGAAGTGATGACTGCTTCTGCCTTTTTTTCTGCGAACCCATCCATAAATCCTCCTAATTACCCTATCTGCCTGTTTTTCTCCGATATACACCTCTGCATGCCAAAAATAGAATGTATCCTAAAAAACCTCCCAGGGTATTCATAATAATATCATCAACATCACAGGAACCAAGCTTTGTAACAAGCTGCAACAGCTCTACAAAGAGTGATGCCAGAAAACTGATGATGGTAATCTTTACCAGTCCCCACTTACGGTAAGTCAAAATAGGAAGCACAAAACCAAGCGGCATAAAACACACCACATTGCCAAATAAATTCAGAATCACATAAAAACTCCCAAGTTCTGAAATATGACTAAGATATCTCTTAATCTCCGTAAACGGTTTTAAGTTATAATGATATGTGTCGCTCGGCACACGCCCAAGCTGTTCACAAAAGAACAAAAAATATACCATCATAACAATATATATACCAAAAGCTACCCACGCAAAAACGTGAAGTATCTTCCTCGTTTTCTTTTTCATCCATCAAACTCCATTTCAAATTATTCCACTGTGCCGCGAACATTTTAAAAGCATCGCATGCTCATCTGCCCTGCACAGCGCATTTATAAAACGGCAAAGACAGTGCTGAACCGCATTCAACACTGTCTGCCTCTTTCGTCTAAACATTATATACTATTCTTTCCACTTCGTAAATAGTAAAATTCACCTACTTTCTAAGAGATGCACCTAATTCCTCCAATGTCTGTATAATCTTATCCATAGTACTGCCGACTTCTTCATCTGTCAGCGTCCTGTCACTGGCACGGAAGGTAATCTTATAAGCAAGAGACTTATATCCTTCCATAATCTGTGAACCCTCGTAAATATCAAAAAGTTCATAGCTTTCTACCAGTGCGCCGCCTTTTTTACGAATCACAGCCTCTATCTGTCCGGCTAAAATCTCCTTCTTCATCACCAGGCTGATATCGCGTACCATAGCTGGGAACTTAGGAATGCCCGCATATTTTACACTTTCCTTCGGCATGGTAATTAATTCTGCCAAATCAACAACTGCCACATATGCTCTCTCACCAATGCCAAAGTTCTTTAACACAACCGGATGAACTTCTCCCAGATAAGCGACTGCTTTTCCTTCATAAACCACATTTGCCTGACGTCCCGGATGAAGAAAGCTCTTTCCTGCCACCGGATTATATTCGATATTTCCTGTCAGGGAAAGTCTTGCAAAAACTTCTTCCACAACACCCTTCATATCATAAAAGTCACCCTGTCCGTACATACCGAGGGTAAGCTGCACCCTCTCATCTGGAAGTTCTGTCAGCGGAAGTGCTTTTGGCAGATATACATTTGCAAGCTCATAAAGACGCACATCCTTATTCCGGCGGTTATAATTTGTCGCCAGAGAAGTAAACATTCCGCCAAGTGCAGAAGTACGCATTACACTATAATCCTCGCCCAGCGGATTGCTGATAACAATGCTCTTTCGAAGTACATCATCTGCTGTGAGGTTTAATTTGTCATAAACCTTTGGACTTTCAAAAGAATATGTCATACCCTCACAGAATCCATATGCCTCTACTACATTTCTTACCTTTCCTTCCAAAAGCAGTTTATCAGACAAACCGCCCATTGTTGCAGAGCTTTCCGGCAGCGTCATCGGAATCTTATCGTATCCGTAGAAACGCGCTACTTCTTCTGCAAGGTCGGCCATCCGCTCCAAATCCTGCCTCCAGGTTGGTATGGTTACAATCTTTTTCTGACGGTCAACCATCAAATCAATTGTCTCAAAATAGTTTACCATATCGTCCTCAGAAAGATCCGTTCCAAGTAACGCATTTATTTTATCAGCATCATAGGCAATTGTAAGCGGCTCCTTCTTTACCGGATAATAGTCAATCACACCGCCTACTACTTCGCCTGCTCCTAACTCCTCTACCAACTGGCAGGCACGGTTCATGGCTTCGATTGCCGTATTGGCATCCAGCCCTTTTTCAAATTTTGCCTGTGCATCGGTACGCATACCAAGCTTCTTACCGGAAAGACGGATATTGGTTCCATCAAAAGTCGCTGCCTCAAAAAGCATCGTCTGCACATTATCGGTAATCATAGAATTCTCACCACCCATAATTCCGGCAAGACCAACTGCTTTCTTCCCATCACAAATCATTAGCATGGTATCGTCAAGCTCTCTCTCCTGTCCGTCCAATGTCACAAACTTTTCGCCATTCTCTGCCTTCCGTACCACAATTCTTTGCTCTTCAATCATATCTAAATCATATGCATGCATTGGCTGGGAATATTCTTCCATTACAAAGTTTGTAATATCAACCAGATTATTAATCGGACGGATACCGACAGAAGCCAGCCTTCTTTTCAGCCACTCCGGGGATGGTGCCAGCTTAATATTTTTAACGACCCTTGCCACATAGCGGGTACAAAGGTCCGGTGCCTGTACCTCTACGGAAACATAATCATTGACATCTTCATCATTCCCTGTTTCTGTAATAACCGGAGGTACAAATTTCTTACCAAAGGTTGCCGCCGCCTCTCTTGCGATACCGAGCACACCAAAGCAGTCCACACGGTTAGAAGTTACCTCATATTCAAAACTTACATCATGAAGCCCTAAAAGCTCTATGGCATCAGATCCAATCGGTGCTTTCTCATACTCAGGATTGTCGCTTAAAATATAAATCCCGTCTTTTGCTGCATCCGGATACATATCCGTATTGGAACCAAGCTCATCAATAGAGCACATCATGCCAAAAGACTCTACCCCGCGAAGCTTCCCTTTCTTAATCTTAAATCCATTCTCGTTTTCCCCGTCTTTGTGGGAACTTGCCACACGGCCTCCCTCCAGGACAACCGGAACTTTATCTCCCTCTTTCACATTTGGTGCACCGGTTACAATCTGGATTTCCTTTCCTTCCTCATCAATCTGTACCTGACAGATAATCAGTTTATCCGCATCCGGGTGCTTTTCAATCTTATTAATCTTCCCTACAATAATTTTTTCCAGATTCTTATCAAACTCTGTATAGCCCTCGACCTTTGTTCCTGAAAGTGTCATGGCATCTGTATATTCCTGCGCCGTACATTCTAGCCCCGGCACATATGCTTTAATCCATGATAACGATGTATCCATATTCATCCTCCATTCCTGCGCTGTTTTTTACGCACAAATATTGTTATATTACCTCGGAAATAGTCAAATCCCCGCAGCAAGCTGCGTGTACACATCTGCTTTCTGATGAGTAAATATCATCGGTACAGCACACTAAAACTGCCTTAAGAAACGGGTGTCATTTTCATACAGCAGTCTCATATCATCAATCTCATATTTAAAAAGTGCAATACGTTCCAAACCAACACCAAATGCAAATCCGGTATATTCCTCCGGATTAATACCACTCATTTCCAAAACATGGGGATGAACCATACCACAGCCTAAAATCTCTACCCAGCCGGAACCTTTACAGAAGCGGCAGCCCTTACCACCGCATTTGAAGCAGGAAACATCCATTTCTGCACTCGGCTCTGTAAACTGGAAATGATGCGGACGGAACTTAACTTTTGTCCCTTCACCAAAAAGACGGATTGCAAATTCCTGCAAGGTCCCCTTTAAGTCTGCAAAAGTAATATTTTTATCAATTACCAATCCTTCAATCTGATGGAAAGTTGGCGAATGGGTAGCATCTACTTCATCGGAACGGAATACCCTTCCCGGCGCAATCATACGAATTGGAAGTTTCCCCTTTTCCATTTCATGCACCTGCACGGAAGAAGTCTGTGAACGCAGCAGAATATCCTTCGTAATATAAAAGGTATCCTGCTCATCCTTTGCCGGGTGGTTTGCCGGTATATTCAATGCCTCAAAGTTATAATAATCGAACTCAACCTCCGGGCCTTCCACAACCTGATAACCCATTCCCACGAAAATATTTTCCACCTCTTCCAGTGTAATGGTATTTGGATGCCTGTGTCCGCCCGCAAGTTTTTTGCCCGGTAATGTCACATCAAGCGTCTCGCTTTTTAGCCTCTCTTCCAAAAGCTTTTCCTCAAAGAATGCCTTTTTCTCTTCTAACATTCCCTCAATCTTACTTCTTGCCTCATTCACTAACTGGCCAACCTTCGGTCTGTCCTCCGGCGCTACATCCTTCATGGATTTTAATACAGATGTCAGCTCACCCTTTTTTCCAAGAAACGAAACACGAATGTCATTCAGCTTATCAAGCTGTCCTGATTCTTCAATCTGTGTCATGGCATTTTCCATGATTTTCGCTAGTTTGTCTTTCATAATATCAATTCCTTTCTGTCATAATAAGAAGAACACAAAACCAGCGTTCTTCGCATTGAATATCCGAGAACTTTCCTATACGGATGAGGTTAGGGTCAAAAGACTCATTTTTGTATATACTTTGTCAATTTGCACAAAAGAAAAAGATAACTTTTGACCTTAATCCTATCCGTTAAAAAAGCCTCCTGTCATATGACAGGAGGCTGTAACCTCTTTTTTCAGGCTGGCTCCCGGCATACGACTTGCCAGGGACGGATTTACCGCGGTACCACCCTGCTTCTTATGTGAATCCAAAAGATGTGCTCTTTTCGACTATTCATCATAAACACTTCATTCCGATAACGCCCGGTCGCGTCACTCTCTACGCAGGCTTCGCCCTTCAAGAATGCGGCTCACGTGGGAAATTCAGTCCATCTGGGAACGTAAGGATGCTTTCAGCCGGGGACATCCTCTCTCTAACCGAATCAGATTTACCTACTAGTACAGCAAATATTTACTACTGTACCAACACGGTCTTTGCCTTTCACGTTCGATATTCTATCACATTTTTTCCAAAACTGCAACAATCTTTTCAAAATGCATTCCATGGGATGCTTTCACAAGAATCGTATCTCCCTCTTTCAGAAGCTTTGGCAAATCAGCCATCGCCTCCTCCTTTTCAGAATAATACACCACCTGTGTCTCTTTCTTCCCTGATTTTTCTGCTCCCTGTTTACAGTTTTTTGCAAGCGTTCCAATGCACAGCAAAAGCTCAATTCCTTTCTCTGCCGCATACGCACCAATCTCCTCATGCATCCTCTCTTCCTCTGTACCAAGCTCAAACATATCGCCGATAATAGCAACCCTTCTGCCGGAAACCTCGGAAAGTACATCAATTCCAGCCTTCATGGAAACCGGGTTTGCATTGTAGCAGTCATTTAAAACCGTAAATATATCTGTTGTGACAATACTGCTGTGTCCGCCAATCGGCTTAAATCCTGCAATTCCAGCCTGAATTTCTTCTGCACTCATTCCAAGGTCTAGCGCTATTTTTGCTGCAGCAAGCGCATTAAATACCATATGCCTGCCTGGAGCCGGAATCATCACTTCAAATTCTTTCTCCCCGGATACCACAGTCATTCTAGTGCCCTGCAAACCAAGATTTTCAATATTTTTTGCATAGATGCCAGAAGTATTTTCCACACCAAAGAAGACAACTTTCTTCTCTCCGCTCCCCTTCACTGTAACAAGTTTATCATCATCACCATTCAGATAAATATTTCCATCCGGGCTCATAGACGTAAAAATTTCCGTCTTTGCACGCAGTACTCCATCCCTGTCCTGTAGATTCTCCAAATGGCACTGCCCGATATTGGTAATCACACAACTGTCTGGACAGACCATCTCACTTAAGCGCGTCATTTCACCAAAATCACTGATACCCATTTCCACAACTGCTACCTCATGCTCCCTGCGCAGACGGAACAGCGTAAGCGGGACACCCACCTCATTATTAAAATTCCCCTGTGTTTTTAACGTACAAAAACGCTTTGACAAAACAGAAGCTATGATTTCTTTGGTAGTTGTTTTTCCGACACTTCCAGTTACTCCAATAATCCTGACATCCTTTAATAAACTGCGGTAAAGCTTTGCCATGTCTTTCAGTGCCTGATAGCAGGACTCCACCACGATATATGGCTGGCTCTCATCTGCCGGTTCTTTTTCGGAAAGACAGCAAAGCGCTCCATTCTCATAGGCTGCTGCCACAAAATCATTGCCATCCACCCTGGTGCCCTTTATCGCAACAAACAGACAATCTTTCTCAAGTTTCCTGCTATCTGTCACAATCATGGATACCTCCTGCGCTCTCTGCGCTGCAGGCCCGTGATATGTTCCATGACATGCCTCTGCAATCTTTTCCAAAGTCATCCCCTGCATAGCAGAACTCCAGACCGGAACCATATCACTGGAACGATACAAAAGCCCTGTGCTGTTTTGCTTTCTTTTCCCTTCGTATTTCTCCAGTGACTTTCCAATAACCTGCTCGCAAAGCTCCCCATACCCGATTCCCAGTACACCTGCTTCCTGTGGTAACAGGCTGGTTGGCGTCATTCCCGGAAGGGTATTTGCTTCCAAGCAATAGATTTTATTTTCCCCATCTAACAGAAAATCAATCCGCGCATATGCCTCTAACTTTAACTCCCGAAATACAGCAGCCGCATATCCCTGCATTTCCTCCGTCAGCTCTTTTGACAACTCTGCCGGGCATACATCTGCCGCCATACCGAACTGGTATTTCGTCTGGTAATCATAAAAACCTTCCTTTGGTATAATTTCAATAACCGGAAGGGCTTTCCCATCAATTACGCCAACAGAAAATTCCCTTCCCTTAATGCACTCCTCTACTAATAATTCATCTTCATAAGAAAATCCAAGCTCCAATGACTTCCTGTACTCTTCTTCATTCTCCGGCATGCTGACACCTACACTGGAACCGCCACAGCATGGCTTTACAACAACTGGAAAACCGATTTCCTCTGGTATACTGCAAACCGAATCTCTTGTTACCAAAAATCCCTTTGGCGTTGGAATCCCTGCATTCAGAAAAACCTTTTTTGCCATTCCCTTATCCATGGCAATGGCACTTCCCAGATAACCGGAACCTGTATAGCGAATCCCCAGTACATCAAAAGCTGCCTGCAGCTTTCCGTTCTCACCTTCTGCACCATGAAGTCCCATATAAACAATATCTGCCCTTTTGCAGATGTCAATTACATTTTTTCCAAAAAAGCACGAAGTATCACCGCCCCTTAATGCCTTTATTTTTTCCAAATCCGGTTCAGAGGTCTGAATCTGTGCTCCTGCCCGAAGCAGCGACTCCTTTTCTTCAAAAACAGTATCTAAATCCAGTTCTCCCTCATATCCAAGATAAACATCCAGTAAGACCGCCTTATGGCCTCTCCCACGCAATGCCTCGCACACCTTTGTGCCTGTAATAATGGAAACATCACGCTCCATACTAAGCCCGCCTGCCAAAACAACAATATTCATCCTAATCCTCCAATCTGCCCTGAAACATATAGCTTTTTATAAGCCAAATCTTACCATAGCTGATTCTTTTGTCAATAAAACTCATCTATTGAAAGCATTTTATGCAAACAAGATAGCATATTATGATATCAGGAATTATTATTCACTTTATTTTGTCGGCCTTGCAATCAATACGGCACTGTCCGGCCTGTATCCATAGTGAATTACTCTGTTGTTACTGCTGCTTGCTGATACGCTCATTCCATTTCCAACATACATCTCCACGTGGCTGATATTGCGGTATCTTCCATTCTTAGTATAGGAATAGAAAACCAAATCTCCTGGTACAAGTTTCGTATATGCAACACCCTTTTTGGCAATTACTTTGTTCTTTCCGGTACACCACTGGCCAATCCCGGCAGCGGTAGGCGACCAGCCCGATTTACTTCCAAAATAAACCCCATACTGGCGGTAAACTCTTGACACCAGTGAACTACAGTCATAATAGCCTTTACTCATACGTCTGGCCTGGCTGTACTTTGTCTTTGTATTCGAAATCGCAATTTCTTTCTTTGCTGCCTGATATCCCGTTTTAGTAGAAATCTCTACCCAGACAGGAAATGTTCTTCCATCTGCCTTTATCTTGATTTTAACTGTCCCAACTTTCTTTGCCGTTACCTTTCCGGTTGCTGTCACAGTAGCAATATTCTTATTGGCAGAAGTATACGTAATGGTACTGTATTCTTTGTTTAATCCCTTGATTGGAAGGTTCTTTTTCAGACTTTTATACATTGTCAGTGTATTTTCCTCATAATGCGGATTCGTGACAACGACCCGCAGCAAAAGCTCCCTGCCATCTACCAGTATCATTGCATCCTCTACGCCTTCCTCTACACCACGGATTTTGTTTGATGCACCCACTTCAAATACTGATGCTTCTGCCAAAACAGTAGTATCTGCACAGGTTCCCGCCAGAGGAAGTTTTTTGGTGCCATCTGTCGCTAACACAATATATTCCTTCGTAAATTTAGGGTCCGTTACCGTCAAAACCAGCTCCAAGACATGCGTATCCCCATTTTCTGCCATAAACTCTGCCTTAAGTTTTACAGAGCCTAATGCCACCGGAAGAAACCCCTCTTCTGAAAGAGCAGCTATCTTTTCATCTTCCGACTTCCAAACCAGATTCCACGGACCAGCTGCCTCTTCCCCTGTTAAATCAGAATCAACATTTTGTATGTAATTTTCCATTTCCGGATAAAAGGCTTTGGTTCCAAGCGCCCTTGCCATTCTCTTTTGGGTAAATTTCGGAAGTATGACGGTAATTTTCGCAACAGATATCTTTAATCCATCCCGCTCCAGAAATACCTCTATATCATGGAAACCACGGATGAAAACACCCTCACCATTTTCCAGAAGTACAGCGCTGTCATTCGAAAAAGTATAGCGGCAGCCTGCTTCCGCCTCTGGAAGATTAGAAAAATACGGATTGTACATATTAAAAGCAGACAGCCAGACGATGCTTCCATATTCCGCAAAAACCTGCTCTGGTGCAAGTACTGTTACGGTAAATAGTTCCTGATGCGGAGTCTGCGTTTCTGTCTCCGTATAGTTGATTTCAATCACTGCATTTCCCTGTGAAAGCGCCGTTACCCTTCCATCAGAATCCAGTGAAATACATTCCTTCTTCTGGCTTTCCTCTGACAACACATACTGGATACTGTCAGGCTGCACTTTTTCCAGTTCATAATTATCAAAATAATCAGAAATAACCAGCTTGTCCCCAATAAAAAGACTCTCACCGTTACCCGCAAGCAAATCAACATCGGCCCTTGCCACATACCGTAGCGCAAAAATAGAAAAAACGAATAAAAGCGCTGCAATAATACCCCTTCTGTCAAATCCTTTCCTTCTCTTTTCTCTCTCTAACTTTTTTCCTTTCATTTCAATCCTCATTTCTGCCAAGTGAATTTTGTTCCTCTTCAAAGCCTTCGTGTACCATATCAATATACTCCCATATTTCCTCCCTGCCATTTTTACTGACTGCTGAAAATGGAATCACAGGTGTCCCCTCAACAACACAAAGCGCTTCCTTTATCTCTTTTACCAGTTTTGCTTTCTGGGAGCGCTTTACTTTATCCTCCTTAGTAGCAACAATAACCGGATTAAATCCGTAATGCACACACCAGTCATACATCTGTTTATCATTCTGATTTGGTTTATGACGGATATCTACCAAAAGAAATACCAAACGGAGTACTTTGGAATTTTCCAGATAGCCGTCTATCATCTTCCCCCACTGCTCCAAAGTACTTTTTGAAACCTTTGCATAGCCATATCCCGGCAAATCCACAAAATACAGCGCGTCATTAATATTGTAAAAATTGATTGTCTGCGTCTTTCCCGGCTGCTGCGAGATTCTTGCATATGACTTCCTGTTCATTAAAGCATTGATTAAGGAAGACTTCCCAACATTAGAGCGTCCGGCAAATGCAATTTCCACTAACTGGTTCTTTGGAAGCTTACTGGTAATCCCACATACCGTTTCCAAATTCACACTTTTAATCTTCATCCGACTTCTCCTTCCAATTCCCTGAAATCCTTCCTATAACAGCACTGCTTTCCAAATTTCCTCTACTTTTTTCACATAGCATATCTCAATGTCAGTAAGTACTTCCTCTTCCATTTCTTCAATATCCCTCTGATTCTGTGCCGGCACAAAGACCCTCTTAATACCCGCCGCCTTTGCTGCCAAAAGCTTCTCTTTCAGTCCTCCAATCACAAGAACTTTTCCGCGGAGATTTAGTTCACCTGTCATTGCAGAATCTGGAACTACCTTTTTTCCGGTAATTGCCGAATAAAATGCCGTTGCCATCGTTACTCCGGCAGAAGGCCCGTCCTTTGGCACTGCCCCTTCCGGTACGTGGAGATGGAAGTCGTGTTCTTTAAAATATTTTGCACCTACACTTTTTACCGTTGCAGACTTTGCATATGTCAGCGCAATTTTTGCCGACTCCTTCATCACATCGCCTAGCTTTCCTGTCAACTCTAATTTGCCGCTTCCCTCCATAATGGTTACCTCAATTTCTAAGGTATCCCCACCTACACTGGTCCATGCAAGTCCACGCACAACGCCTGCTTCCGGCCTTTCACCTGCAAGGTTGATTCGGTGCAGTTCCTTTCCAAGATATTCTTTCAGGTTTCTTGCCGTCACCCGTACTTTTCCGGTATTTCCGGCAACAATTTCCTTTGCCGCTTTCCTGCAGATTTTGGCCAGTTTTCTCTCTAACCCACGCACGCCCGCTTCTCTGGTATAATACCGGATAATATCATAAATCGCCGTATCGGATACGGAAAGCGCTCCTGTCTTCAAGCCATTTTCCTTCTTCTGCTTTGGAAGCAGATGCTCCTTTGCAATATGGAACTTCTCATTTTCCGTATAACCGGACAGCTCTATAACCTCCATCCTGTCAAGCAGCGGTCTCGGAATGGTATCCGTCGTATTTGCAGTACAAATAAAAAGTACCTTTGACAAATTAACCGGAAGCTCTATATAATGGTCCGAAAAATGCTTATTCTGCTCGGAATCCAGCACCTCAAGCATTGCAGATGCAGGGTCGCCCTTATAATCACTACCCAGCTTGTCAATCTCATCCAAAAGCATCAGCGGATTTCTCACCTTTACATTTTTCAAACCAGTTACAATCCTCCCCGGCATTGCCCCTACATAAGTACGCCTGTGTCCGCGTATTTCCGCCTCGTCCCTTACGCCACCAAGACAGATTCTGATAAATTTCCGGTTTAACGCCTGCGCTACCGATTTGGCAATCGAAGTCTTTCCAGTTCCCGGAGGCCCTGCCAAACAGATAATCGGACTACTGCCATCCTCTTTTAACGCCTTTACTGCGAGAAATTCCAAAATACGCTCTTTTACCTTTTCCAGTCCGTAGTGGTTTGCATTTAAAATTTCTTCCGTACGGGCAAGCTCTAACCGCTCCTTCTTTTCCTTTTTCCATGGGAAATGAAGCAGTGTTTCAATATAACCACGAATTACGGCACTTTCCGAAGAACTGGAAGAAATCTTTTGAAAACGTGCAATTTCCTCTTCCAGCTTTTTCTTCACATACTTCGGCGCCTTCAGGCTCTCCATTTTTTCCATAAACTTATCTGCTTCCGAGGAAACGTCTTCCTGCCCAAGCTCTTTATGAATTGCTTTCATTTCCTCCCGGAGATAATACTCCTTCTGGCTCTGCTCCACCTGTCCCTTTACCTTTTGGGAAATATCCTCCTGAATCCTCATAATTCCAATTTCCCTATTTAAAAGAACAGACAGTTCCTCATGTCTTTCAATCACAGAATTATAACTTAAAATCTTTTGTTTTAGCATATAATTCACTGTTATATTAGCAGAAATTTCATAAATCAACCGGTTTAAATCCGTCAGTTGTAAAATATCCTCTACCAGCCGTTTGCTTAACTTATTATTCAGATTCGCATAAATCCGAAAAATATCTTTCAGCCCTCTGGTCATGGCAATCACCTCTAAAGAATACCCCAGGTCATCTTCCTCCTCTAACCATTCTGCCGTCACTTCCTGATAATTTTCTTTCGTCTCCAGATACTGTAATTCTACCCTTGCAATCCCTGTAATTACTACCTGTACTCTCTGTCCCGGCATTCGGATTACCTGCTTTATCTCCGACAGCGCTCCCACCGAAAAGATATCATCAAATCCAGGATTGTCAATATTTACATCCTTTTGTGCTGTTGTTATGATTTTTTTATCTTTCTCCATCGCCGCTAACATCGCCTGCTTTGTAAAATCCCTGGCAAGTTCCAGATATACCGTTACCCCCGGAAATACAACAACATCCCGCAGCGGGACAAGCGGACACTTGATTTTATTATCTTCCATTGATTTACTCCTATAAAAAGGGCACAGACTTCGCTTGTGCCCTAGCAAGAATTGCTTCGCAATTCTTGTTGGCATACCACTACACATCGAGAACTTTCCTATACGGTAAAAAAGGGGAATGCCAGCGCATTCCCCTAGCAAAAATCGCAAAGCGATTTTTGTTGGCGTACCGTTACTTTTGAACATTTTCCTTTAAACTAAAATAACAAGGGCACCGACTTTACTGGTGCCCCCTTTTGCTATGCTAAAAATTGCCACAATTCTCAAGCAATTTCTCCTTCTGTTTCTGTCTTCTTTGCCATGCTGTCTTTCTTCGGCAAAAGCTTGACCTCATCATTTATAAGAATAAGCTTTGGCTGTTCCTCTCCAACTACTGCCTCCTTTGTGATAACGCATTCCTTCACACTTTCATCAGAAGGCACCTCAAACATAGCATCCATCATAACAGATTCCATAATTGCACGAAGTCCTCTGGCCCCGGTATTTCTTTCAAAAGAACGCTTGGCAATCGCCTTAATCGCATCCTCTTTAAAAGTAAGCTTTACATTATCTAACTCAAACAATCTCTCGTACTGTTTGGTAATTGCATTTTTCGGCTCAATTAAAATTCTCGTCAGCGCTTCTTCATCCAATAAATCTAAAGATACGGTTACCGGAACACGACCAATCAGCTCTGGAATCAAACCAAACTTCACCAAATCCTCCGGCAATACCTGCTTAAACAACTCTCCCACATTATCATCAACATGTTTTGAAGGCTCTGCATTAAATCCGATTGCCTTCTTTCCAATTCTGGAACCGATAATACTGTCCAGGCCATCAAAGGCACCTCCACATATAAACAGAATATTCGTCGTATCTAACTGGAAGAACTCCTGATGCGGATGCTTTCTGCCGCCCTGAGGCGGTACACTTGCAATGGTTCCCTCTAAAATCTTAAGAAGTGCCTGCTGTACTCCTTCACCGGATACATCACGGGTAATGGATACATTTTCACCCTTTCTGGTAATTTTATCTATCTCATCAATATAGATAATACCATGCTCCGCACGTTCCATATCATAATCCGCCGCCTGAATAATCTTTAAAAGAATATTTTCTACATCTTCTCCTACATATCCGGCTTCTGTCAGTGCAGTTGCATCTGCAATTGCAAAAGGAACATTTAATATCTTTGCAAGAGTCTGTGCCAAAAATGTCTTACCGGAACCGGTTGGGCCAAGCATGATAATATTACTTTTCTGCAGCTCCACATCCATACCCTTCTGTGACAGAACTCTCTTATAATGATTATACACAGAAACCGATAATACCTTTTTCGCTTCCTCCTGCCCAATGACATAGTCATCTAAAAACTCTTTGATTTCTTTTGGTTTGAGAAGGTTAATATCCAAATCCGATTCGTACCTCTCCTCACTCTCGCCAAATTCCTCTTCAATAATCTCCGAGCATAATTCTATACACTGGTCACAAATATAAACACCAGGTCCTGCAATCAGCTTGTGTACCTGATTCTGCGTTTTACCGCAAAAAGAACATTTTAATTTTGTCTCTTCTTTTTTCCCTGCCATTCTAACCACCAATCCCGCACACTTATTTTCTATCTGTTACTATCTCATCAATCAAACCATATGCCTTTGCTTCTTCTGCTGTCATATAGTTATCTCTCTCTGTATCAGCAGAAATCACATCTAACGGATTTCCGGTATTTTCAGCAAGAATTCTGTTCAAACGCTCTCTTGTCTTTAACATCTGTTCCGCTGCAATACGAACCTCTGTTTCCTGACCCTTTGCACCACCGGAAGGCTGGTGAATCATAATTTCTGCATTCGGAAGCGCCAGTCTCTTTCCTTTTGCACCGCCGGCAAGCAGAAAAGACCCCATACTTGCTGCCAGTCCCATACAAATAGTAGACACATCACATTTTACATAGTTCATTGTATCGTAAATTGCAAGTCCTGAGCTTACGACACCTCCTGGACTGTTTATATATAAATGAATATCCTTCGCCGGATCCTGAGATTCCAAAAATAATAGCTGTGATACTACCAGACTTGCAATGTCATCATTTACTTCTCCCGATAACATAATAATTCTATCCTGCAACAGTCTGGAATAAATATCATACGAACGCTCCCCGCTGCTTGTTTTCTCGATAACATAAGGAATACTATATCCCATACCTTTTTACACCCCTTTCACTAATATCGTAATTATTTGAGCCAAAAACGCCAATCATAACAGCAGCAGACTGCTGTGTTAATGACCGGCGCAGCTAACATTTCCTAGGAACTGCCTAGAAGTTCCTTCCCTTACTTTTCTACTGCTGCTTCTACAACAAGATCAACCGCCTTTTGGACAGCAATATCCATTTCAATCTGTTTCTTTTCATTCTCACTAATCATGTCTTTGAACTTATCTGCTTCCATATTGTACATAGAAGCTATGTTTTCAATTTCCTGATTGAATTCTTCCTCTGAAATTTCAATATTCTCAGCAGCTACAACTGCTTCTAAAACCAGACGGCTCTGAATTCTCTTTAATGCCTGCGGCTTTAATTCTTCCACCATTTTCTGAGGATTCATACCTGTAAACTGCATATACTGCTCTAAAGAAAGTCCCTGAGACTGTAAACGTCCTGCAAACTCCTGTGTCATCTGACGTGTCTGTGCATCTACCATAGGCTCAGGAATATCCATCGTTGCATTCTCAATAATCTGGTTTACAATATCTTCCTCTTTCTCTCTCTTCAGTGCAGCATCTTTGGACTCTGCAAGCTTTGTTCTTGTCTCAGCCTTATACTCCTCTAATGTGTCACACTCAGAAACATCCTGTGCAAAATCATCATCTAGTTCAGGAAGCTCTTTTACCTTAATCTCTTTAATGGTAACCTTGAAGAGTGCCGATTTGCCCTGAAGCTCTTCTGCCTGATACTGATCTGGGAATGTTACATGAACTTCTGTCTCTTCACCAATATTCTTACCAACAAGCTGCTCTTCAAATGTATCAATGAAAGAATGAGAGCCTAATGTCAGGGAATAGTTTTCAGCCTTTCCGCCTTCAAACTGCTCACCATCCACATAACCGTCAAAATCAATCAGAACTGTATCACCATCCTGTGCTGCCCTGTCATCAACAGTTATCATACGCGAGTTTGTTTCCCTGATGCGGTTAATTTCCTCATCTACCTCTTCATCCGTAACTTCTGCTGTCTTCTTTTCGACCTCAAGTCCCTTGTATGCACCAAGAATTACCTCTGGCTTTACTGCAACTGACGCTGTAAAAATGAATGCTTTTCCCTTTTCCATCTGTATTACGTCGATTTCCGGCTGTGCTACAATTTCCAAACCACTCTCTTCAGCGGCACTTTCATATGCATCCGGAATAATAATGTTAGCGGCATCCTCATAAAATATACCCGCACCATACATTTTTTCAATCATGGCGCGAGGAGCTTTTCCCTTGCGGAAACCAGGCATAGAAATCTTACTTCTGCTCTTTTGATAAGCCTTTGTAAGCGCAGCATCAAATTCTTCTGCTGCCACTTCAACCGTAAGCTTTGCCATACTCTTTTCTAACTTTTCTACCTGTACACTCATTTTCAAATTTCCTCCTTATATCTACACGGGCCCTCCCCCCGTAAGTGTCAGTGCATCGCGCTTTAAGCACGAATGCCTAAACTGCACAGAATGTTAAATTTTCCCTGTGCAAAAATTCACCATTTGTATAATATAGCATGACATCCCCCCTAAAAGCAAGGGATTTGTAAAAAAAACTTCGCATTATTCTACAACATGGCCTTTCCTATATAAAACTTCTACTACCTCATTGACATACTTTTCACATAGCTCCTGTGTCTTAGCCTCTACCATAACACGTATCAAAGGCTCTGTACCGCTTTCCCGGAGAAGGATTCTTCCCTCATCTCCTAACGCATCTTCCACTCTTTTTGCTGCCTCTGCAACATCTGCATCCTGTCTGGCCGCTGTTTTATCGGAAACCCTTACATTTTCCAAAAGCTGTGGATATATCTTTAACTCCCTGCAAAGTTCTGAAAGCTTTTTCTTCTTCTCTAACATAACTTCCATTAACATCAGAGAAGTCAGCACTCCATCTCCTGTAACAGCATATTTACTGAAAATGATGTGGCCGGACTGCTCACCGCCAAGAGAATGTCCGTTTTCTGTCATATTTGCATTGACATACTTGTCACCCACTATTGTCTTTTCGTAAGCAATTCCTTTCTTATCAAGCGCCTTATACAAACCAAGGTTTGACATAACTGTTGTAACAATTGTATTGTTATTCAGTTCACCCTTTTCCTTCAGATAACAGCCGCAAAGATATAATATGGCATCTCCGTCAATAATTTCACCCTTGTCATCTACCGCAAGGCATCTGTCCGCATCACCATCATAGGCAAACCCGATATCCAGATTATTTTCCAAAACAAACTTCTGTAAATTCCCAATATGCGTAGAACCACACCCGTCATTTATATTTGTGCCATCCGGCTCCATGCCAATTGCATAGGTTTTTGCTCCCAATGCATCAAATACCCCTTTTGCTACAGAATAAGAAGATCCATTTGCACAGTCAAGACCCACCCGCACATTTTTAAAGGAACGTGTGGCAAGTGACATCAAATAACCGATATATCTGTGACGCCCTATCGAATAATCAATTGTCCGTCCTATCTTTTCCCTTGTTGCAAATGGAATGGTATCCTTCTCACTGTCTATGTATTCTTCTATCTTCTCCTCAATTTCTGCTTCCAGCTTATGCCCGTTTCCATTAATCACTTTCAATCCATTGTCATAATAAGGGTTATGGCTTGCCGAAATCATAATTCCGCAATCAAACTGCTCCGTACGAACAACATAAGATACGCTCGGTGTCGGCGTAACATGCAGCAGATAGACATCCGCCCCACTGGCTGTCAGCCCGGATGCAAGTGCATCTTCAAACATATAGCTGGAACGCCTTGTATCCTTCCCAATAATAATTCTTGCTTTATGCTCCTGTCCATAATACCAGCCAAGAAACCTGCCTACTTTATATGCGTGTACCACATTCAAATCTACATTCGCTTCTCCACGAAATCCATCTGTCCCAAAATATTTCATAACAATCTCCATTTCTAAACTTCTATTTTTATCATATTCTGTCTGCTTTTTTCAAGCCCATCTATCTTTTTACTGTCTATTATTTTTTCATATTGCTGTTTCCCACAACTACACAAAAACATATTCTAGCATAATGACATACTGAAATCAATCTTTTTGCCTCTGCACAAACTACTTTTTAATTATTAAATTATGATATAAAATATTTTCCCTGCTCCGTTCAATAACCTGCTCATTATGTCATCTGTCTTAGAAGTGCCACTTTTATTATGGGGCATATCACATCCAAACTTGTTACACTCATAAGGGTGAATAGCAAAATAACTACATACACAGAAATTTCACTTCGCAAAGGAGTATCGCCAATGAATGAAGACTACATATTGTCCAGTAAGGAATTTGGGCTGCGGCTTGCAAAACTGCGTGAACATAAAGGCGTCAGTGCCAGACAAATGAGTCTGGAAATTGGACAAAACAAAAATTATATCAATTCCATTGAAGCCGGTCATAATTATCCGGGAATGAAAAACTTTTTTGACATATGCCAGTATCTGAATATCACACCACAAATATTCTTCCAAAAAGATGGGTTTACTTCTATGGAACAGGGAGAATTTCTGCAAATCATCCACAGCCTATCTCCACAAAAATTCCATCATCTCTATCTCCTTGCCTGTGATTTGCAGGATGAATAAACCCTGTCATTCTCCAAAATGACAGGGCCTCTCTCTTTGTGACAGCGTTCCGAAAGAATAGCCATCTGCCTTTAACTCTCTAATCACACCACGTAATGCATATAGAGTTGATTTGCAGGTGGCTGAATCATGCAGCAGAATAACCGGGTCATTATATCTTTTATAATCCTTTCTTATATTGCGAAGAATTGAATCCGGCGACGGGCATCCAACACTGTCCTCTCCGCTTACATTCCAGTCCACATAATCAACCCCCTCTTCTTTCATATGTTCAATTACATCATTCTTATACCCCTGTACATACGAATTTTTACTTCCCCACGGAAACCGGAAAATTTTAGGCTCTATTTTGAGTTTTTCCTCCATACATTGCTTTGTTTTTTCCAAGTCCATACAATATGATTCTGACGAAGCGTATATTTCCTCCGCCACATGGCAGTATGTATGCATCCCTATCTCATGTCCCTCATCAATTGCCTGCTTTACAACATCTACCATTTCTCCTTCTACCTGCTGCCCAATCAAAAAAAAAGTAGCACACACTTCCTCTTCCCTGAGTATTTCCAAATACTGTGGTGTTAAAATGCTGGGTCCATCGTCAAACGTAAGATACGCTACTTTTTTTACTTCCTGCTCCTCTTCCTCACCGGAATCCGCCAGAGCTTCCTCTTTTACCGTATCCTTATTCCAAACAGGACTGGTTTTCTGAAACTCCTCTGACATCTTTAAGAATGTACCATCCAAAAGAAGCATACCCTGCACGAAAAAAAACAGCAGTCCAAGACATAAGATTCCTCCCAGATAGTTTTGGTATTTTTTCTTCCCTTTTCCTTTTCTGCTCCATTCCCTTCCCTGTTTCATCTGCATTCCTCCACCTGCTATCAGAATACTGTATTATCATCTTTATGCCCTATGCAGGCAGATTATGACGAACCGCAGCAGACAGCAAAACCAGATGGTTTTACACGCGTTTCACAGAACAACCGTGAACCATAACAACCTCCCATAAAATTTGAACGAAAATCATTAAGTAATTCTTGCTTTTCCATACATTCTACGATATACTTTTTTTAACAACTAACAACTAAAATATGCTATTTGGCAAGAACGGAGGACATTTATGAAATTTGGCTTTTTTGACGACGCAAATAAGGAGTATGTTATTACAACTCCAAAAACACCACTTCCGTGGATTAACTATTTGGGAAGCAATGATTTCTTCTCATTAATCTCTAATACCTGCGGTGGATATAGTTTTTACAAAGATGCAAAGCTGCTCCGCCTGACACGTTACCGTTATAACAATATTCCAAATGATGAAGGCGGACGCTATTATTACATAAAGGAGGGAGACACCGTTTGGAATCCAGGCTGGCAGCCGGTAAAAACAGAGCTTGACTCCTACGAATGCCGCCATGGCATGGGTTATAGCCGCTATACTTCCACAAAAAATAATCTGGAAGCATCTTTACTTGCCTTCGTTCCTGTCAATGAAAAATGCGAAGTAAACCAGATTACCTTTACAAACCATTCAGGCAGCGAAAAGACCTTTACCCTCTTTTCCTATATTGAGTTCTGCCTTTGGAATGCTATGGACGATATGACCAATTTCCAGCGTAACTTAAATATTGGTGAAGTTGAAGTAACCGGCCCTACGATTTATCACAAGACAGAATACCGTGAACGCCGCAACCACTATGCTGTCTTTTCTGTAAACAGCCCGATAGATGGCTTTGATACCAGCCGGGATGAATTTTTGGGCGCTTACCGCGGCGTAATAAACCCTCAGGTAGTGGAAGAAGGAAAATCCCATAATTCCATTGCAAGCGGATGGTCTCCAATCGCTTCCCAGCAGATTAATGTTACCTTGCAGCCAGGTGAGAAAAAAAGCTTTATTTTCGTTCTTGGCTATTGCGAAAATCCAGTAGAAGAAAAATTCGAAGCTCCAAATGTCATTAACAAGAAGCCAGCCAACGAACTTCTGGCAAAATTCCAGACAGAGGAGCAGGTAGAAGCTTCCCTTACGGAATTGAAAGAAAACTGGGAAAATCTGCTTTCCAAATTCCATGTGTCCTCTGATGAAGAAAAACTTGACCGCATGGTAAATATCTGGAACCAGTACCAGTGCATGGTTACCTTTAATATGTCACGTTCTGCCTCTTACTATGAGTCCGGTATTGGGCGTGGAATGGGCTTTCGAGACTCCTGTCAGGATTTGCTCGGCTTTGTTCATTTAATTCCGGAGCGCGCAAGGGAGAGGATTATTGACAGTGCTTCCACCCAGTTCGAAGACGGAAGCGCTTACCATCAGTACCAGCCGCTTACAAAAATGGGAAATGCCGATATTGGCTCTGGCTTTAATGACGACCCGCTCTGGCTGATTGCCGGAACCTCTGCCTATATCCGTGAAACAGGGGATACTACTATCTTAGATGAAATGGTTCCCTTTGATAATGATGTATCAAAGGCATGTCCTTTGATGGAGCACTTAAAACGTTCCTTTGACTATATTGTAAATCATAAAGGTCCTCACAACCTGCCGCTGATTGGACGTGCAGACTGGAATGACTGCCTGAACTTAAACTGTTTTTCTGAACAGCCTGGTGAATCCTTCCAGACCTTTGGCCCAAGCGAAGGTCCGGTAGCCGAATCCGTATTTATTGCCGGAATGTTTGTCAAATATGGGAAAGAATATGCTGACCTCTGCGCTTTTACCGGGGACCAGGCAGAAGCTGACCGTGCAATGGCTGAAGTTGCTGCAATGAATGACGCTGTATTAAAGGATGGCTGGGATGGAAAATGGTTTATCCGTGCATATGATGCAAAGAGCCAGAAAATCGGCTCAAAAGAATGTGAAGAAGGTCAGATTTATATTGAACCACAAGGCTTTTGTGTTCTTGCCGGAATCGGCGTGGAAAGCGGAGAAGCAAGGGAAGCTCTGGATTCTGTAAAGGAAAAACTGGATACCAAATACGGAATTGTATTATTACAGCCTCCATATACCCGTTACCATGTAGAACTTGGTGAGATCTCTTCTTATCCACCAGGATATAAAGAAAATGCCGGTATTTTCTGTCACAATAATCCTTGGATTTCCTGCGCGGAAACTGTAATCGGACGTGGCAACAGGGCTTTTGAAATCTACAAAAAGACCTGTCCTGCTTATATTGAAGACATTAGCGAAATCCACTGCACCGAACCATATGTCTATTCACAAATGATTGCCGGTAAGGATGCTTTCTTTTTTGGACAGGCAAAAAACAGCTGGCTGACTGGTACTGCCGCATGGACCTTCGTCAATGTTTCCCAGTATATTCTGGGCGTATCACCTACCCTGAACGGCTTAAGCATTGACCCATGTATCCCTGCAGAAATGGGCACCGGATTTTCTATGACACGTAAATACCGTGAGGGAATTTACCATATCACTGTTGAAAACGCGAACCAGATAGAAAAAGGCGTTGCCAAACTGATTGTTGACGGGAAAGAATTGACCGGAACAACCGTTGTTCCATACGAAAAAGGAAAGACAGAATATCATGTAACTGTTGTTATGGGAAAGGCTTGAGAAATTTCCTATCCCATTAAAAAGGGTGCCGTCTAAAAAACGACACCCTTTTGGTTATGTTATATAAATGCCTGTGTAATTTCTGTTATTTGATTACACTGGAACTGCATTCTGGTATAAATTGATATTTCACCGAAGAAATCCTCCTCCTGCTCATCCGTATCCTTTTCCCACTCTTCCGCCTGCTTTTTGCCTGCTTCACGCTTTACAGGAAGCCTTGCATAATCACTGCTCTTTTTAAATGTTTCCACCTCGTGATGAATCATTGCTGCCATATACTGTTTATCAGGCTCTTTTTTCATTGCGGAAAGCCGCTCCATCTGCAGCGATACCACCTGTTGCACTTCCTCTTTGGAATGACAGTTTTTCAACTGCTCCCGCAGTGCCTTTCTGGAAAGCTCCACACGCATCGCGGTACGGTACAATTCCGGATTATGAATCCGCAAATAATCCAGTTCCTCTGACGTTAACTTTTTACCTGATTTTAACTTTTGCTCAATTTTGCTTTCATAATTTTTCCGCGCTGCCTCATCCATACCGCTCGTTGGGTCAATTATATTTTCGATGACATCCTGCCAAATTTCATTTCTTGTTTTCCCTGCAAGATTCATTGTCTTCTTTTCCTCAGAAGCAGACATTGCTATCATAGTATTCATCTTATCCCTCATTTCTACGTTATTTTTGCATTCAGGCAATGTTTTTTACCGCCTTAGTGTAACTTCATTCTTTAGATATATCGGCAGAATAAGAAAATACTTTTGTCCCCCATACAATTTTTAGCCATTATATTTTACCTTTTCCAAGACAAACTTCCACTTTCCGGATTGATACGTTCTTTCTTCCAGCACATCAAAATACTCCAAATTACTTTCCCGGCGCCACTCTCCCTGATGGTATAATTTTACATACCAGATTTTAGGATACGTTAAAACAGTATTTGGTATTCCCTTTGTCAGACCGGTATAATTTATTTTCGTGCCTCTTTCATCAATCGTAATATTATTCGTTTTATCATCCCAACGCAGCTTACTGCTGTCATGTACGCCAAAATAAGCAAGAAAAGTATATAATACATTCTGCTCATAAAGTGTAGGAAAGATTAGCAGTGTGGATTCATCATAACCGATATCTTTCATTGCTTCTTCGAAAGCCCTCTCAAATCCCAAGCATTCCCGGTTATATACAATCGCATCTAACAACTGCCCTTTTGGCTCATCCCTTTCTTCTGATTCATTATCCGATGGGTACATCTCTATTTCATTTGTTGTTACAATCTTCCCGTTTCCTAACTCCACATCATGAAAAACAAGATACGTTACCGGGTCTATCGTCACAAAGGATTCCACCAGAAATGCCACTGCCATAAGAAGGCTGACGCCTCTTTTTATCCATACTTTCTGACAAGATTTCTCTAACAAAAAAATAACAAAAATCAAATAAAAGAACAGGCATAGCTGCAAATAACGGTAATGGGTAAACGTATAAAAACTAAAATTAAAAAGCACGAAAACAACAGCGCTCACAACAAGCCCCGCCATCCATTCCCTGTTTCCTCCAATCTTTTGAATCCTCTTTTTCATAAATGCCACAATAAAAAGGCCAAGCGGAACCACCAAAAGCCATGCAAAGTTCATCAAAAAGATCTCCCTGAATTTCATCCAGATGTACTCTGGCAAAAAGCAAAAAGTATTTAACCTTCTGTCTGCAATCACTGGATTGATTGCAGCATTTGCCCATCCCTGCGCCGAAGCAGCAACAATCAGGAATAAATCTGCCGGAACCAGAAGCAGCCATTCCAAAGCAGAAAATTCTGTACCAAGCTTTTTCAACCAGTTTCTATTCTCATTTTTTATGCAGCGGTATAAAAAGCACCCTGCAAAAAACGACGCATAATACAATACCCCTGTCTCTTTTGAAAAGCACAGTAAAAATCCTGTGACAAGGCATAATCCCTGTCTCTTTGTAATATAGCAGTATACCAGCCAGACAAAAAAGCAGAGCACCGGAAAATCGGAATGTACTTCGCCAAAAATTCCTAACAGAAAGGGAGAAAAAGCAAACGCTGCCGTAATAAATGTCCTTGTCCATTGCTCAAGCTTTGGAAATAAGATTCCAATAACCTTCCAAAAGATAAAAATCGTAACCAATGCCAGCAAAAGATTGGCAAGACGAATCCCAATCCCATAATACGGTATCAGAAGATGTCCTATAAATACAAAAAGGCTGTATCCATAACACATATGCCCCGAAATCCCAAAATTAGCAAGGGCAATCTTTCCCTTTTTCAGATTTTCTACGCTGTCACAAATTCCCTGAAAATAAAACTCGGAATCTCCCCGGAACCATGTTGTAAAGGTATTGATATTTAAGAGTACAAAGGCTAACATAACCAGCAGAACCGGTGCCATGTTTTTCCATTTGCATTTTTGTGCCATATCTGTTTTCCCCTATTCCCAGACCTTCCAAGGTGCCTGGTTTTCTGACCACATATCTTCTAACAGCTTCTTATCCCTCTGTGTATCCATACACTGCCAAAATCCTTTATGCGTAAATGCCATAAGCTGTCCTTCATCTGCGAGAGTCGCTAGTGGTTTCTTTTCAAATACCGTCGAGTCTCCTTCTAAATAGTCAAAAATCTCCGGCTGCATTACCATAAATCCGCCGTTAATAATTTCCCCGTCATCCTTCGTTTTCTCACGGAAAGAATGTACCTGATGGCTGGCATCCAAATCCAGGACACCAAAACGCTGCCTTGTACTAATTGCCGTCATTGTGGCAATCCTGCCATGTGACTGATGGAATTTCACCAGCTTTTCAATATCCACATTGGACACGCCGTCACCATATGTAAGGAGAAACGGCTCATTTCCAATATATTTCTGAACCCGCTTAATACGTCCTCCGGTCATGGTATTCAGCCCGGTATCTACCAGTGTTACCTTCCACGGTTCTGCATAATTATTATGCACCTGCATCTGATTCGTTGACAAATCAAATGTAATATCCGATGTATGCAGAAAATAATCCGCAAAATACTCCTTAATCACATACTGCTTATAACCCAGGCAAATCACAAAATCATTGTATCCATAATGGGAATACAGTTTCATAATGTGCCATAAAATCGGCTGTTCTCCAATTTCAATCATTGGCTTTGGCTTCAAATGGCTTTCCTCACTGATACGGGTACCAAAACCACCTGCTAAAATAACTACTTTCATACCTTTTCTCCTTATCTGCGTAATAAAGCTATTCATCATTCTATGACTTTTGTCGGACTTTGTCAATTTCAAGATTTTCCAAAGGGCCATCCCATGCAAAAACGCACCGGCTTAGCGGTGCGCTTTTTGCACTTATAAATTTGTATATCCCATTAATTTTTCATCAACTTCCCTCGCAGCCTGACGTCCCTCGCGGATTCCCCAGACAACTAAGGACTGTCCGCGGTGCATATCTCCCGCCGTAAATACCTTATCCGCCGAAGTTTTATAACTTCCCTCTTCTGTTTCCACATTAGTACGCTCATTTAACTTTACCCGAAATGCCTTTGCAATATAATCCTGCGCTCCCAGAAAACCAGCGGCAATCAGGACATAATCTGCCGGAAGTTCAAATTCACTGTCTGAAATCTCTGCCATATTGATGCGTCCTGTCTTTTCATCCTTCTTTGGCTCCAGCTTCACCAGCTTCACCTTCTTTAAGACACCCTTCTTATCTGCTATAAACTCTTTGACTGTTGCCTGATAAATCCGTGGATCTTTCCCATATACGGCAATGGCTTCCTCCTGCCCATAATCTGTCTTGCAGACACGCAGCCACTCCGGCCACGGATTGTTTTCGGCACGCTCGTCTGGAAGCTTTGGCATCATTTCTATTTGAACAACAGACTTTGCGCCCTGTCGTACTGCTGTACCCACACAGTCATTTCCAGTATCACCACCACCAATCACAACCACATTTTTCCCCTTTGTATCAATCCATCCATCATTTTTTCCTGTTAATACATGCTTTGTGGAGCGTGTCAGGAAGTCAACCGCAAAGTAAATCCCCTGTGATTCCCTCCCTGGTGCCTTGATATCCCTTGGATTTGAAGCACCACAGCAGAGAATCACACTGTCATACTGCTTTAGAAGTTCTTCTGCTTTCACATTCCTTCCCACATCAGCATTGACTACAAAGGTTATGCCCTCCTCTTCCATCACCTTCTGCTTGCGCTCAATCACCCATTTTTCCAGCTTCATATTTGGAATGCCATACATCAGCAATCCGCCAATACGGTCATTCCTCTCATATACCGTTACATCGTGTCCACGCTTATTGAGCTGGTCAGCCGCTGCAAGGCCGGCAGGGCCGGAGCCCACAATTGCCACCTTCTTACCGGTGCGTAATTTCGGAGGATTTGCTTCCATCAAACCGTTCGCATAACCAAACTCTACAATAGCATTTTCATTTGCCTTGCAGGTAACTGCTGTATCATTCAGCCCACAGGTACAGGCCGCTTCACACAATGCCGGACATACCCTGGACGTAAACTCTGGAAAATTATTGGTTTGGCGAAGCATCTGCAAAGCCTTATCCATATTTCCACGATATAAAAGGTCATTCCATTCCGGCACCAGATTATTCAGAGGACATCCCGATACCATCCCATGAATCATCATACCCGACTGACAAAAAGGTACTCCACAGTCCATACAGCGGGCTGCCTGTTCCCTGCGGTCCTTGTCACTCATTGGCGTATGAAATTCATTAAAATTTTTAATGCGCTCTAACACTCCTTCTGCTGCATTATCTTTTCTTTCATATTCCATAAAACCAGTTGATTTTCCCATATTAATCCTCATTTCTGCAAGGTGGATAAAATGCACCTTTACTTTATGAACTTAAGCAACTTTGCATCAGGCAGCGCACAGACACAATATTGCTAAACTCCTGCTACCCAAAAATCATTTCAAGACTTACCTGTTTTACTTTGCCTGCTTTTCCGCCTTTTTATATGCATAAAATGCCTCAATCTGCGCCTGCTCAAATCCAAGGCCATGCTCCTCCATCTTCGCAATCAGCTGCAGCATTTTGCTATAATCATAAGAAATTATCTTCTTAAATTTCGGAAGGTATTCACTGAAATTATCAAGTATCTCCCTGCCCTTTTCAGAACCGGTTTCTTCCACATGCTCTGCAATCATTTGCTTCAGCTCCAAAACATCATATTTATCCGTTACCGGATCAGAAGAAACCAGTTCCTTATTTAGCCTTAAGTACAAATCACTCTTTTCATCCAGAACGTAGGCAACACCGCCGCTCATTCCGGCAGCAAAGTTCTTTCCGGTTGGGCCAAGCACAACCACACGGCCTCCTGTCATATACTCACATCCGTGGTCACCGACACCTTCTACAACAGCCGTTGCACCGGAGTTACGGACACAGAAGCGTTCCCCCGCAATACCATTGATAAATGCCTTACCGCTTGTTGCGCCGTAAAGCGCCACATTTCCGATAATAATATTTTCCTCTGCCTTAAAGTTTGAACCTGCCTGCGGATATACAACTATCTTTCCGCCGGAAAGCCCCTTTCCAAGATAATCATTGGAGTCTCCAACCAGCTCCAATGTCAGTCCCTTTGGAATAAAAGCACCAAAACTCTGTCCCCCGCTTCCATGACATTCAACCGTTATCGTATCCTCTTCCAAAGTATCCCCAAACTTCTTTGTCATCTCAGAACCAAGAATCGTACCAAGTGTACGGTCAATATTCGTAACATCTGCTTCAATTCTGGTCTTCTCCCCGGTTGACAGTGCCTTTTTCAGCTTTGGAAGAAACACTTTTTCATCAATCGTTTTTTCCAGTTCGAAATCATATATATTTTTAGGATTAAACTTATTTTCTTTACGCTCCTCTGCAAAGGACGCATCAATCACAGCCTGTAAGTCTACCGCTTTACTGCTCTCCCTTACCCGAATCAAGTCCGTACGCCCAATCAAGTCATCCACCTTGCGAATCCCAAGCTGTGCCATATATTCACGCAGCTCCTGTGCAATAAACCGCATAAAGTTTTCCACATATTCCGGTTTTCCTTTAAAGCGTTTCCGAAGCTCTGGATTCTGCGTTGCCACACCAACCGGACAGGTATCCAGATTACAGACACGCATCATAACACATCCCATTGTAATCAGTGGAGCCGTTGCAAAACCATATTCCTCCGCACCCAGCAAAGCTGCTACCAGCACATCACGTCCAGTCATCAGCTTACCGTCTGTCTCAATACGGACACGTGAACGCAGTCCATTCATAATCAACGTCTGATGCGTCTCTGCCAATCCTAATTCCCATGGAAGTCCTGCATTATAAATAGAGCTCCTTGGTGCTGCTCCGGTACCACCATCATGCCCGGATATTAAAATTACGGCAGCTCCGGCTTTTGCCACACCAGCCGCAACGGTACCAACTCCTGCCTCTGATACCAGCTTGACAGAAATTCTGGCATCTTTATTACTGTTCTTCAAATCATAAATTAACTGCGCCAAATCCTCAATGGAATAAATATCATGATGAGGCGGCGGTGAAATCAGACTGACACCCGGTGTGGAATGCCTTGTTTTTGCTACCCACGGATACACCTTTCCACCCGGAAGGTGACCGCCCTCACCTGGTTTTGCCCCCTGTGCCATCTTTATCTGGATTTCTTTTGCGCTGACCAGATAACGTGAAGTAACTCCAAAGCGTCCAGACGCAACCTGCTTAATAGCAGAGCATCTATCCACCGTCTGTCCTGCAGTTGCCAGACGTTCTAAACTCTCGCCGCCCTCACCGCTGTTTGACTTTCCATGCAGATGATTCATAGCAATCGCAAGCGTTTCATGCGCCTCCTGTGAAATAGAGCCATATGACATTGCACCTGTCTTAAAGCGCCTTACAATCTCATCCACGCTTTCTACCTCATCAATCGATATTCCTTTCTTTGGATAATGAAAGTCCAAAAGGCTGCGCAAGGTCACCTTATTTTCCTTCTCGTCTATTGTTCTGGAATACTGTTTAAAAAGCTCATAGCTTCCCGTCCACGTTGCCTGCTGGAGTAAATGGATTGTCTCCGGATTATACAGATGCTCCTCTTTCTGTCCACGCGACTTATGCTGTCCGCGGCTTTCTAACGTTAAATCCACGCTAAGCCCCAATGGGTCAAATGCCGTAGAATGCTGCCTGTCTACCTGCTCCTGAATATCCTCCAGTGTGATGCTTCCCACACAGCTTACTGTATCAGTAAAATATTTTTCCACTACATCTTCTGATATGCCAATAGCTTCAAAAATCTTAGAACCCTGATAAGACTGAATCGTAGAAATTCCCATTTTAGAGGCAATTTTTACAATCCCATGAAGTACCGCTGCATCATAATCATCCACCGCAGCGTAATAATCCTTGTCTAACATTCTGCCGTCAATCAATTCCTTAATCGTTGCATGCGCCAGATACGGGTTAATAGCACCTGCACCATAGCCAAGGAGTGTTGCAAAATGATGTACTTCTCTTGGCTCTGCTGTCTCAATCACCAGCGCGATACTTTCCCTCTTTTTGGTTGTTACCAGATGCTGCTGCATCGTCGCAACTGCCAAAAGAGACGGAATTGCCACATGATTTTCATCCACTCCCCTGTCACTCAGAATCAGTATATTGGCGCCTTCCTTATACGCCCTGTCTGCCTCTAGACAGAGATGCTCCAATGCCTTTTTCAGTGAAGTATTCTTATAATAAATAATTGGAATCACTTCACTCTTAAAGCCCTCTTTATCAATATATTTTATTTTTAATAAGTCCGTATCCGTCAAAATTGGATTATTAATTTTTAACACCTTACAATTTTCTGCACTCTCCATTAGCAGATTTCCATCCTGCCCGATATATACACTTGTTGAAGTAACAATTTCTTCACGGATAGCATCAATTGGCGGATTCGTTACCTGTGCAAATAACTGTTTAAAGTAGTTAAACAATAGCTGTGGCTTACTAGAAAGCATAGGAAGCGGTGAATCCGTCCCCATAGAAGCAATCGGCTCACTTCCATTCTGCGCCATTGGCAGGATAGATGCCTTATACTCCTCAAAGGTATAGCCAAAGGCCTTCTGTAACTGCGCTCTCTCTTCTTCCGAAAATTCGATTACCTTTTGGTTAGGAATACGAAGCTCTTTCAGCGTGATTAAATTCCTGTTCAACCACTCACCATACGGCTGTCTGGAAGCATATTCTTCCTTTAACACATCATCATCTACCAGCTCTCCTTTTACCGTATCAACAAGCAGCATACGTCCCGGCCTTAAGCGGTCTTTCCTTACAATCTTCTCTGGTGGAATTTGGAATACGCCTACCTCTGAAGAAAGAATTAACTGGTCATCTGTTGTAATATAATAGCGGGAAGGACGCAGACCATTTCTGTCAAGGACTGCCCCCATAATATCCCCATCCGAAAACAGAATCGAAGCCGGACCATCCCATGGCTCCATCATGGTCGCATAATACTGATAAAAATCACGCTTCTTCTGGCTGATACTCCTATCATTTTCCCACGGCTCTGGAATCGTAATCATGACAGCAAGAGGAAGATCCATACCGCTCATCACCAGAAATTCCAGCGTATTATCCAGTCTCGCAGAATCAGAACCGCCCGGATTTACCACTGGCAGAATCTTATGAAGCTCACTGGAAAGATACGGAGATTCCATTGTCTCCTCACGTCCAAGCATCTTATCCGCATTGCCGACAATCGTATTAATCTCACCATTATGGACAATAAAACGGTTTGGATGGGCACGCATCCAGCTTGGATTCGTATTGGTACTAAAACGGGAATGCACAATCGCAATGGCAGAAGTATATGCTTCATCCATCAAATCCCTGAAAAACTGCCTAAGCTGCCCTACTAAAAACATTCCTTTATATACAATCGTCCTGCTGGAAAAAGAAACAACGTATGTATTGTCATTACTCTGTTCAAAAACACGTCTTGCCACATAAAGTTTCCTGTCAAAATCAAGACCACGTTCCACTTCTTCCGGACGCTTTACAAATGCCTGCATAATACATGGCATACACTCAAGCGCCTTATGACCAAGGATATCCGGTACAATTGGTACTTCCCTCCAGCCCAGAAACTCCAGTCCCTCTTTTAAGGTAATCACTTCAAACATCTTTTTCGCCTGATTTTTCTTTAACTCATCCTGCGGAAAGAAAAACATTCCAATACCATAATCTCTTTCCTCACCAAGCTCTATTTTAAGCGGCTCTACTGCCTTCTTGAAAAATTCATGGGAAATCTGAAGCAGAATACCCACTCCATCCCCTGTCTTACCTTCTGCATCCTTACCGGCACGATGCTCCAGTTTTTCTACAATATCAAGAGCACCAGATACGGTATCATGTGTCTTATTTCCCCTAATATTGACAATTGCACCAATTCCACAGTTGTCATGCTCAAAACGTGGATTATAAAGACCTCT
Organism: uncultured bacterium; assembly: GCA_947643145.1. GTDB lineage: Bacteria > Bacillota > Clostridia > Lachnospirales > Lachnospiraceae > Butyribacter. The sequence continues at coordinate 2,241 of CANRVD010000015.1, read as the reverse complement.
CTTTTGGTGATCTACTGCTTTTGCCGCCTCTGCAATCACGTTACTTTGGACTTCTCTTTCCTGCATATTCCGCTACCTCCTTCACCTTCACAAAAAGGGAATGCCAGCGCATTCCCCTAGCAAAAATCGCAAAGCGATTTTTGTTGATGACCACTACGCTGTGGCAAAATTTCCTATAAACCAACAAAGGGGCTCAGCAAATAACTTGCTGAACCCCTTTGTTCATCAACTAACAGCATTATAATATATCTTCACGAAAAAGGCAATAATATTTTGTAAAAGCACAGATTTTCTTTATAATATTAATAATTCCAAAACAAAACTTCATTTTATTCATAAAACTGTACATACGTTCTGCATTTCACTTTCACCCGCCTGCTTTTTTTAAGTCTTACTACATACACTGAATCAGCAGTGTCTCCACTCCAATCTGGTCAGAAAGTCTTCCTCTCTTAAAATCAAATTCTGTATCCGTACAAAGTGTAATCATCTCCTTAAGTCTGTCTTTTGTAAAATGCTTTGACTGTACCTGATATTTTCCAACGGCAAAAGGCGGAATCCCTATTTTTTTTGCCATCTCCTGTTTTGACAAACCACCTGAAGATGTTTTTACCTGCAGCAGTATATTAAAATGCCTTGTCAGCAAATAGAGAATTGACATCGGACTTTCCTTTAATTCCAGTAAATCATGGTATAGCCGCATCACTTCCTGCTTTTTACCACTTGCGATTGCATCTAACATCTTAAAAATCTGTCCGGTAACCAAAACATTGCATATTGCATCAATATCTTCCTTTGTAATCTCTTCCCTGCCATAAGTATAGGCAATCAGTTTCTCCAACTCGTTTTCAATATTATTCAGGGAGCCTCCCACCTGCTCTAAGAAATATTCCGCTGTATTTTCCCTGATTTTTTTTCCGTTATCACGAAGTTTAACTGCCACAAATTTTTTCGTCTCGGCAGTTCCCATAGCAGACATTTCTACTGCCAGCCCATTTTTCTGCACGTACTTATAGAGCTTGTTTCGCTTATCCACTTCTTTTTCGGCAAACACCAAAATTGTCGTATCCGGCATAGATGGCAGATATTCCACAAAATCATTTGCAGATTTAAAAAGCTTTGTATCCTCCAAAACAATAATTCTGTAATCCTGAAAAAAAGGAAGCGTATCAGAAATTTCCCGTACAGCGGACAAATCCGTCCCACTCCCCTGAAAGTTGGAATAATTCATTTCATCACCGCCATCCAGTACGGCATTTTTCAGTTTATCACGATATAAACGAACCAGATAACGTTCTTCACCATATAACAGATAAACCGGATGAAATGTCCGGTTTTTAATATCCTCCTGTATTCGCTTCATAACTACTCTCCCTCACATCCATCTGAAAAAATATCAGTATCACCTGCTAATTTTTCTTATTCCAGCTATAAAAATTCTTTCATTCAGCCGTCTTTATTCCAACCTGCCCTAATTGTTTCTCCACTTACCTTGCCAATATTAGGCAAACTGCTTAGCTCTCCCATAAAACAATCCGCTGTATTATAGTTTACAATCCTCTATAATAACTCCTTCTTTTACATTCTTTGCAATCATATTTTCCCTGGCATATTCCCATAAAATATCAGACCCCTCTGCCGTCTTTTTCTGACGGTTCATAACCTGCGACAGCTTCACCTGATGTTCCCGCCATGCCTTTCCTCCAGTTGCATCATTTAGCATCATCGGCTGGATATTGTCAAGCGTATGGGCAAACTTGGCCTCTGGCGTTTCTGCTTCTTCAAATTCATCCCAAAGGCCACGAAAGAAAGCTGCCTGGTCTTCCGGCAAAATAGGAAAAATCCGCTCTGCCGCTGCTATTTCCCGCTCCCGTTTCGTCGCATTGCCAGCTTCATCATAGGCATAGGTATCTCCTGCATCCAACTCTACCATATCATGAACCAGTACCATAGAAATCACGCGAAGCACATCCACTGCTTCATTTGCATATTCCTGCAAAAGCAGCGCCATCACCGCCAGATGCCATGAATGCTCTGCATCATTTTCCTTCCGGCTCGCATCTTTTAAATACGTCTGCCGCCCAATCTTCTTTAAACCATCAATCTCTTTCATAAACTCAAATTGCTGCTCAATTCGCTCCATTTTCTCCTCTCCCTGTTTCAAAAACTCTTGTTGATTTATCAATGAGACAAGACACTAGTACAACGAATATTAAGTAATTGGCAGTTTGACTTGCTTAT
>CANRVD010000014.1 GCA_947643145.1 uncultured bacterium | reverse complement strand
GTATAAGAAAAAATGAACCTTTTGACACTTTAATCCGTATAGGAAAGTTCTCAATGTGTAGCGAAATGTCAACAAAAATGCTTTAGCATTTTTGCTAGGGCAAAAGCGAAGTCTGTGCCCTTTTTTACTGGCAGTTACCAACGGTACGTGGGTAAGGAAGTACATCACGGATATTTGTGATTCCGGTCAGATACATGACACAGCGTTCAAAGCCAAGGCCGAATCCGGCATGTCTTGCTGTTCCATATTTGCGCAAATCCGTATAAAAGGCATAATCATCTACATTTAGTTTGTTTTCTTTCATACGTTCTAGCAAAAGGTCATAATCATCTTCACGCTGGCTGCCGCCAATAATTTCACCAATACCCGGTACAAGACAGTCCATAGCAGCAACTGTCTTTTTATCTTCATTTAGCTTCATATAAAAAGCTTTAATTTCTTTTGGGTAATCTGTTACAAAAACAGGACGCTTAAATATCTGCTCTGTCAGGTAACGCTCATGCTCTGTCTGTAAATCACAGCCCCATTCTACTTTATATTTAAAGTTCTTTTGTTCTTTTCTTAATAGTTCCACTGCCTCTGTATAAGTGATGTGGCCAAAATCAGAGTGAAGTACATTATTCAGACGTTCCAAAAGTCCTTTGTCGACAAACTGGTTAAAGAAGTTTAGCTCTTCAGGAGCCTGTTCCATAACATAAGAAATAATGTATTTCAACATATCTTCAGCGAGTGCCATATCATCCTGTAAATCGGCAAATGCAATTTCTGGCTCAATCATCCAAAATTCAGCGGCATGTCTGGTTGTATTAGAGTTTTCTGCACGGAAGGTCGGTCCAAACGTATAGATGTTCTGAAATGCCATAGCATACGTTTCCCCGTTTAGCTGGCCGCTGACAGTCAGATTGACCGGCTTACCAAAAAAGTCCTCTGTGTAATTGACAGATGCATCCGGGTTTTTAGGGATGTCTGCCAAATCCAGAGTAGTCACCTGAAACATTTCGCCAGCTCCTTCACAGTCACTTCCGGTAATAATTGGCGTGTGTACATATACAAAGTCTCGTTCCTGAAAGAATTTGTGTATGGCATATGCGATTAAGGAACGGACACGAAAAACTGCCTGAAAGGTATTGGTACGCATTCTAAGATGCGGAATGGTACGCAGATATTCCATCGTGTGCCGTTTTTTCTGTAAAGGATAGTCAGAAGTTGACTGTCCTTCAATCTGGATGGCTTTTGCCTGAATTTCAAATGGCTGCTTGGCCTGTGGGGTTGCCACAAGGGTTCCGGTAACGATAAGTGCAGCACTGATATTTAATTTGCAGATTTCTGCAAAATTTTCCAAAGAATTGTCAAAGACAATCTGCAGGGGAGAAAAGTACGTTCCATCATTCAGGGAAAGAAAGCCAAAAGTTTTGGAGTCCCGTATATTGCGGAGCCAGCCGCAGACGGTGACCTCCTTGTCCAGATATTGCTTTGTTTCTTTATACAATGTTTTTATATGCGTAAATTCCATAAAAAATACCAACCTTTCTTAAATTTCATTCGCAAAGTTCGCGTATCGAAAAATGCGATACTTCCCAGCTATAGTATTTCTTATTTTAGCAAATTCGTCAAGGGGTGAAAAAAATTAAATTTTGATGAAAAAAGAAGACAGACGTGTTGAAAAATGGCGGAAAAAATACGGTAAATACGGGCTTTAAAGCGTTGACAAACTATTTTTTGCGTAATAGTATTGTTGGTGAATAGAAAAGTTTCGTTCCAAAAGTCAAAAGTGCAGGGATAAAGATGCAAATTGTTGAGTTGATGTCGATTTGATATCGGAAATGGAGGAAACTATGAACAGAAATATGGAGAATTTGGAGTTACGTGTAATTATAGCAGATAATAACTTGCATGACCGCGAAAGCAAGGAAAAAACAATGATGAGTATGGGGATGAATGTCATTTTGGCGACAGGAAATGGAAGTAAGGCATTAGAGGCAATCCGCTGTGAGAAGCCGGATGTCGTTGTAATGGATATGATTTTACCGGGAATTGATGGAATTGGGATTTTAGAAGAGATTAATAAGATGGCGTACATAGAAAGGCGTCCTATCTTTATTATTGAAACGGCGCTCAGAATGGAAAATCTGGTGGAAGAGGCCATTCAGGCAGGTGCAGACTATTATATGATGAAACCGGTTTCAGGCACTATGCTGGTAAAAAGAGTGGCACAGCTTGTTGAGCGGAGAAATGGTGAGACAAAGGGTATTATGCAGAGCAATAATCATTTAGAAACAGCAGGAATGGAAGAAATACCAGAACCCCCGAAAGTCACAAAGGCGTCAGAGGGTTATGCCCTTTCTGGCGATTTAGAGATGGATGTGACGAACATTCTGCTGGAAATTGGCATTCCGGCTCATATAAAAGGATATCAGTACATCAGAGAAGGGATTATTATGGCATTTTATGATAGGAACATGCTTCATTATATTACCAAGTTTTTATATCCTGCGATTGCAAAGAAATATAAGACAACTTCCAGTAGTGTAGAACGGACAATCCGCCACGCGATTGAAGTAGCATGGCGTCGTGGAAATATAGCAACTTTAGAAGAGGTGTTTGGAAATACAGTATGTGCAGGAAAGGGGAAACCCACCAATTCAGAATTTATGGCTTTGCTTACGGACAAGCTGCGGCTGGAATACCGTTCAAGAAGTGTTTCTTGATAACTTGACGCTAAAACTGATTTCATGTATTATAAGAGTTAGTGCTGGTTTGGTTTTTACGCATTTGATGTATACAAGTATACTATGATACAAGGCGATTCATCCAGGCACAAAGCGGTGGCAGGAAGTAAAGGAGGAATGGTCATGAGTATTGATTCAATGATGGCACTAAGTGATGTATTAAATAATAAGTTTGATGAACTGGTAGAAAATTGTATGAAATCTGGTATCATTGATTTGAATTTATATCAGGAGTACGACGTAAAGAGGGGTTTGCGTGACAGTACCGGAAAGGGAGTATTAACAGGATTGACAGAAATTTCGGATGTCAATGGTTATAATATTGTTAAAGGTGTGAAAGAGCCGGCGGACGGGCAGCTTTTTTATCAGGGCTATGATGTGAAAAAGCTGGTTGGTTCTGGTATAGAAAAGCGCTATGCATTCGAGGAGACAACTTATTTACTTTTGTTTGGGGAACTTCCGACGAAAGAGCAGTTAAAGACGTTTGTGGAGATTTTATCCAGTCTTCAGGAATTATCAGGAACCTTTATTCGTGACGTCATTATGAAAGCACCGAGCCCGAATTTAATGAACGGATTGCAAAGGAGTGTTTTGACATTATATTCTTATGATGAAAATCCAGATGATATTTCTGTATCAAATGTACTTCGCCAGTCACTGCAGCTGGTGGCAAAGCTGCCATTAATTGCAGTTTATAATTATCACGCATACAGGCATTTTCAATTTTTTGATAATTTGGTAATTAAACCTGCAAAGAAGGAGTATTCTACAGCAGAGAATATTTTACATATGCTTCGGCCGGATGGGAAGTTTACCAGGCTGGAGGCAAGAGTGTTAGATGCGGCCTTGGTGCTTCATGCGGAGCATGGTGGTGGTAATAATTCTACTTTTACAAACCATGTAGTAACTTCCTCAGGAACAGATACATATTCTGCTGTTGCAGCGTCTATTGCGTCCTTAAAAGGACCAAGGCATGGCGGTGCTAATTTGAAGGCACAGCAGATGATAAAGGATTTGCAGGAAAACTGCAGAGATATTCAGTCAGAGGAAGCAGTTAGGGAATATTTACAAAAAGTATTGAAGAAAGAAGCTTTTGATGGTTCAGGTCTGATATATGGAATGGGACATGCAGTATATACTTTGTCGGACCCACGTGAAATTGTATTAAAAGAGTATGCCAAAAAACTTGCGGAAGCCAAAGGTATGGAGGATAAGTTTGAATTATACGATAGAGTGGAAAAGGTGGCAGCAGATTTATTAATGCGCCGTTCCCATGTTATGAAGCCGATATGTGCCAATGTAGATTTTTATAGTGGATTAATTTATACAATGCTTGGAATTCCGGAAGAGCTATTTACACCAGTATTTGCTATATCAAGAATTTCAGGATGGAGTGCACACCGTTTGGAAGAACTTGTCAACAAAGGAAAGATTATCCGTCCGGCATATAAATATGTGGGACACCATATAGATTATCCAGAGAAATCTAAATAAAATTTGTATATTTTTTCAGGGAAAAGCCATACTAACCTCGTAAAAGAAAAGGAAATAGAAAGGTATGGTGAGTGAGTTGAAGAAGAAATATTTATTATTGACGGCAGCGTTATGTCTGTCAGTGGCTGCTTTTACAGGCTGTGGAAATAAGGATACAGACACAAACACTGATGGGCAGGTAACAGATAATCCAGATGCTGCTGGTGAGGATGCAACATCATCTCCTGACGAAACAGATAACAGTTTGATGGATGATGTGGAAAATGGTGTAGATGATGTGATTGACGGCACAGAGGATGCAGTTGATGATGCGGTCGACGGCACAGAAGATGCAGTTGATGATGCGGTTGGTGACGATACACCAGACAAAGAAGATAATAATAATTCTGTTACCAGTGGAAAGGATAAGAAGAGTAACACAAACAGATAGTAATTTTGGCAAAGGTCTGTTGACTTATCCATAAAAAAGGGCACAGACTTCGCTTGTGCCCTGGCAAAAATGCTAAAGCATTTTTGTTGACATTTCGCTACACATTGAGAACTTTCCTATACGGTAAAAAAGGGGAATGCCAGCGCATTCCCCTGGTAAAAACCGCAAAGCGATTTTGTTGCAGGAACGTTTTGCGTTCCTTTACCTCTACGTTGTGGCGAACTTTCCTATCCTAAAAAGCGCACCAGTGAAGTCGGTGCGTTTTTTTATTATAATGTGATTGCATAAAGCAGGCAGTCATGGTTTTTATAAGTGATTTCTTTTTCAAACGTCATATTCAGGTTTTTAGCTGTGTGGATGGAGCGTATATTTTTTTTATCAATTACAGCAACGATACGTTTGATGTCAAGTTGCTCACTGGCATATTGGAACACTGCATTTCCGCATTCAATGGCATATCCGTATCCCCAGTGCCTGCTGTCCAGAAGATATGACAGGGTGATTTCTTCTTTACCGTCTACTATCTGGTTTTCAATGCCGCATTTTCCAATCAGTTTTTTTGTTGTCTTGCTGAATACTCCCCAGATTCCATAACCATAGAAGGAATATACATTGCGTATGTAAGCTGCCTGTTTTTCCATTTCCACATTGAGATATTCATCAATATCGGGAATGAACTTTCGTATCTCCTCATCCTGATAAATTGTATAAATATCTTTGATATCTTCCGGGGCAAGCTCCCGTATTATCAGGCGTTTTGTATTTGCGATAGTAATCGGTTTTCCAATACTTCTTTGTAGTACATTAAAAAAGAAACGGTGGTCAATTGCTTCAAATGACTCTAATAACACATCTGCCGCTGCCAGATTCTGATTGCCGGAGTTAGGATTGATAAAACCAACACAGACCGTACCAGCAGCTTTTGCTGCCTGACTGCCAAAGCAGGAATCTTCTATGACAACAGTTTCTTTTGGACTGACACCAAGCTCCTTGAGAGCCAGAAGGAAAGAATCCGGTGCTGGCTTTGGCTGCTTTACCTGGGCACTGGAAATCAGTTTTGTAAAGTATTTTTTTATGCCAAGGGTTTTTACCACATGATCAATTTCAGCAGGTGAGGAAGAAGAGGCAATGGCAAGCCGGATTCCCTGCTGGTATAAGTCTTTAATCAAATCTGTGATACCGGGAAGAATCTGATAGCCCTCTTCTTTTAAAACTACTTTTTTTTCGAGATTCATTTCCTGCAATAGCTGCTCTGTGGAGACATCCAGTTTGAAACGGGAAATAGAATCTTCGCAAAGCTTTTTGGTCGAACTGCCGATAAAACTACGGCAATACTCATAGTCGACAGGTACGTTATATCGTTCAAACACCTGAAGAGCTGCCCGTGCGTGCTGTGGCTCACTATCAATAATTACACCGTCCATATCAAAAATAATAGCTTTTAACATAGTAACCTAATCCTCCCTCTAGTGTTGTTGTATTTAGTATATCAAAAAAGCAGAGAAAGGAAAAGCAGAAAAAAGGTATGAAAATTAATTTCCTGTGGGAAAAAGGGGATAGGTTTTTGCCTGAAATTTTGGTATACTAGATATGTTGGGTAAAAAAATCAGTTTATAATGTGAAAAATTAATTTTTCACATTACGGGCATGGTCCACATTGCAAATAGTGTGCTTGCGCCCAAATTCGTGGGTTGAGAAAGAATGGAGGATTTGTATGGCAATCGTAAAACCTTTTATAGCAGTAAGACCAAAGGAAGAGTATGCGTCAAGGGTCGCAGCCCTGCCTTATGATGTATATAACCGTGAAGAGGCAAAGGCGGCGGTACAGAAGGAGGAACTTTCTTTTCTGCGGATTGACCGCGCTGAAACACAATTTCCGGATAGCGTAGATACATATGATGAAAAGGTGTATCGAAAAGCAAAAGAATTGTATCAGGATATGAAAGAGAAGAAGATATTTATTCAGGATGACAAACCGTATTATTATATCTACCAGTTAGAAATGGACGGAAGGAAGCAGACAGGAATCGCGGCCTGTGCAGATGTTGATGACTATTTGCATAATGTTATTAAGAAACATGAAAATACCAGAGAGGAAAAGGAGCAGGACAGGATTCGCCATGTGGATACATTAAGTGCCCAGACTGGACCGATTTTTTTAGCATACCGTTCGAATGAGGTAATAAATAAGGTGGTTTCTGAGGTGATAGAAACGTGTAAGCCATTATATGCATTTACTTCTGATGACGGAATCCGTCATACCGTGTGGAGAATTGACGGGGAAGAGCAGATACAGTCAGTGAAAGAGGCATTTGAAGGGATAGATGATATTTATATTGCGGATGGGCATCACCGTGCGGCTTCTGCTGTGAAGGTCAGTCTGAAGAGAAGAGATGTGGCAGGCGAATATGACGGTTCTGAGGAATTTAATTATTTTCTGTCTGTGTTGTTTCCAGACGACCAGTTAATGATTATGGATTATAACCGTTGTGTAAAGGACTTAAATGGACTGGAGAAAGAGGAATTTCTAGCAAAAGTCCGTCAAAATTTTTCGGTAGAAGAGCTTACTCAGGCGGCCTATCCACAGGAAAAGGGACAGGTGACCATGTATCTGGAGGGCAAATGGTATTTACTATGTGCATCAGAGGAGCTGCTGCAGATTCAGGATGCTGTGGATTCTTTGGATGTATCAATTCTGCAGGAGTATTTATTAAAGCCGGTGCTTGGCATTGAAAATCCAAGGACAGATTCCCGCATTGATTTTGTGGGAGGAATTCGCGGTCTTAAAGAGCTGGAGCGGAGGGCAGAAAGTGATATGAAAGTTTCTTTTGCCATGTATCCGACTTCCATTGGAGAGTTGTTTGCTGTAGCAGATGCGGGGCTTTTAATGCCTCCGAAATCTACATGGTTTGAGCCAAAGCTTCGCAGTGGTCTTTTCATCCACGAAATCTAGGGAGGATAGCTATGGATAAGAAACTATATGATTTAATGGATTGGGCTGAAATAGAGACAATTGTATATTCTGAGCATGACCATCCGGAAACTGTGCTGGGGTCCCATAAGGTACGTGGGGGGATTTTGACACAGGCGTTTCTGCCGGGTGCGGAATCTGTTTTTTATAAGACAGACAGGGACGGGAAGCTGTATCAAATGCAGGAGGCAGATGAGGCAGGATTTTTTGCTGTACTGATACCAGGGAGAAAGATACAGCCATACAGCCTTTTAGCAAAGTATGCGGATGGACGGGAAGAGGTTTGCAGGGATTCCTATTTGTATCCTTCTTTCCTTCCGAAAGAGGAGCAGGAGCTTTTTACAGCGGGCAAAAATTACAGTCTTTACCGTTATTTTGGGGCGCATCCGGCCATTGTAAGCGGATGTGGTGAAACGGCTGTGATTACCTGGGGAAATACAGAAGAGAAAGCGCTTAAGAAGGGAGAGGTTAAGGGTGTTCATTTTGCAGTTTGGGCTCCAAATGCAGTCCGTGTAAGTGTAGTAGGTGATTTTAACCAGTGGGATGGGCGCAGGCATCCGATGTGCAGGCGAGGGGATTCAGGAATTTTTTCGTTATTTATTCCAGAAGCAGGCTGCGGTGATATTTATAAATATGAAGTAAAGATGAACGCCAGGACCATTGTATTAAAGGCAGACCCATATAGTTTTCAGGGAGAATTGCGGCCGTTAGATGCCAGCATTGTTACCGACTTATCCGGTTTTGAATGGGAAGATTCCGAATGGCTTGCGAAGAGGAAACATTGGAATTATAAGAAGGAAGCGATGTCGGTTTATGAAGTGCATCTTAGTTCCTGGAAGAAGAATGGAAGCTTTATCAATTACAGGAAGCTCGCTCCGATGTTGGCGGATTATGTAAAGAAGATGGGGTATACGCATATTGAACTGATGCCTGTAATGGAACACCCGTTAGATGAATCATGGGGTTATCAGGTGACGGGATATTATGCAGTTACTTCAAGAAATGGAACACCGAAAGATTTTATGTATTTTATGAATTATATGCATAAGGAGGGAATCGGCGTTATTTTGGACTGGGTACCTGCCCATTTTCCAAAAGACCAGCATGGTCTTGGACGTTTTGATGGAACCTGTATTTATGAGCATCCGGATGCAAGGCTTGGAGAACATCCGCATTGGGGAACCTATATCTTTAATTATGGAAGTCCTCAGGTAATGGAGTTTTTAATTTCGAATGCCCTTTTTTGGAAGGAGGTCTATCATGCAGATGGACTGCGTGTGGATGCTGTGGCTTCCATGCTGTATTTGGATTATGGAAAACAAAATGGTGAGTGGCTTCCAAATGAAAATGGCGGACATGAGAACTTAAAGGCAATTGCTTTCCTTAGAGAGTTAAGCGAGGTATTTCATGAGAAGGAAGATGGTGCGCTGTTAATTGCAGAGGAATCAACTGCCTGGCCAAAGGTAACAGGAAGTATTGCAGAGGGCGGACTAGGATTTGATTTAAAGTGGAATATGGGATGGATGAATGATTTTATCTCCTATATGCAGACAGACCCTTATTTTCGAAAAGGAAAACATGGCTCGCTGGTATTTAGTATGATTTATGCCTATAGCGAGCGGTTCCTGCTTCCTTTTTCTCATGATGAAGTAGTACATGAAAAAGGTTCTATGTTTACGAAGATGCCGGGAGACAGGCAGCAAAAATTTGGAAATCTGCGTGCAGCTTTTGGTTTTATGATAACTCATCCTGGTAAAAAGCTTCAGTTTATGGGGCAGGAATTTGCACAGGAAGAGGAATGGAATGAGAAAGAGAGCCTGCACTGGGAGGAACTCAAGGACAGCCAGCATAAAGCAATCAACAACTATGTAAAAGATTTAAATCTTTTTTACTTAAAACATCCGGCACTTTATGAAAATGATTTTTCAGAGGAAGGATTTGAATGGATAAGCTGCATGGATGCAGACCATAGTATTATTGCCTTTGTTAGAAAATCAGAAGATAAGAAGGAGCAGCTTTTGGTTTTGTGTAATTTTACACCGGTGTTGTATGAGAATTTTAAAGTAGGAGTTCCCTTTGAAGGAAAATATAAAGAGATTTTTAATAGTGATAAAGAGGTATATGGCGGTACCGGCTGCTTAAATAGGAAACAGCAGCAGTCAAAGGAAGTGGGATGGGATGGAAGGCAGCATTCTATTACACTTGATATGCCGCCGTTTGGTGTCTGTATCTTTCAGGCGATACCGAAAAAGGAAAAGGTTTAAGGAAAGAAGAAATCTAAAAGCATGAAAGACGGGGTATCAGAATGAATTTGGGAATGTTCAGAATATGGCTGGCAAGTGCTGCGGCCACCGCCAGTCCAGCACCTTCTGTAGAGCCGGAAGATGCCAATATTGAGCAGCTTACACAGACTTTGCAGTCTGCTGCAACAAATGAGGAAAAAACAAGTTTTCTGATTGAATACTTGCTGGCGCAGAGAGGTGCAATCCTCGATTTCGTAAAGACGCTGGTTTTTGCAGTACTTGTGTATGTTATTGGCAAAAAGATTGTGAAGTTTTGCCTAAGACTTACAAATAACTGGATGAAAAAGCGTGAAGTGGAAGTTAGTGTGCAGAATTTTGTAATGTCCTTTGCGCGTGTCCTTTACCATCTTGTCCTAATCTTTATTGTGGCATGGATTCTTGGAATTGGTGCAACGATTATTGCTTTGGTCGGTTCGGCGGGGCTGGCAGTGGGGCTGGCGCTGCAGGGAAGCCTGGCAAATCTTGCAGGCGGTGTACTGATTCTGGCATTGAAGCCATTTAAGGTTGGGGAATATATATCAGTAGCAGGGGTTGAAGGGACGGTAGAGTGTATTGACATTTTTTATACGCATGTGGCAACGACAGATAATAAGACTATTGTCATTCCAAATGGAACGATAACCAATGCGACGATTACGAATATAACAAATGTTTCCAGACGTATGCTGATAGTGGATTTTTCGGTGTCCTATGACGCGGATATTGATGCCCTGCGTAAAACCCTGCTGGGGATAATGGAAGAGGAACAAATGATTTTTCAGGATGAACCAAAGGATGTTGTAATAAATAAACTGTTGCCTATCAGGGTACAGATGCAGTTGAAAGCATGGGTGAGGACAGAGAATTACTGGGAGGTCAGATACCGTTTGCTGGAAAGTGTAAAAACAATTATTAACGATGATGTATACAGTACTGGGATTGCACAGAATGAGTTACATAAATGAAAGCAGCCGTGAAAGCGGCAGATAGAAAAAGCAGGAAGCAGGTGAAATGGTGTGGTTAGTATTTATCGAACCGATGACAGAATTATCCATGAAGAGGAGCAGATAACATCCGGGGCCTGGGTGAATATGGTAAATCCTGTCGTGACGGAAGGTGAGGATATTGCAGGGGAGTTAGATATTGATATACAGGATTTATTGGCAGCATTGGATGAGGAAGAGAGTTCCCGCGTAGAGTTGGAGGATGGTTATACTTTAATTCTTGTGGATATACCGGCAACAGAAATCCGTCATGACAAGGAAGCATATACCACAATTCCGCTTGGTATTATTCTGACACAGGATATTATTATAACGGTTTGTACAGAGGAAACACCAGTTTTGCAGGCTTTTATCAATGGAAGGGTAAAAGAATTCAGTACGAAGAAGAAACTGCGTTTTGTCTATCAGATTCTATTTCGTGTTGCAGCATTATATCAGTCCCATCTGCGTATTATTGACAAGAAACGGACAGAGATAGAAGAGCGTATTGATGATAATACGGAAGATGCAGATTTAATTGATTTACATGCCCTGGAGTCTACGCTGGTTTATTTTGCAACATCCCTTCGTGCAAATGGTGCAGTTCTTGACCGTCTGACCAGATATAAGAGATTAGAGCAGTATCCAGATGATAAAGACTTATTGGATGATATTATTGTAGAAAATCGTCAGGCGATTGAAATGGCTATGATTTACCGTGATATCATTAATGGAACAAGGGAGCTTATGTCTTCTGTATTAGATAACCGCTTGAATAATGTCATGAAGGTTTTGACTTCCGTAACCTTGGTAATGGGTGTCCCAACTTTGATATCCGGGTTATTTGGGATGAATGTCAACAGCAGCGGAATGCCTTTTGCCAGTGCGACCTATGGTTTTGGAATGATTTGCGTGATGAGTCTGGTAATATGTATTGTACTTCTTCTTATATTAAAGAAAAAGAGAATGTTGTAGGAAAGTTCTCGGATATTTGATGCGAAGAACGCTGATTTTACGTTCTTCCTAGGTTTGACTTAGTTTCACCTAGCATGGTTTTTTATGCGTTAGTGAAACTTCAAACCTTGTGGTAAAGCGGTTTATGCAGTTCATAGCCAACCATAACAGCAGAAGTTAATCCTGCCATAAAATCGGCAACAGGTCCGGCAAACATAATACCGTCAATTCCAACAAAAAGCGGAAAGATTACAATAAGCGGCAGCAGAAAAATAATCTGTCTGGTCAGGGACAGGAAAACGCCGCTCTTTGGCTTTCCAATTGCCGTATAAAAGTTGGAAGAAATCGGCTGCAGGAAATTAATAAAAGTAAAAAATAAAAAGATACGGAAATAGTTTTGGGCAAAGGTATAGTATTCCTCCCCACCATTTCCAAAAAGGGAAATAATCTGTCTTGGGATAAGCTGGAACAGCAAAAAAGCTGTTAATGCCAAAATGAATCCGTAGGAAATGGCACGGAGGTAAGCAGATTTTACCCGTTTATATTTGCCTGCACCATAATTAAAGCTGATAATGGGCTGGACTCCCTGGGAAATGCCAATGATAAATGCCATAAAAATTTGATTTACTTTGGTAATGATTCCGGCACAGGCAATGGGAATTGCCTCGCCATAGACAGAGAGAGAACCATAATATTTTAAAGATTTATTCATTACTATCTGAACTGCCATCATGGCAAGCTGATTGCTGCATGGTGCCGCGCCAAGTGCCATCATACGCAGAATATAGCGTCCGCCAGGGATAAAGTGCTTCTTTTTTAAAAAGATGGTTTTTCCATGAAGGAGCATCCAAAGTGCCAGCAGACCGGAAACAATTTGTCCGATTACGGTCGCAGCAGCAGCACCAGACATACCCCATTGAAAAGCAAAAACAAAGATAGCATCTAAAATGGTGTTGATGACAGCTCCAATCAGGTTACAGAACATGGCAAACTGCGGTCTTCCGTCTGCCCGGATTAAATGGCAGCCGCCTGTTGCAAGAATCAGAAAAGGAAAACCGAAAGCAACAATTCTGGTATATGGCTTTGCATAAGGCAGTACATTTTCCGGAGAACCAAAAAATGTTAATAGCGGATGCAGGAAAAGTTCTGTTATGCAAAAAAGAAGCAGACCGCAGCTAATCAGCATTACAATAGCATTTCCAATATAGTGGGGAGCTGTTTTGGCTTCTTCCGGAACCGTCTGGCCTTTTCCAAGAGAGATATTAAAAGCGGAGGCACCGCCAATACCGAAAAGCAGCGCAATGGCAATGCAGGAAATAGACAGCGGAAAGCTGATATTTGTCGCTGCGTTGCCAAGTTCGCCAATGCTTTGACCAATAAAAAGCTGGTCTACAATATTATATAAAGAACTAACTAACATTGCGATAATGCTTGGAATAGCAAATTTTCGAAGTAATATATTGATTCTTTCTTCCCCAAGTGTGTTTGTCTGATTCATACAATTCCTCTTTTCCATGTAAATTACAGTATCATTATGAGTTTTACCGTTTCTTTGCGGAAATATTAATTTTTGCCCAACTGATATGATAATGTTAAAAATTTTGCTTGTCAATGGCTGGAGAAAAGAAAGAAAGTTGTGTTTTCCCCAAAAAGCAAGTATAATTAGAAAATATTAGGCATATGGTGGTTTTTGATATGGAAAAAAGCGAAGGAGATTTTTATGGAGAAGAAAAATCTGTTGCAAAGAATTAAAAATAGAGTTCCGGTTTTATTTGGTATGCTTACGGCGGTATTATATTTGGTGATTCTAAATGTATCCGTAATGGGAATTGTCTATATGGCTTGGGGAGAAACAATGTGGGATACCTACCTGTTACAGTTTTTGGGAACGGCGTCAGGTGGGATTGTTCTGCTATTGATAGCACTTGGGATTGGATATGGAACAATATTCAGGGAAACAGGCAGGGGGATTTTGTACAGTATTGGCACAGGAGGCTATTTGCTGACAGTGGATGGAATCGCACTTGCTAGTAATTTGGGAATGTATCTTTTGACAGAGCAGCATGAACTGCGTCCGATACAGCCTGTTGGACTGATTTTTGTTTTTATTCTTGCCATGTTTGGAATTGGTTTTGCAGAAGAATTGGCGTTTCGTGGTATTTTTATGAATTTGCTCCGGGAAAAGGTTTCTACAAGGACAGATAGGGGGATTTTTTTGGTACTGACTGTACAGGGGGTATTTTTTGGAATGTGCCATATGGTAAATGCCTTTACCGGCGCACGTCTGGAGGGTGTTATTGTGCAGGCAGTCATGGCAAGCCTGTTAGGTATACTGCTTGGCGCTATTTATCTTAGGACAAATAGCTTTTGGTTTGTTGCATGTCTGCATGCTTTTAATGATTTTTGTGCATTAATCCCATCAGGAATCTATGGAATTGATAATCTGACAGATACCATCAGCGGCTATTCCTGGATAAATCTGGCGGGAGCGCCAGTCTATCTTCTTGTAATTGGCATTTTGCTGCGCCGCAGTAAAAGGGAGGAAATTAAGAGCGGGCAGATAATGGAGCTTTCTGTTCCTCTAAAAGTGGTAAAAGGGATTTTATTAACCGGTTTGTCACTTTTTCTAATCTTTTTAATCTTTGTTTCAACGTTGTATGTAACATGGATGGGGATATAAGGAATTGTTTGTGCCAGCAAAGCGGCATGATTGAGAGAATGAAGTAAAGGAGAAAAACAATGGATTACAAGATATTAGAACGGGATGCTAAATTAGGAGATGGCAGGTCTGCAAAAATATTAGAAGAGAGAAGACAAAAGTTAGAAAAGCTGCCGATTCGGGACGCCATGGGAAATTCGCTGACATGGTGCCAGACAGCGATACCGCAGAAGCTTTTGTCCGATATTGATAGGATGTATGATAATATTTCGATTACCAGCATTGATACGGATATATCCATTGAGGAAGAATCGTTTCATAGCTGCCGGATAGAAGGGGCAGACACGACAATTGATGAGTTGTTTGACATATTTCGGGCAAAGCGCAGGGAATCTAAAGGGGATAGGATGATTCTGAATACATACCGCGCGGTAAAATATTTAAATGTCAGCAGGAAAAGGGATGTGGATACACTTGTGGATTTGTGGCGGATTGTAACGGATGGTGTATGTGATAACCCAAATCTGTCAGGAGAGCGTTTCCGTACAGGAGTTGTAATGGTTGGTACGCATCAGGCACCGGAGGTTGAACTTCTTGACTATTGTATGAAACAGTTTTTTGAGTTTTACCATGGGGAAAATCTCTCTTCGCCATATATCAAGATGGCGGTGCTGCATTTCTATTTTGTATATATGCATCCGTTTTGTGATGGAAACGGCAGAATTGCAAGATTGATATCAACTGACTTTTTGATTCGATCAGAACTTGATAATTTTAGTGCACTGACTCTTAGCAAGACAATCAATGAGACAGCAGAAGCATATTATCAGGCACTGGAAAACAGTGAAAACAATTTCTTTGACGTCACACCGTTTATCCAGTATATATTAAAAACAGTATATGATAATCTTTATGAAGTATTGCAGGAACAGAATAGATATGTTGTAGAGCATACAGATTGGGGGGCAGTATTTGAGTGAAGAAGGGTATCGTTTCAAGTGATAGAATACAGACTACAAAAGAGGAAGTGCGCGAAATAGCAGAGGATGTAAAGAGAGAAGCTATACAGAAGGGGGAAAAGGTTAAAAAGCATACGAAAGAAATTAAAGCGGCTGTGCGGAAAGCGGCCAGGGAAAAGGCAAAAAAGTGGAGACGCATGATGGGTGCAAAGCATATGTGTATTGGTGCAGTTATATTTGGACTGATTGCGGCATCACTATGCTACAGCGGTGTATTTGAAGAGGCTGACCAAAGGGTAAGCGATTTTATTTATCAGGCGATTGCCAAGAAAAGAAGCAATTCAAAGATTCGGATTATCTCGATTGATAAAGAGACAGTGAATAAATATGGTGAATACAAAGACTGGTCCAGAGATAAAACGGCTGCCTTATTAAAGCAGTTAAATGGTGACGGGGAAAAGGCACCAAAGGTAGTGGGAATTGATTTGGATTACAGTAAAGAAAGGGATGATAATGGAGACAGGAGTCTGGTGGAAGCCTGTCAGCAATATAAGAATGTCTGCCTGAGTGTATCAGTTAATGCGGCGGATAATGGAATGGAACATAGCATAAGGGGACAGAATGATAAATTAGAAAGCAGGAACAGTGTACCAGAAAGTGAAGGAAAGGAATTGCTTCAACTGCCTTTTGAAAGTTTATCGGATCAGGTGACAGTCGGTATTGTAAACAATACCAAAAACTCAGAAGATGGTTTTGTACGGAATGCTGTATTTAGCATGACAATAGATGAGACGGAGATAGATGGTTTTGCCACTGCAATTTACAAAATGTATATGGACAGCAATGGCATGGAGTGCCGTCTGCCAAATTTAGATGAAGACGGCTATTTTAATTTTACATATTCCAAAAAGAGTCAGGAGTATACAATATATTCTTTTATGGATGTAGTGGAAGGGAAGATATCTCCAAATGCCTTTGAAGACTGTGTGGTATTTGTGGGTGACTATACCCAGAATGCTACATTTATGGCACCGAACCAGCGTAAAACACAGATGCAGGAAATTGAAATGCAGGCCAATATTTTCGAGGCGCTTATGGAGCAGAGGACGGGGCAGCAGGCATCAAAAACATTTATGGCGGTATTTTATGCCTTTTTTATGTCCCTGTTTTTTATAGCGACTTCCTATAGTTCGGGAAAGTGGACTTTTATCATTGCTGCTACGCTGAATGTTGTACAGTTGCTTGCCTGCTGGATAGTGAATTTATTTGGTTATTATGTCAATATACTTATTCCATTACTAATGATAGTAGTGATTTCCATATACAATCTGATAGTACGGTATGCAATCGCTGTCCAAAACCAGTATGCGCTGGAGGATGTGTTTAAAAAATATGTGGATGAAAGTGTAATCAGTGAATTGGGAAAGGATGGGCTGTTAGAGGCTCGTATTGGTGTAGTAAGCAAGGACATTGCAGTGTTGTTTGTAGATATCCGTGGGTTTACTTCTCTGTCGGAAAGCCTGCCGCCGGAGCAGATTGTGGAAATTTTAAACGATTATCTCGCGTTGGTTGCAGAGGCCGTGGCAAATAATGAAGGGACGCTTGACAAGTTTATTGGGGATGCAGCAATGGCAGTCTTTAATTCTCCAACAGACTTGGAAGATTACGAATATAAGGCAGTCTGTGCGGCATTGGAGCTGCGTTCCAATGCAAAGAGCCTGAATGAGAAGTGCGAAAAGGAGTATGGTAAGCAGGTAGCATTTGGAATCGGTATTCAGTGCGGCGAGGCCGTTATTGGAAATATTGGCTGCGAGATGCGTATGGATTATACGGCAATTGGGGATACCGTCAATACTGCTTCCAGGCTGGAAGGAGCGGCGGCACCAGGACAGATTTTGGTTAGCAAAGATATGGCTGACCGGCTAAAAGGGCGCATCCAGACGTTTTTTGCAGGGGAATATACACTAAAGGGAAAGAAAAACGCAGTTCCGGCATATGCGGTGCAGGGAATTATGGATGGCGGAGAACGGCATGAAAGGAGTGCAGGAAATGAGTAAATTATATTGTATTCCGGGGTTAAAGCAGCTTGAGAAGTATGTAGCATTTTCAGAGGAGTATCAGGCGGGTTTTGAGTATAATGATTTTTTTATGCCGGCCCTTTTGGATGATGATTTTGCTAAAAATAAAATCATACAGAAATATCTTTCCGCTGGGAGGGATTGCAGTGAAGATACGCTTCATGGGGCATTTTTTGACGTCTGTGTAAATAGTGCGGATTCCAGAATCTTTGAAGTAAGTGACCTGCGGGTACGCCAAAGTATGGATATTGCAGGAAAAATGGGGCTGCGTGCTGTTGTATTCCATACAAATTATATTGTGAATTTCAGGCTGCAGTCATATCTGGATACCTGGTTAGACAGAAATGAAGAGTACTGGAGGCAGATTTTAATGGAATATCCTGATTTAAAGGTTTTTATGGAGAATATGTTTGACGATACACCAGAGCTTTTGCGAAAGCTTGCGAAGAGAATGGAAGATGAGAAGCGGTTTGCCGTCTGTCTTGATACCGCTCATGCCCTGATTTCTGGAAATCCTTTGGGGCCATGGCTTGAGGAATTAAAACCCTACATAGAACATGTTCATATTAACGACAATGATGGCAGGGAGGATATGCACCTCCCGGTAGGTAGCGGAATATTCCCATGGAAGGAGTATGATGGATGGAGCCGCTCTTTTGAGGAAAAGCCTTCTATTTTAATAGAGGTCAGAAAGTTTGAGGATTTGCAAAAGTCAGTACAGTATATGCAGGACAAGAAGTTATATCCTTTTTAAATATTACTTCGGAAGTTAACTATCGCAAGATTTTGCAAAGTATACATGGTAATATTTAGCCGCCGGAGTAATAGTACTCTGATGGTTAAAAAGTAGATTGTGAACCACTTAATGAAGCAATGGAAATACAGTTTTTTATATGTATCAGCAAAGAAGAAGAATAGAAAGAAATAACTGTGGGCAGTATAAATAGCAGTTTCATCAATTTGCAAATTGAAATGAAACAAGAAAGTGAAAGAGGGGTTATATCAAAACTATGCAGCAGAAGTGCCCATGCAGACGGAAGAAATGTGAACTCCATGGTAACTGTACCGCCTGCATAGAGTATCACCAAATCAAGAATAAGAAATATGCTGTAGCCTGTGAGCGCAGCAAGAAGGAGGTAAGTATGGATTTAGATAAGGTAGTCTGCTTTTGTCAGAATGTAACAAACGGTATGATTAAAGATGCGGTTGAGGCTGGAGCCAAAACGTTTGAGGAAGTACAGGAGGCAACCGGAGCCGGAACGGTATGTGGTGCCTGTGCTGAAAATGTACAGCATCTGGTGGAACAGTTTACAAAGGAATAAATTATTAATACCTCCTTGACTCTGACGCCGTGTCGTACTTTATGCTGTTAGAGTGAAGGAGGTAACAGATAATAGAACAGAAGGACAGATTGATGAGGTAGTAGATTCATGATATATATTTTTGTGGCACTCTATCCAGAGGCAAAGCCAATGATTCGCCAGTTAGGGTTAAAAAAGGAAAGAGTGGAGTTTGGTTTTGATGTTTATGCGGGAGAGAAACCCGAAGTGCGGTTGGTGATTACCGGGGTGGGAATGGTTGCCGCGGCAGCTGCAGTAGGAAGTATTCTTACATATTATCATGCCGGTAAAAGGGATATGAGTGAAATTACCCTTATCAATTTTGGGAGCTGTGCCGGGGAAGGCAGAGTGGGAGAAGTTTATTTATGTAATAAGATTATTGATTCTGTTTCGAATCATACTTTTTATCCAGATATGCTATACCATCATGATTTTCCAGAGTCCTATGTGGTAACAGAGCCTGATATTTTAAAAGAGGGGCTGGATGGCCTATACAAAGATGGTCTCCATGATATGGAGGCTGCCGCTATTTATCAGACAGGTTCCAGACTGCTGGGGCCGCATCAGATGAGCTTTTTTAAGGTGATATCAGATAACGGTAAAGGGGAGGAACTCACTGCACAGGAGCTTACGGAAAGTATGGAGGCAGGAACAGAGGCTTTTATGAAAGCACTGATGGAACATGGGGATCAGGCTTTATCTGGAGCGGAAAGGGCAGATGGGAAAGCTGGCAATTTTTTAACAGATAAGAATGGGGAAGACTTTGAGCAGGAGCTTGAAGCGTTGTGCCTGCAGCTGCATTGTTCTGAGGCAATGCGAATTGCTGTCAGGCAGTGTATAAAATACTGGTCGTTAGCAGGCGTAGATTATCAGACAGTGCTCAGACAGATGAGGGAGCAGAAAGAACTGCCCTGCAAGGATAGAAGAGAGGGAAAAAAGAGATTTGAAGAGCTTAAGAAAAGATTACTTTAATGTACCTTTTTCACATATTTATGTGGAGCGGGATGTGTGGGAGCATCCGAGGACAAAAAGGATTTTGGAGAAATTCCCCAATGCGGTAAAAGTTGAGATAGGACATTATAAGGATGTATTTTGCAGGGCAAGGCAGGATGTTGCGTTGCAGAATGAGATACCGATGTTAATTATTGCTTCCAAGTCAGGGCGGCTTGTCTATGAGGGAGCTCCAGTGTGCCAGAGCTTTGGCAATGAATATTTTTATTATACCTCCTGTGTGATGAATTGTATTTATAGCTGCGATTATTGTTACCTGAAGGGAATGTATCCGTCAGGTAATCTTGTGGTTTTTGTGAACCTGGAGGATACCTTTGCGGAATTAGAAGACATATTAGCAAGGCATGAGATGTACCTTTGTGTATCGTACGATACAGATTTAATGGCACTGGAGGATTTGACAGGATTTGTGGAGGACTGGGTGGAATTTTGTAGAAAGCATCCAGGATTAAAAATTGAGATAAGGACGAAGTGTGGGCGTACAGATTTGTGGGACAGGCTTGTGCCGCAGGAAAATGTTATTTTTGCCTTTACGCTTTCTCCGGAGGAAGTCAGACAGAAGTATGAGTGTCGTACTTCAACGCTTGCAGACAGAATTGTATGTGCGGATATGGCAATGAAAAAGGGCTTTGCGGTACGGCTTTGTTTTGATCCTGTGCTTTACTGCCCTGACTGGCAGAAAAAATATCAGGAAATGTTATGTCAGGTTGCTGAAATTGTTGATATGAAGCGGCTTTATGATGTAAGTGTTGGTTCCTTTCGGATTTCACGGGATTATTTAAAAAAACTGCGTAAGGTGATGCCTGATTCTGCGGTAGTTCAGTTTCCGTTTGAAAATACGGCTGGTGTCTATCATTATCCCAAGGAACTAATGGAGGAGATGGAACAGATGGTGGTCAGTAAACTTCGTAAATGGCTTCCGGCTGAAAAGATTTTTGGATATTTGAATACGGCAGAAAGGCAGGATAATTAGTATGGCAGAGGCAGCAATTGTGACAGGGGCATCCTCAGGAATCGGCAGGGAAATCAGCCGGGTACTTTGTGAGATGGGATATGAAGTATTTGGTATTGGGCGCAAGTTTCAGGGCTTGGATATAGAGAAAGAGAAGCCGGATGGAAGACATACAGACAAAGGACCTGTGGATGCATTTGAATTTGCAGGGGCTTTTCATCCGATTGTCTGTGATTTGCTTGACACGCAGGTTCTTGTCAATCTGGTAAAAAAACTTCGGGCGGAAAAGGAAATTGCTATTTTAATTAATAATGCAGGGGTAGGTTACTATGGGCTGCATGAAGAACTTGCAGTTCACAATTTGCAGGCCATGCTCAGGACAAATCTTGAGGTGCCGATGATTTTGACAAATCTGCTTCTGCGGGATTTAAAGAAGAGGAGGGGTTACATTATTAATATTTCTTCTGTGACGGCAGGGCAGAGTAACCCTCATGGTTGTGCTTACGGGGCAACAAAGGCAGGGCTTGCAAGTTTTTCAAAAAGCCTTTTTGATGAGGCGAGAAAATATGGCATTAAGGTGGTTACGATTCAGCCGGATATGACAAAGACAGATTTGTATCGGAATGCTGATTTTTGTGAGGGAGAGGAGGAAGCTTCCTATTTACTGCCGGAGGAAGTTGCAGAAGCAGTGCGGTTTGTACTTTCCGGGCGGGAAGGAATGGTGGTGACAGAACTGACATTAAGGCCGCAGCTGCATCGGATACGCAAAAAAGGAAAGAAAAGCATTTAGTAATTTTCAAACATGCTCTAGAGTAATAATAAAAGAAAGGCAGGCTCATAAAATGCATATTGTAAAAACGATAAAGGAAAACCAGACCCTGAGCGGGATGGCAGAAATGATACCGGATGTTATATTTTCCCATGCAGGTGGAGAGCATCTGAAAATGCAGATTATCACTCCATGGTATGACTGTGAAAGCAGGGAGCGCCCTTCCTATCCGCTGGTAGTATTTGTGCAGGGATGCGGCTGGACATTTCCAGATGTATGGTGCCAGATACCACAGCTTAGTGAGCTGGCGCGAAGGGGATACGTTGTTGCAACTATTACGCATAGGAATGCCTTGGAGGGGCATCCTTTTCCGGCATGTTTGCAGGATGTAAAAACAGCAATCCGTTTTTTGAGGAAAAATGCAAATCTTTATGGAATTAATCCGGAACGGGTAGGACTTTGGGGGACTTCCTCAGGCGGCAATCTGTCTCTGCTTACCGCTATGACAATGGGTGTGGAAGAGTATGAGATCGAAGAGTATCCGGGATATTCTGATAAGGTAGATTATGTGGCGGCATGTTTTCCAACAAATGATTTTGTTGAATATATGCAGGATGAAATGGCTGATCAGGAAATTAAGGATATTTTTGCCGCATTAGCGGGTGGAAAGATAGATGAAGATATGAATGTGCTAAAGAAAATGAGCCCGTATTATCTGGTGGAAGAGGCCAAAAAGCAAAACGGCTGTGTGAAGTATCCGCCGATTTTTCTGGCACATGGCAGCAGAGATACGCTGATTCCTTACAGGCAGACGGAAAAACTGTATCACAGCTTAGCGGAGACGGATACCGATGTTGCGTTTGTGACGGTAGAAAATGCACCTCATGAGGGAAGCTTTTGGGGGCGGGAAATGTTGGAGCTGATTTTTCAGTTTATAGAGGAACATAGTTGATTTAACTTCCAAAGTAATAACATATGAGTCAAAGGATGCCCAAAAAGGCTTTTTACTGTAATCTGAATCTGCAAATTTGGATTGCAGTAAAGAGCTTTTTTAACTTATAGTAAATTTCGCGATTGTTAAACTGCTCCAAACAGTTTATAAGGCTTGGAGCAGTTTAATATTCACATGAATCCCCTTTTTTCTATCATTATACTGTTCAAATTCATTGTTTGCAGCACCATCCATGAAAAAGAAGAAGAGAATATTGTTTTTAATTTTGTGAAGGTTCTGGTGTATCAGCATCAGAAATCAGATGCTGACGTCCCTCAGTATCCATTTCGTAGTTATCATGGTAAATTAAGTCAGACATTTTAACAAATTCAAAGCCTTTTTCCTGCAGACCGTCAATTAGCTGTTCCAGAGCCTGTGCCGTATATTTTGCACCATTGTGGCACAGGATGATAGAACCGTTGCCAAGATGTTTGTGGTTTAGGACCGTATTAATAATGGAGTCAACACCGTAATCTTTCCAGTCAAGAGAGTCCACATCCCATTGGATTGGGAAATAGCCATTCTGATTTGCGGTTTCAATTAAGGTGTCATTATAATCGCCATAAGGTGGTCGGAACACCTGCATCTCCACACCGGTAAGCTGCTTAACTTTTTCGTGAGGCTTCATAATTTCTTCCGTACATTCTTCAGCAGAGAGTGTAGACATCTGCTTATGGTTCTCGCTATGGTTTCCAAGCTCATGCCCTGCTGCATGGATCGCTTTTACATCTTCCGGATACTTTTCAATCCAGCCGCCAGTCATAAAGAAGGTTACAGAGACCTTTTTCTTTTTCAGAATTTTCAGAATTTTTGCAGTATCTTCATTTCCCCAGGCAGCGTCAAAACTTAAAGCAACCTTTTTGTCTTTTTGGTCTACGCAGTAGATTGGAAGCTTTTTATTGGAAATCAGGCTTCCGGATGTAGCAATTTGATTATTGTTTAGCGTATGCTGTTTAAATCCGATGGCAACGCCGGAGATAAGGATAATAGACAGAATAACCAGACCGCTTCGGATGAAGCCGCTGATTTTATTTAACTCATTATCCAGTTGCTTGTCGGTTTTCGATGAAGATGGCTTGAAAATCTTTTCTTCCGTTGACGATGGAAGATGGTTTCCAGAGAAAAATTTAGAAAAATGTTTCATGGCAGTCTCCAAATATCCTGGGAATTCATCAGCGGCCGCAGGCAGAATTTCAGGATATAATACATTAATGGGATTTTGTTATAATATATGAAGAAAAATAGCAAAAATGAACATAGAATTGTGGTAAAACCTGAACTTATCTGTTGGATAAACAAGGCCATCGCTAGGATTTTATAAAAATTTTTTTCTTTGCACTAAAATCTGTTTTTCCATCGTGTTAATTAATGAAAGGAGGTTAAAAGTGATACAAATAGATGATGAAAAAAGTTATGTTTCTATCGTAGAAGAATTTTCAGAAATGATTTTTCGGATTGCATATCAGAATTTGTTCAATATAGCAGATGCAGAGGATGTGGTACAGGAAGTTTTTCTGAAGCTTTTAAAGAGGAAACAGGGGTATAAGGATAAGGAGCATTTAAAGGCATGGCTGATTCGTGTAACAGTTAATCAATGCATTGACTGGAAGAGGGCGTTTAAAAGAAGAAATGAAGTGATATTAGAGGACAGCAGTTTTCCGCTGAAGGAAGAGGAGAGAAGTCTTCTTAGTGAACTTAGCCAGCTTCCAAGCGAAGATAGAACTGTAATTTATCTTTATTACTATGAGGGATATTCAATAAAAGAAATTGCGCTGGCGATGGGAAAAAAGCAGAATACCATAAATTCCAGATTGACCAGGGCACGGAAAAAATTAAAAAATCTGATTGAGGAGGGATTGTTATGAGTTTGTATAAGGATTTAATGGATAAGGTTCATATGGAGAAAGAGACGGAAGAAGCTGTAAAAGGGCTATACAGTCAGGTAAGGGAAAATGAGAGAAGAATCATAATGAAAAAGGTGTTGAAACCAGCAGTATCAATCGCTTTGTGTTTGTCTCTGGTTGTTCTTGCAGGACTTGGAAAGGATAAACTTTATGAGACCTTTACAGGCAACAAAGCTGCTTCAAATGAGAATTCCTTTACCATGTTGGCAGAAGCAGCCGAGCTGAAAAAGGGAGTAGAAATAGTGGCGGCATACGGTGGAGCCAGTATGAGTACCGGGGACGAAGAAGGGGTTTCTTACAGTCTTTCTGCCAGGTTTCTTTGCAAAGGAAAAAATGTGGAAAGCATCACGTACCGTATTAATAAAGGAGTGCTGCAAATTTGTGGGAAGCGTATGGAAAAGTCTGATATCGTAATTGCAGGCGAGGAAGCGGAAGGGGCTGATTTGCCGTATACCGGCGAACTTACCGGTGTATATAAGGAATTTACGGTGGCATATGATAACCAGCCGCAGGGAGCAGTCAGAGTTAATATGGCAGGCCGTAAAATAGTGAAAGACGAGGATGCACTGTTCTCTGACAGATTGGAAGCAAAGAAAAGAGCAATGAATGAATTGCTAGAAGGCATTGTCATCACATGTACGGTAAATTATAAGGATGGTACATCTGAGTCCGTAGATATCAAGGTAAAAAATAAGATAATGACAAATCAGGAAGCTTTTCCAGAGATGGAAGTCGCATATCCAAACAGGTTAGAGGTGCATACTACTTTTGAATTACAGTAATTAAGGCTGGGGTACTGACAAATTGACAAATAAATATCCTGCGTAGTTCTATTAATATCAACATGTCAGTACTCTAGGAACCATTTTGAAAGGTGGTTAATATACTGTACTGAGGTGATTTTTTGAATGGTATAGTATATGCTTTTTTTGGAACTCTTTTTACATTTTTGGTTACGACATTAGGTGCATGCAATGTATTTTTCATCAGGAAAAATGTAAACCAGAATTTACAGTGCCTTTTTCTTGGATTTGCGGGAGGCGTAATGGTTGCGGCATCCATTTGGTCATTACTGCTTCCGGGAATCGAAAAGGCACAGGAAAATAATCAGATTAGCTGGTTAATTACATCCGGAGGTTTTCTGCTTGGTGTAGCGCTTCTGCTTTTGGTGGATTATGTCATGAAAAGAAATTTTCTGAAAAACCGGAACAGTCAGAAAAACATGTCACTATCCAAGAAGACAGCAATGCTTGTAATGGCAATAACAGTACACAACATTCCAGAAGGGATGGCGGTAGGAATGGCATTTGCACTGGCAGCGGATAATGTATCGGATGCCAATCTGCTTTCGGGGGCAATCGCTCTGGCAATCGGAATTGGTATCCAAAATTATCCGGAAGGGATGGCGGTATCGCTGCCTCTTTTGCAGGAAGGAATCAGCAAGAAGAAAGCATTTCTGATTGGAAGCCTTTCGGCAGTGGTAGAACCGGTATTTGGCGTGATTGCAGCGATTCTTGCAAGTATGGTCGGAGTTGTCATGCCGTTGCTTCTGGCCTTTGCAGCAGGCACCATGATTTATGTTGTAGTGGAAGAACTGATACCCGAAGCACATCTTGGAGAAAAGGAAAATATCGGAACACTGGGATTTATCGTTGGATTCCTTGTAATGATGATTTTAGATGTAGCACTTGGTTAATTCTTCTTCTCTCCCCTGCGGCACATAATACGGCAAAAAAGGATGGCGACGGCTGTGCTGAAAACGGTAGCAATCAGGCCGGGAAGTACAATAGAAGCCGGGTTAACGGCGCCGTATTGTGTCCGGTAGGCAATGACACTGACGGGTATAAGCTGCAGGGAAGAAATATTAATGACAAGAAAAGTACACATCTCATCGGATGCACTTTTTAGTTGTATTTCATCAGGAGACATATTTTGTTTATGCGCAAGACGTTCCCGTTCCAGTGCGGCAAGCTCTTTCATGGCTTTTAGGCCCATAGGAGTGGCAGCCCAGCCAAGTCCCAGTATATTTGCAATGATATTTGCGGTAATATATTCTTTGGCTTTATGGTCTTTTGGGATTCTTGGAAAAAGAAAGCAAAGCAGCGGCGTCATGCCTTTTGTCATTTTATCCATTAGTCCTGCCTGACGTGCCGTTTCCATCAGCCCGGTCCACATTGCCATAATGCCAAGCATAGTCAGGGCAAGTGTAACAGCTTCTCCGGCGCTGTCAATAGCGGCATTACTAAGGGCTTCGACTTGTCCTGTAATGATTCCATAGCTTAGCCCGATTAGAATCATAACCCCCCATAAATAATTAAGCATAGATAATCTCCCAAAGTTCTTAATTGGTAGAAGTCTATGCTTAATTTTATAAAAATATTAATGGTTCTTTTATGTGTTCATGGAAGTTCAATCCTATTTTAATCTCTTTAGGATTTCCAGTGTGTAGTTCCAGACACGCTGTACGCTTTCTACATCCATGCATTCTTTCGGAGTGTGGATATCTTTCATATCCGGTCCATAGGAGACACAGTCAAGTCCTGGCAGGTTACCGGAAAAGAGCCCGCACTCCACACCAGCATGAAGTGCCTGAATCACTGGTTTTTTGCCATATTGTTCTTCAAAAACCTGAACCATAAGTTCACGCAAAGGAGAATCCTTGCGGTATTCCCATGCAGGGTAACTTCCGATGCAGGTGACAGTACCGCCAAGCGCCGTCATTAAACAGCAGATGCGGTTTACCAGTTCTGCTTTTTCTGTTTCCACACTGCTTCGTACGGCAAAGGAGAAAACAACCTCAGATTCGGCAGTTGATAAGATTCCAAGGTTTAGCGAGGTTTGAACCAGACCGTCAATATCATGGCTCATGCGCTGGATTCCATTTGGAAGATTAACAAGCGCAGTGATTACTTTGGCAGTTGTTTCTACTGTCATAGTGCGGACAGTCCCTAAAGCTGTTTCTGTATGCAGGTGCAGCCGTACAGAGGCATCTGTACGGGCATATTCCTTTGCGTAAATCTCACTCAGTCCGGTGACTGCACCAGAAAGTTTCTCTACATCTGTAGATTGTTCTAAAAGAAGCTTTGCTGATGCTTCTCTTGGGATGGCATTATCCTTGAGCCCTCCCTGAACGGAAAGAAGTTTAAAATCAAAATCCTTTTGAAGCTCGTACAGGGTACGGCCAAGCAGCATACAGGCATTGGCACGGCCTTTATCAATTTCTACACCCGAATGTCCACCAATCAGACCGTCTACTGTAAGGGTTGCAACAATCCCGGAAGTTTCCTCGCAAATCAGTGGGAGATGGGCTACTGCGCAGATACCGCCTGCACAGCTTACCAGCAGGTAGCCCTCCTCCTCAGAATCCAGATTCAGCATAACACGGGATTTTAGCGGAGAACAGTCAAGGGCTGCTGCACCGAGCATTCCAATCTCTTCATCTACAGTAAAAACTGCTTCTAAAGGAGGATGTGGAATATCATCGGATGCCAGAATTGCTAAAGCATAGGCGATTGCAATTCCATCGTCACCGCCGAGCGTTGTTCCTTTCGCGGAGATAATAGTATCTTCCAGTTGAAGACGAGGCCCTTCCGCAGTAAAGTCGATATCACAGTCAGCATCCTTTTCGCATACCATGTCAAGATGGCCCTGCAGCATTACAGGAGCAGCATTTTCATAACCAGCCGTTCCATCCTTAAAAATAATAACATTGTTGGTGTTATCCTGAATGTAGCGAAGTTTATGTTTTGTGGCAAAGTTAACACAGTAATCGCTGATGGCTTTTGTATTGGAGGAACCATGTGGAATGCCACAGATTTCTTCAAAATACCGGAATACTGATGCCGGTTCTAAGTTCGATAAAATTCCCATAATAACCCTCATTTCTGCGCACATTTCTTGCACAAGCGAATGATATCCGCTTAAAAGAAATTTGTGTCAAGTGCGCATAGACTCAAATTTCGCTCAACCTTTCCGTTATGCCAGCTTTGCTGGCACAAACAATCAACGAAGAACGCTGGTTTTGCGTTCTTCATGTGTGAAGTTTTAGTAGTTCCTTATTTGCGTTTTTGCATACTTAGAAATTCTCTTCACACTTTTTTAATAATAAAATGGTTTACCTGCAATGTGTGCAGGAAGGTAACAACACGGTCTAACATCCTGGCTTCTTCGTCAGGAAAGGACTGCTTCATTTGATTAACCATATCAAATACAGTCCGGTTTCCGTCCAGCAATTTCCATACAGCTGTACCATATGAATCCAGTGCAATATGGCTGACTTTTGGGCGGTGAAAGAACTTTTGGGCAATTTTATGATAGAAACCCTTATTTTCCATATGAATGACAACGATGCCATCCTCCCGCTCTGACCATTTCTGTGCCGGATTCGGAATCAGGACAGTATCCATGTAGTTTTGGCTTATTTTTTTCTTTTTTGCCATCTTGTTCCTCCATGTTTTTTATGGAATAGAAATTTAGTGGTTAGCGACTAAAACCGCATAACAGTTTTTGTCAGGGGAATGCCAGCGCATTCCCATTTTAACCCTTTGATTTTCCTCTATGAATAGAGAAATACACGATAGAGGCAAGTATCAATATGAAGAAGATAGTGCCTCCCATATTGCCAAGGATACCATTCAGATTGAAGATATCAGCAACAGAGCCTCCTTTAAATGGAATTACTGCAAGTACTGCTAAAAAGATACCGACTAATCCTTCGCCGGCTATCATACCAGAGCTGTACAGGATGCCGCGGTCAATATTATCTTTACGCTCTTCTTCGCTTTTGCATGACTTCTTCGTCTCGAAGAACCAGCGGAGCAGACCGCCAAGGAAGATTGGAGTCGAAAGGTAGATTGGCAGGTAAAGTCCGATGGCAACCGGAAGAATCGGAAGTCCTAAGATTTCGATTACAATGGCAACAGCAATTCCACAGAAAACCAGTCCCCAAGGAAGCGTTCCACCCATAACGCCCTCTACTACTAATTTCATCAGAGTAGCCTGTGGAGCAGGAAGCTTTGGTGTACCAAATTCCCATGCTGCATTTAAAAGATACATAATGCCTCCAATAGCTATAGCGGAAACAACAGCACCAATCAATTCACCAATCTGCTGGCGAATCGGTGTTGCACCTACAATATAACCGGTTTTTAAATCCTGTGAAGTGTCACCTGCCATGGCTGCAACAATACAAATTACAGTACCGATGCAAATTGCAGAAGCCATGCCGGCATAGCCGACCATACCGGTTGCTTTTAAGATTGCGGTAGCAATTAAAAGGGTTGCAATTGCCATGCCGGATACGGGATTGTTGGAAGAACCAACCAGACCAACCATTCGGCTGGAAACAGTGGCAAAGAAGAAACCAAAGACTACTATAATTAAGGCGCCAATAAAGCTGATTGGAATAGCAGGAATAAGCCAAATGATAACAGCGATAGCAAGTACGCCTGCTAATACGATAGGCAGTGGTAAATCTTTAGAGGTACGAAGCTCGTCCTCTCCTTTGTGGCCAAAGCCTTTGATTGCTTTTGAAAAGGTTTTGACAATCGTAGGAAGTGTCTTAATAAGGCTGATAATACCACCAGCAGCTACCGCACCTGCACCGATATAGCGGATATAGGAACTCCAGATATCATCTGGCGACATTGAGCTGATAGCCTTTGTTGCCGGAGCAATAGCATTTTCCATGCCAAAAAGAGAAATTAATGGAATTAATACAAACCAGCCTAGAACGCCGCCGGCGAACAGATAGCCGGAAACCTTAAGTCCGCAGATGTAGCCGACACCGGCAAGGGCAGGAAGGACATCCATTCCAAATCCGGTTTTTAATGGTTTAATAGTCCACACAACTTCTGACGGGAAGAGGCAGAAGCCGTCTGCAATAAATTTATATACAGCGGCAATGCCAAGACCAGAGAAAACAACTTTGGATTTTTCACCGCCCTCTTCACCGGCAAGGAGAACTTCTGCACAGGCAGTTCCTTCCGGGAATGGCAGTACACCATGTTCTTCTACAATCAGGGCAGTACGGAGTGGAACCATGAAAAGGACTCCAAGAAGTCCGCCGCAGACTGCAATCACTGCAATCTCAAGAAAAGATGGAGCGGAAATAGCATCATTTTCCGTAGCCCACATAAAAAGAGCCGGAAGGGTAAAGATAGCACCAGCGGCAAGAGATTCGCCAGCTGAACCAATCGTTTGTACCATGTTATTTTCCAGGATAGAATCTTTTCTTAGGATAAACCGAATAATACCCATGGAAAGAACTGCCGCCGGAATAGAAGCGGAAACGGTCATGCCGACACGAAGTCCCAGATAGGAGTTCGCAGCGCCGAAAACAACCGCTAAGAGAATACCCAAAATAACGGATACGGCTGTAAATTCAGGCATAACCTTGTCTGCTGGAACAAATGGCTTAAAGTCATTTTTGTTGTTCATAGTAGTTTTAACCTCATTTCTGCGTTGTCATTGTTTATAGTATGTGGATTTGCAAAAGATTCTATGCCGTCCAACAACGCATGGACAGTGAGAACTTTGAAAAAGCAAACCAGCTATATTATATCATGAACGACACTTTTCGTCAGCTGTTTTCTGCTTTTTTCGCATGAAATTGTGAAAATGATGCTGTTACCGGGCAGAGTGAACAGTAACGCATTTAAGTGTGGAAAGCATTGGGTTACCCACTGGCTTGCCAATTTATAGGGGAATTGTATATAATGGTATCAAGAAGGATAGCCGCATTTGTATATATACGGGATAGGCAAGTAAAGCGAACTATCCAGATCAAAAGCAGCATTCTTCATTACTATTCATGATAATAGGTTTGCTGGCGAAGCCTGCAATCTATTGTTTGTGCTACCAAGAGCGGCATGGGAGGATTAGTATGATTATAAAGATATGTGGGTTAACAAAGCCTGAGGAGGCGGAATATCTGAACCGGAATCATGTGGATTTTGCAGGTATTGTGCTTTTTTATCCTAAAAGCAGGCGGAATAATACAATGCAGAATGCAAAGGAAATTATAAAAAGGTTAGATGCATCCATTCAAAAAGTAGCGGTAGTAGTATCTCCCCTGCCAGAAGAGATAAGGGAAATTGAACAGGCTGGCTTTGATTATATCCAAATTCACGGGGAACTTTCAAAGGAACTGTTAGAAGAAATATCTCTTCCTGTACTAAGGGCATTTAATGTGAAGGATATGAATTTATATGAGTCGTATCATAGCTGTAAGAAAGTGGAGGGATATGTGTTTGATGCTATGGAACCGGGCAGTGGGAAAACTTTTGACTGGAATCTGGTCAAAATGGTGCCAAAGGATGAGAAAGTATTGTTTCTGGCAGGAGGGCTTCATGCAGGAAATGTAGCAGAAGCAATTCACAGAATCCAGCCGGACGGAGTGGACGTTTCATCCGGGGTAGAACGGGAAGATGGGCAGGGAAAGGATTTGACAAAGATAGAGCTTTTTGTCAATACTGTCAGAAGTGTGTAAGAAATGAAAGATGTAGGAGGTGTTATATGCCAGGTGTTCTTTTTGAGGGTGGTTCTTTTCGTCCGGTATTTAGCTGTGGTGTAATGGATGCGTTACTGGAGAAGGATATCATGTTTCCTTATTGTATTGGAGTGTCGGCAGGGGCGGCTGATGCGGCATCCTATATTTCAAGGCAGAAGGGCAGAAATATCCGGGTTTTTGAAAAGTATCGGAACGATAAGCGGTATATTGGAAAGAGAAATATTTTAAAGAATAAAAGCATATTCGGAGTTCAGTTTGTATTTCGTGATATTCCAAATGAAGAAGACCCTTTTGATATGGAGACATTTCAAAATTATGAGGGTAAATTTGTAGTTACAACAACGGATGCAGTCACGGGTGAAGTGAAGTACTTTTATAAAGAGGATGTTGACAATCAGTTTAATGTGTTTTGTGCTACCTGTGCGCTGCCAGTGGTATTTCCGCCAGCTATAGTCAGAGGCAGGGAATATTTTGACGGCGGATTGTCTAACCCGATTCCGATTGATAAACTGCTTGCCGATGGAAATGAAAAGGCATTGATTGTCCTGACACGTCCAGCAGGCTACCGGAAGGAGTGCAGGCGTGCAGACCGTTTGGCAGCAAAGGCGATTTACCATAGGTATCCGGTGATTGCAAAAGAAGTGCTTACCCGTTACAAAAGGTATAATCAATCCGTACTATGGTGCGAAAAACTGGAGAGAGAGGGAAAGGCTTTGATTCTCAGGCCAAGGGAGCCATTGGACAGCTATGAGAAGGATGTAAAGAAGCTGAGAAAAAACTATGAAAGTGGTTATCGGCTGGCTATGGAGAGAATAGAAGAGATTAGGGCATTATTTTAATGATTTTCTTATTTTCTTTTTCCAAAAAATAGTATATAATAAAATTTGTTTATGTATGGTGTACGTGGAGGCGGGAGGAAAGAAAACTGCAAAGCGGACAAGTTAAATGATGGAGGTTAGAGTTTATGTTAGTATCAGCAAAGGAAATGCTTACAAAGGCAAAAGCAGGAAAGTATGCAGTAGGTCAGTTCAATATCAACAACTTAGAATGGACAAAGGCAATTTTACAGACAGCACAGGAACTGCAGTCACCAGTTATTTTAGGTGTATCTGAGGGAGCAGGTAAATATATGTGTGGTTATAAGACTGTTGTTGGAATGGTAAATGGTATGCTTGAAGAGTTAAATATTACTGTTCCGGTAGCACTTCACTTAGACCACGGTTCATTTGAAGGTGCAAAGGCATGTATCAATGCGGGATTCTCATCTATTATGTTTGATGGTTCCCATTATCCGATTGAGGAGAACATTGCAAAGACAACAGAGCTTGTAAATACCTGTAATATTCTTGGTCTTTCTTTGGAAGCAGAAGTTGGTTCTATTGGTGGGGAAGAAGATGGTGTTGTTGGTGCAGGTGAGTGTGCAGACCCTGATGAGTGTAAGGCAGTTGCAGACCTTGGAGTAACAATGCTTGCAGCAGGTATCGGTAACATTCATGGAAAATATCCAGAGAACTGGGCAGGACTCAGTTTTGAAACATTAGATGCCATTCAGGCAAAGACAGGCGATATGCCTCTTGTACTTCATGGCGGTACAGGAATTCCTGCTGACATGATTAAGAAGGCAATTTCTCTTGGTGTTGCTAAGATTAATGTAAATACAGAGTGCCAGTTATCTTTCCAGGAAGCTACCCGTAAGTATATTGAGGCAGGTAAGGATTTAGAGGGCAAGGGCTTTGACCCTCGTAAGCTTTTGGCACCAGGTGCAGAAGCAATTAAGGCAACAGTAAAGGAAAAGATGGAACTGTTCGGTTCAGTTGGAAAGGCATAAGAAAAATACAGTATGCTGAAAAAGCAATACGGTTGCAGATGTTATGAAGCAAACAGTTTTGAAAATGAATGGGAGGACAGCTTTGCAGCTCCGGCTGCAAAGTTGTCTTTTAAAATACTGGTTTGGGTGTCCAAAGCAATGACGCAGGCTTTGTGCTTTGGAATGCTAAAAGAAATCTGGCTTTTGAGACCCAAGCTAATATTTAGGAAATATAGTTGCTATTCACAGCTTTGCCGGCAGGTTTTACGCGTGATGTTTAGAACGGCTGTGAATAGTAAAATAGCAACATAATAGGAGGAAGCATGGATAGAGGTGAATTTCTTTCTTTATTACGGGAAAGCCTGGAAGGAGTTATTCCAATGGAAGAGGTGGAAAAGAATATCACTTTTTACAGGAATTATTTTGAAGAGGCAGGAAAACCAGAACAGGAAGTAATTGAAGAATTGGGAGACCCAAGGCTGATTGCCCGTACAATTATAGATGCGTATAAAGCATCAAAGGGTCCGATGGCTGACTATTATACAGAACAGGCAAGAAGTGAATATAGCAGGGAGCGTTCAGGACAGTATGAAGGCTCTGAAAATAGAGCAGAAGGTGGGCTTGCATGGTATGAGAAAGCGCTTGGCTGGATTATTTTGATTGGTATACTGGCGGTTGTATTGGTTCTGGTAGCAAATGTTATTGGTATTTTTGTTGGTTTTGTATTGCCGGTACTGTTAGTGGTAATTTTAGTAAAAATAATGATAGAACAATTTCGGAAATAAAAAGAGGAAAGTGTGAATGAAAAGACCATTCGCACAGGAAGAAACACCCGTAAAACGGGTTTGCTGCAAAGCAGCATTCTTCCTCTGTTTGTGCCAACGCGTTGCTTGCCACAAACATCGGTTATGCGTAAAATACAGAGCAGAAATGAGGAAAAATATGTATAAAATTTTGTGGAAAGACGGAAATGCAAAAAGAGCAGAAGTTACTACCGTTCATGGTACAATCCAGACACCGGTTTTTATGAATGTAGGAACTGTGGGGGCTATGAAGGGGGCAGTATCAACGCAGGATTTACAGGGAATCAAAACACAGGTTGTACTTTGTAATACATACCATCTTCATGTGCGTCCGGGAGACAAAATCGTAAAGCAGCTTGGCGGACTTCACAAATTTATGGTATGGGATAAACCGATTCTTACGGATTCCGGTGGATTTCAGGTGTTTTCACTGGCAGGACTCAGAAAGATAAAAGAAGAAGGGGTTTATTTTAATTCTCATGTAGACGGCAGAAAAATTTTTATGGGACCGGAAGAGAGTATGCAGATTCAGTCAAATCTTGCATCCACGATTGCGATGGCATTTGATGAATGCCCGCCGCATCCGGCAACCAGAAAATATATGCAGGATTCTGTAGACCGCACGACGAGGTGGCTGGCACGCTGTAAGAAGGAAATGGCCCGTCTGAATAGTCTGGAGGATACAATTAATCCAAAGCAGATGCTCTTTGGTATTAATCAGGGAGGAACCTTTGAAGATATAAGAATCGAGCATGCAAAGCGGATTGCGGAGATGGATTTGGATGGCTATGCACTGGGGGGGCTTGCAGTTGGGGAAAGCCACGAGGAGATGTACCGTATCATAGAAGAAACGGTACCACATCTGCCGGAAAATAAGCCAACCTACCTTATGGGCGTTGGGACACCGGATAATATACTGGAGGCAGTAGAACGGGGTGTGGACTTTTTTGACTGTGTCTATCCTGCGAGGAATGGCCGTCATGGCCATGCTTATACGAATCATGGAAAGATGAATTTATTAAATGCCAAATATGAGCTGGACGACAGGCCATTGGATGAAACATGTCATTGTCCGGTTTGTAAAACATACAGCAGGGCGTATATCCGCCATTTATTAAAAGCAAAAGAGATGCTTGGACTTCGCCTGATGGTGACACATAATCTTACATTTTATAACACAATGATGGAAGAGATACGTGATGCCATTGAAAAAGGGTGTTTCAAAGAATATAAAAAAAAGAAATCAGAGCAGATGAAGGAGGAGACAAAATGAGTCTATTAGAAGTTTTAGGAAGCAAAGGAAATGCATCGGGAGGCGGAACGAGCCTTGTCACAATGATTATCATTTATGCAGTTATTATTGGTGTGTTTTGGTTTTTTGCAATCCGTCCACAGAAGAAACAGCAGAAAGAGCATGATGCACTTCTTACCACACTGGAGGTTGGTGACAGTATTTTGACAACAAGTGGTTTCTTTGGTGTTGTAATTGATATTATGGAAGAGGTTGTTATCGTAGAGTTTGGTAATAATAAGAACTGCCGTATTCCTATGAAAAAGGAAAATATTGTGGAAATAGACAAACAGAGCAGTGAAAAATAAGAATATTTTAGCAGCACAGGCTTTTGATACTGGATACAAGCCTGTGCTGTTTTTACGTTATAGGAAATTTTTCAAATCGGGTAATTTCCATATGCGGCAAGTGTTTCTAAAAATTCATATGGGATTTCAAGATTGCCGCGTCCGCTTCCTAAGCTGATAGCAGGTTTATTGCTGCCATGAAAATCAGAACCGCCACTTGGCAGGAGCTTGTATTCCTTGGCAAGCTTTGCGACAAAGATATCATCTTCTGGAGAGTGGTTAGAGTACATAACTTCCATACCCACTAAGCCTGCATCCTTAAATTCCTGAATCATTCGGCGCAGCATGTCTTCTTCTAATTTATAATGCATTGGATGTGCCAGGATGGGAATACCGCCAGCCTGCAAAATCAGTTTGATACCGTCTGTGCTTTTCATCATGGCTCTTGGCACAAAGTAAGGAGTATCTTCTCCAAGATAAACAGCAAAAGCTTCCTTGACATCCTTTACAACATTGTGGGAAATCAGATATTTTGCAAAATGAGCTCTTGTAATTACCATATCAGGATTTCCGGCAATTAAATCTTCCATTGTAATGTCAATTCCGGCTTTCTGAAGATTTTCCACCATCTGCGCATTACGGTTTTCACGCCGTTCTACAAAAAGTCTTGTTTTTTGGACAAGTTCTTCGTTGTGATAATCTACAAAAAGACCTACGATATGGATATCATGTCCTTCATAATCGGTAGAAATTTCTATACCTGGAATCACCTGTAACGGTGCATTCGCCTGCTCGCATGCAGCAAGGGCGCTTTCAACACCACCAACACTGTCATGGTCTGTAAGGGCAAATGCCGCCAGTCCCTTTTCAATCGCTAAATCAACCAGTTCTTCCGGTTTGCAGGTTCCATCAGAAAAGTTAGAGTGAACATGTAAATCAATTGTTTTCATAATATTTTGACTCCTTTAATTTATATCATATAGTATGATATCACAAAACAAAATAAGAAAGCAAATACTATGTATAAAAAAGTTTTTGTTTGTATAGATATGTAGTGAGGAATCTTTGCGCGCTAAAGGAAAAAAGCGCAGAAAGGAAAATAAATGAAAAATAAGCTGTGCAATTTTTTTGTTATACTGGGGATAATGTTTGTGTGCTCTATGATTATGCTTGGAATTTTGACGTTGCTGGTATGGAAAATGGATGGCGGAAGCAATGTTTTATGCATTGGAATCATTCTGACATATATCTTAAGCAATATTCTTGGAGGATTTCTGGTAGGGAAGATGATGGGAAAACAGAAATTTTTCTGGGGTGTCGTAATTGGTACCATATATTTCCTGGTGCTTTTGGTGGCAGGAGTCTTTATAATGAAGATAAAAGTTTCTGGCAATATGCAGCTTATCAGCGGTGCAATGATGTGTATTATATCAGGAATGCTTGGAGGAATGATTGCTCCTGGTGAAAAAAGTGCATAAAATGGAAAATTTAATAATTATTTAACAGAATAGCAAACAAATTGTGATGAAATAAATTTATTGTGTGCTATGATATTGTTTGCGCTGTGGATGGCATGGTCATTAGCGGATTGTTTTTTTTGATTACTGTAGCATACCCACAAGAGTGATGAAAGAAGGAGCATGGAAATGAGTTTACAGGAAGATTTGAAAAAGAATACAGGCGAAGAGGAAAAGAGACTGAGAGACAGAGGAGAAAAGTCTTTTATTAAGAGAAAAAGGGAAGTACGTGCGAAGA
The DNA here is from genome assembly GCA_947643145.1 of uncultured bacterium. Taxonomy (GTDB): domain Bacteria; phylum Bacillota; class Clostridia; order Lachnospirales; family Lachnospiraceae; genus Butyribacter. The sequence goes on along the minus strand of CANRVD010000014.1, from coordinate 10,659 downwards.
TGATTTTGTTCAATTCCAGTTTGGCATTAATTATTATTTTGATAGTCCTTGTAGGTAAGGTGGTTTCTTTAAATACGGCAGATAATAAAACAGAAACCGTATCGGAGAAGACAGCACAGGAGATGAACAAGGAAGAAAAGCAGGAAGAATCAAAAGAAAAATCAAAGGAACAGGAAGAACAGCCTGAACCGGAAGCGACAAAGATGCCGGAAGCAGTACAGACGGCGGCAGGTGGAACAAGCCGCTGGATTCGTAAGGATTTGGATGCAAATAAGCCGATGGTTGCACTGACTTTTGATGACGGGCCATACGCGCCTGTTACAAACAAAATTTTGGAAACGCTGAAAAAGCATGATGCAAAAGCAACTTTTTTTTGCGTGGGAAACCGTATACCGAGCTATTCCGATGTTGTCAAAAAGGCATATAACCAGGGATGCCAGTTAGCGAGCCACACATATGAACATAAAGTGCTGAGTACGGCAAAGAAGAAACAGATTACATGGCAGTTAAAAAAGACAGATAATACATTGCAGAATGTAATTGGATGCCATACAACAGCACTTCGTCCGCCGGGAGGTTTTGTCAACGATAAAGTTAGAAAAACCGTCAATGTTCCAATGGTTTGCTGGAATGTTGATTCAGAGGACTGGAAGAGCCGAAATACCAAAAAGGTTTTGAAGCGTTGCAACTCTATTAAGGATGGCGATATTGTTCTGATGCACGATTTATATCCAACAACAGCAAAAGCAGTTGAGACTCTGGTGCCTAAACTTTGTAAAAAAGGGTTTCAGTTAGTGACAGTAGATGAGTTGTTTTATTATAAAGGAATCAAAACAGAAGCAGGAAAAGTATATTTCAGTGGCAAGTAATGTAAATAAATGGCAAAATGCTGTTGTATCTAATTATGAGCAGTAATTGCCTGTGGACAGCGGCTACAAAATGACAGGTTGGCAGTGATACTCATTTGCACATGTGCAGCCAAGCGTGCTGTTTTGTATCTGGCGGTATAGATTAGATGCAAAAATATCCTTTTCATATAGAGTATGTGCATAACGAATATAGCTTTCCATAGAAGGCGTATTGTTGTAAAAAGCAGAAATCTGCGTAAATCCATCTGCCGGCTTGGTGATAACGGGAAGGTTAGAGACTTTGCGCAGTAGGCCGCTTTTTTTTCGACGGAAGCCTAAAAGCCTGGCATACGGGACACATGGCAGTGTATTATCCACAAAGGTAGGATAGAATTTTGGAGTGCAGGAAGTGTCAATATTAAGTAAACAATGAAGCAATACACGGCTGATTCGGCTATAGGTGTATTGCTTTGTTTTGATTTGGGCTGTAAAGTCTGAGAAAGAAGTATAATTTGTAATATGTTTCTGAATGCGGTTGAAAATTTCTTCCGTCATATCTAAAATTTTCATATCTTCTTTGGATAAATGGGTTAAACGGTAATACAAAATATCTGAAAAATCATTTTCTGATATTGGATAATGATTGGTATACTCTCGAAGAAGAACCAAAACCTTGTTTGGAACAACAGGGCCAATTTTTTGTAAAAACGCCTCCTTTTGACTTATAGGAATCTGTGAACAGGGAGCCAAAGAGGAACATCCTGCAAGGCTTGCTTTTCGTATAGCGGTAGCCGAGGAAAAGGTGCTGTCCAGCTGTTCTTTATGATAAGGACTGCCTTTTCTTGGGATAAGAAAAGGGGTCAGGTGGCTGTCTTGCCGCAGAATTGCTTTTAGGTATTCCAGGGCAAGGATGTTGTTTGGCTCGGAGAAAAGGGTTGGATATACAAGGCATAACTCTTTCAAATGCTTTGTAAGTGCCTGCTGTCTTGCTGCAGGGTATGTCATGCCGCTTGCTGTCAGTGTATGGATGCTTTCCTCAAAAGCAGAAGGCGGGTCAGCAAGAAAGGCAGCAGTTTCCTGAAGGTCGGCAAGGTTATGGTTCTCGGCACCAAAACAGATGCCATCTACAAAGCCGAGGGAGGATAAAAGGCTTACACCTGCATTTGCGAAAGACTCTGCACTTGCGGTAGAAAAAACAGCAGGAAGTTCAAAGACAAGGTCGGCACCGCAGGTAAGAGCCATTTTTGTGCGTAGATATTTATCTGTCCAGGCAGGAGTTCCCCGTTGCACAAAATCACCGCTCATTATGATGACAATATTGTCTGCCCATGTTTGCTTTCTAATGGAGTCTATCTGGTATGAATGTCCATTATGAAAGGGATTATATTCTGCGATAATACCAATCGTATTCATTAAAACCTCTTTTCCACCGTTGCGATTCACAGCGATCGTAAGCCTATTTTGAAAATTGATTTTCACGCCATCTCATATATTTTACTAGACAAAGAAAAATGAATCAAGTATACTTTTATATGTATGCAATATAATAGCCGATGCAGGCAGAAAAGAGGTTCATGATGAAAATTTTAGTAGTAAATTGTGGTAGCTCAACTTTAAAGTTTCAGTTGATTGATTCAGAGACAGAAGTAGTAAGTGCTTCTGGTAATTGTGAAAGAATTGGCTTGGATGGGGCCATTACTTATAAAAAAGGAAATGAGAAATATGAAGAAGAGGTTCCATTTCCAGATCATGGCGTAGCGCTTCAGAAAGTTCTTGATACCTTGCTGGACAAGGAGATAGGTGTGTTAACATCCTTATCTGAGATTAATGCAGTAGGACACCGTCTGGTACATGGTGGTGAAAAGTTTGCATCCTCTGTTAAAATTGATGAAGAGGTTATTCGGGCGATTACATCCTGCAACGATTTGGCGCCGCTTCATAATCCTGCGAATCTTTTAGGTATTCGGGCCTGTCAGGAGGTTATGCCGGGCGTTCCAAATGTTGCTGTATTTGATACAGCGTTTCATCAGACAATGCCAAAGAAGGCATATTTATATGGTCTTCCAAAGGAATACTATGAAAAATACGGAGTCCGCCGTTATGGTTTTCATGGAACCAGCCACAGTTTTGTGTCAAACCGTTTAGCAGAGTTAGCAGGACTTGATAAAGAAAATTCCAAGATGATTGTCTGCCATATCGGAAGTGGAGCAAGCATCAGTGCGATTAAAAATGGTAAGAGTATTGATACCAGTATGGGCATGACGCCATTAGAGGGCTTAATGATGGGGACCCGTTCCGGCGACCTTGACCCGGCTATTTTGGAATATATCTGTGCAAAAGAAAATATTTCGATTAGTGAAATGACTTCTATATTAAATAAGAAATCCGGTGCTTTGGGGTTATCCGGTATTTCCAATGATTACCGCGATTTGGTAGAAGCGATGGAAAAGGGAAACGAAGATGCAAAGAATGCGATTGATGTGTTAGTATATCGTGTTGTGAAATATATTGGTGCCTATTTTCTGGCATTGGATGGAGCAGATGCAATTGCCCTGACAGCTGGTGCCGGTGAAAATAATCTGGAAATACGTCAGATGATTTTAGATAAGCTGGGTGCGATTGGTGTTGTTCCTGATTTAGATGTGCCACAAGTACGTGGGGAAGAGCTATGCCTGACAAAGCCTGAAAGTAAGGTGCAGGTCTGGGTAGTGCCTACCAATGAAGAACTTGCGATTGCCAGAGAAACAGTTAGCGTACTGACACTTTAATAACATATTTCAAGCGGTTGGGTTAATTCCTTGGAAAAACTTGTTGACAAACGGGCTTGGTCTTGATATAATCGAAAAAGTGTTGTAAATCGAAGTACGGAAATTAGGAGGTGGAATAGAATGTCTATTTGTCCAAAAAATAAATCTTCAAAGTCTAGAAGAGATAAGAGAAGAGCAAATTGGAAGATGTCAGCACCAAATTTAGTAAAGTGCAGTAAGTGTGGTGCTTTAATGATATCTCACAGAGTATGTAAGTCATGTGGTTCTTACAATAAAAAAGAGATTCTTGCAAATGCGGAATAAGCGTTTATGCAAAGATGGTACATGAAGCCAATATATCTATGAAAGTAGGTGTATTGGTTTTTTTGTGCAGTAGAAAAGTCTCAGTGTCAAGAAAATGGAGAAAAAGGCCACAGGCACACCGGATTTCAGCGGTGCGCCTGTGGCCTGTCAGCCGTTATCAGGTCAGAATCTTTCTCAGTGTATCAAATAAAATTTCAATATCAATTGGCTTTGCGATATGGGCATTCATGCCGCATCGTAAGGCTTCCTGTTTATCTTCCTGAAAAGCATTTGCGGTCATTGCTATAATTGGTATGGAAGCCAGTTCTTTGTCCTCCAAAGCGCGGATAATCTTTGTTGCTTCATAACCATTCATAATCGGCATTTGGACATCCATAAGGATTACCTGATAATGGCCTGGTTCAGATTTTTTCAGTATATCTATGGCGACCTGCCCGTCTTCAGCAATATCTACCGTAAAGCCGGCATCGGTCAAAATTTCTGAGGCAATTTCCTGATTCAGTTCGTTATCTTCCACCAAAAGAATACGTCCGGCAGCGATTTTTGGTGCGTATTCGGAAGAATTATTTTCAGCGTCCTCGTTTGCATTGACAATGGAATACAGACAGTCGCTTAGTTCTGACATAAACAGTGGTTTACTGCAAAATGCCGTCACACCAGCCTCTTTGGCTTCCGTCTCAATCTCTGCCCAGTCATAGGCAGTCAGGACAATCACAGAGATATCGTCTCCCATTTCTTTTCGGATTCTCCGGGTAACTTCAACACCGTTCATATCAGGAAGAAGCCAGTCAATAATATAAACGGAATAACTGTCTCCACGCATAGATGCCTGGTGGGTACGCAGTACTGCTTCTTTTCCCGATAAGGTCCACTCTGCGCGCATTCCAAGCTGGTTTAGCATATAGGATACGCTGTCACAGGTATCAAAATCATCATCGACAACAAGTGCCCTGCAGTTCTTAAGTTGTGGGATATTCCGTGGGTCCTTGGTTGCAGGGTTCAGACGGAAAGTAAAAGCAACCATAAACTCTGTGCCTACGCCTTGTTCACTTTTTACACTAATGGAGCCGTTCATCATATCTACAATATTTTTTGTAATTGCCATTCCAAGACCGGTTCCATGAATACCGCTGGTTGTAGAGGTTTTTTCTCTTTCAAAAGGCTCGAAGATACGTAATACAAATTCCTCACTCATGCCAATGCCATTATCTTTGATAAGGAATTCATAATTTGCATAACCTGCCGGGGCACCTGGTTTTTCTGTAATCCGCATACTGACAATACCACCTGCACCTGTATATTTTACAGCATTGCTAAGAAGATTCAGAAGTACCTGGTTTAAATGCAGTTTATCACAATAAATATCTTCATTTATAATATCTACAGCATCTATATATAAATCAAGCTGTTTTGCACGGACATCTGCCTGTAATATATTACGCAGTCCATGTAAAATATCCGGCAGGCTGCATGGTTTTTCATCTAGATGCATTTTGCCGCTTTCAATGCGGCTCATATCCAAAACATCATTAATCAGGCTGAGAAGATGATTTCCTGACGTCATAATCTTTTTCAGATATTCTTCTACCTGTTCTGTTCTGTCAATATGTGTAAGTGCCAAAGCGGTAAATCCAACAATTGCATTCATTGGAGTGCGGATATCGTGTGACATATTGGAAAGGAATATACTTTTTGCCTTGCTTGCCTGATTTGCCTGCATAAGTGCATCTTCTAACAGAGTATTTTTCTCCATTTCACTTCGGATTTCTTTATCTATACTGTGAAATCCCAAAACAATACCATGTGTCTGGTTCCATGTTCCTGTACGCACCACCTTTATTTGAAAGTATTTTATCTCATCATCTATATTAATACGGTAATTTATAGTTGTCAGTTTCTTTTTCGACAACTGTGCTATCAGCTCATCTTTCCCTGTATTTTGCCGGAGCATGTCTTTGTCTTCTTCATGTACATATTTCTGTATGTAGTGCTCCATACTTTCTTCCAGTGATATTTCGTCATTGAAAAAAGGATCAAACATATATTCGTCAATTCCATTGCTTTGGAATTGAAATCCCATTCCGCTGTCAAGATCGAAAAAGCAGACAAGGTTGTAATCAACGCTTAGTGCCTGAATCAGTTCCCTTTGCTGTTGTTCCTTTTTCTTTTCTTCCAGCTTATGGGCAGTACAGTCTAAAAGGAAACGCTGGTAGATAGGCTCGTCATTCTCCATTAAGAGCTTGACGTTGCCCATAACATGAAGAATGTCTCCGTTTTTATGCTGTACACGGTATTCTACACTGGCGGTATCTCCTTCCATTTGCAATGATTGGATGCTTTCACGAAGTCTCTCCTTATCTTCATCCATAACGGACGAAGCAATCAAATGAAAGCCGTCCTTAACCAGTTCATCTTGGGTTTCATAGCCCAAAATCTTGAGTGCAGCCCTGTTCGTGCTGAGGATTTTTCCATCCATCGTATGAAGCATTACCCCACAGTCAATCGTAGTAAAAATTTTCTCCAGAGCAGCATTTTTTTGTAGAATTTCCTTTTCATAGGCACGTTCTTTGGTTACATCAATTGCAACACCTACCGTCCCCATTACACTTCCGTCCATATTATACAATGGGGATTTATAAGTAGTAAGCTGCCTCATGCCCTCTCCCGTTTTAATTGTTTCTTCTGATATGCAGGTCTGTTTTGTTTCCATAACTTCCCGTTCGGATTCTATACAGGCCGGATCATCAAAATCAACATCCCAGATATAAGCATGACCGCGGCCTTCTACTTGCTTTTTGGTTTTTCGGACGGTTTTGCAGAAGCTGTCGTTGACTTTCTTATGAATACCATCTTTATCCTTATACCAGATCAGGTTAGGAATATTGTTAATGGTAGCTTCAAGATAATGGCTGGTCTGCCAAAAATCCGTGTACATTTTGCAAGTCTGCTGCCATCTTTGAATACGGAATTTTATCTCTTCATCTGACATAGGTAATGTCCATATATCTTTAATTTCCGACAGGTCATCTGCTAAAGGGAGGATCTGTTCCTTATCCGCGAGCAGAATAAGTTCCGTTTCTTTTTTTCTGCTTGAAACTAACATACGTACTGTTTCTTTTGCATCCATATTCTGCAGGTTAGCTATAATCACATTTGCCTTGGATATAAATGATTCATCAAGGATTTCACTTTCAGTAAATTCATGGGTAAAATGTTCAAATGGGGTTATTTCTTTTATAATATCAAATACTCTGCATTTCTCTCCTGCTAAATAAAAATGACTATGGCAATGATACATTTCTATTCCCTCCTGTATTTATAATTACAATATCTGATAATTTAATAAAAGCCGATTGTTTTGTGTTGTCGGTATACTCATACAATCTTTCTCAGTAAATTCTAACAAGAATGCTGACTTGTGTCAATCATTTAGATATTCCGAAAACAGGGAAACTGTATGTTAAGGTACTGTTTCCAAAATTCTAAATTCTTAGTATAGTCATCTGGAAGCTTAAAAAAGGATAATTTATCTTTCCATTGTAAGTGAAATAAGGAAAGGCTGCCATCTGTTTCTATATCCGGTGCAGCAGAAATTTTCCTTTTGCCGGAAGGGACAAGGCTTGGGAGAAAAAGCCCTGTCTGCTTTATGTAACAGGTGGCTGCTGTTGCTTTTTTACGGACAGTACTGTCTACAAATTCCGCAATACTTTTATGGACTGCCATATCTTCTTTCATAAGATAACAATAGTCCCTGTAATCAGGCAGAAAAAATTTCAAGGTGCCTTCATAGAGGGGAAGGCTGATACGGGCTGTATCTTCTTCCATTGAAAGGGTGGCAGGGCTTTTTATGGCGGGGATTTCTCTGTCAGCGCTTTCTGGCGGAAAGGGGGCAGTCAGATGGATGGCTTTGGGAACTGCTGCCGGAAGCTTTATTGACAGAGAGAGTTCTTGCTTTTGGGTACGCAAAACTTCTAACGTGGATAGGTTTTGGGCAGCAAGAAGCCGAATCTGGCAGTTTTCGGAGAGATACTCATGATAAGTAAAAAGACTGCACAGATTTAACATCATTTCTATGTCATCATGATTATGCAGAAGAAGAACTTTTTCAAGTTTTTTAGCGTTTTCCGGATTTAGAAGTTTTTGCTGCATATATTCTGAATAGACGGTAATTAGTTCATTGCCGGAAAATGGGTCAGAGCGCTTAAGTCCCAGCCATTGTTCCACGGTGGTCTGGCTGCACTTTTCTAACCTTAGTGCATGACGAAGAGAGCGGATGATGCTGAGTAAATCAATGGAGTGCTGCCCTGTAGTGTCATGGAACAGTTTTTGGCAGTGTTTTGGTATTATCAGTGCATGGCGTGTGCATTTTTTCAGGATATAGGGTATGTCAAAAGTCTTTCCATTAAAATGGTACAGGTATTTCACATTAGCCAGTGCATCTATAAAATTTTGCAGGATTTCTTTTTCGCTCTGGTAGTTATCGGCAAACCATTGGCAGAGAAGCCATTTCTTTTTGATGCTGTCATAGGTCATCAGTCCAATCAGGTACAGGGAAGAGGCATTAGGGGACAGACCGGTTGTTTCAATATCAAAAAAGGCCATATTCTCTTTTGGATGTAGAAAAGGATATAGGTAAAGCGGTTCTTCGACAGGGCTGTAGATTATTTTCATAAGTCTCCTCATTTCTTCTTTATAATCTTGCGTCAAAACTTAGGATGGGCTATAATGTACGGTATGATAATATTACTTCGGCGGTTACATATCGCAGTTTTTACTCGTCTAAATTCCCGGATACATTCTGCCAAAAACCTCGATGCAGCACCGCTACACCTACGTTTTTTGCAGATGTATCCGAAAATTTATACTTCGTAAAATCATGCGATGTGTATCTTCCGAAGTAATAGGTTTGCTGGCGAAGCCTGCAATCTACTGTTTCTTTCAGTATACCATGTGGGAAAAAAGAAGGGAAGTAGTCAGATGGAGATAAAATTTCGGTCGGGACATGCATATGAAAGATGGGACAGAAAAAATAAAAGTAAGGGTATTATTCACTATTTTGAAGAGGAAGAGAGAGAAGAAAGCTATTTAAAGGGGTTAAAAGGAAGGATACAAAATAATTTAAGTGGTTTTTTGCGGCTTTTGATTACAGCATGCATTGTAATGATTCAACTAGCCGTTGTGCTTTTTCTTCCCTTTCTGCTGCAAAGCACAACTGTGTATTTTTATTTTATACTGGAGATATGTTCCGTCATTGCAATGGTAACACTGGTAAATAAAAATCAAAGCCCTTCTTTCCGTATTGCATGGATATCCATTATTTTACTGCTTCCGGTATCTGGTTTTGTGCTTTACTATTTGTGGGGAAGGGAAGGTGGAAAGAAAAAGAAGTTAGACCAGTATATCATGAGGCAGATTGCATATGGACAGAAATTTCTGATTCAGGATGAGGAAGTATATGAGGAGTATCTGGAGGAACATCCGGTAGCCGGAAGAATGGTCAAATATATGGTGAATGAAGGCTATCCTCTGACAGAAGGAAACAGAGTGAAGTATTATTCTATGGGAGAGGATGCTTTTGAAGATATTTTCAGGGCATTGGAAAAGGCAAGACATTTTATATTTATCGATTTCTTTATTGTGGCAGAAGGCGCGATATGGGACAAGATGCATGAAATTTTAAAGAGAAAATTAGAGCAGGGAATTGAGATAAAGTTTTTATATGATGACTTTGGTGCGGCAATCCGCACGCGTAAATATTTTAAACAGATTTTGGAGCATGAGGGGATGGAGGTGCGTGTATTTAATCCCGTCCATAAATATACCGGAGAGCTTTATATGAACTACCGTTCCCACCAGAAAATTCTGGTAATTGACGGAGAAGTGGGATTTACCGGGGGATTTAATCTGGCAGATGAATATGCAAATCTGATCGAGCGGTTTGGAGTCTGGAAAGATACGGGAGTACGTATTATCGGTGAGTCCGTATGGAATCTTTCGGTAGTATTCCTGCAGATGTGGGAGGCAAGTGCGGAAACAGCAGAGACTGACCATATAGAATATCTAAATTACAAGAAGATACCGGATGTGGCAGGGGATACGTATTGTCAGATAATCTCTGATGGTCCGGCAAATAATCCGAATAATCCGATTGAAAGTATTTATAACCAGATGATTACTTTTTCGGATGAGTATTTATATATTACGACACCGTATCTGATTATAGAAGACTATATGAAGCAAAGCCTTATTGAGGCGGTACACCGGGGAGTGGATGTAAGGATTGTCACCCCGAATATACCGGATAAAAAGTATGCGAAACTTTTAACGAATTATAATTATGGCGTGCTGTTACGGGAAGGGGTTCGTATTTATGAATATACCCCGGGATTTATTCATGCAAAGCAGATTTTAACAGAAAATGCAGCGATTGTAGGTACCATTAATATGGATTACCGCAGCTTCTATCTGCATTATGAAAATGGTGTCTGGATGTCCGGGCAGAGTATTCAGATGGAAATCCGTAAGGATTTTAATAATCTGTTTGAGATAAGTAATGAAATCAGTTATGAGGACTGGCTGAACAGGCCGCGTCGCTGGAAAATGGTTCAGCCGGTGTTAAATTTGTTTTCGACACTGTTTTAAGCAGGAATGTATTAGTTATTACTTCGGCGATTAAATATCGCATTTTTTACTCGTCTAAATTCCCGGTTACATTCTGCCAAAAGCCTCGATGTAGCACC
>CANRVD010000013.1 GCA_947643145.1 uncultured bacterium | reverse complement strand
TATCAGGAAAATAAGCAAGTCAAACTGCCAATTACTTAATATTCGTTGTACTAGGTAATAAGAAATTTTGCTACGGAAACGAATGCCTGATGCCTTGTCTCAGTGATAATTAGGTAGAACGAGACAAGACGGCAGTTCGTTTCCGTAGATTTTTTAATGGATAGGAACTGTCTCCATAGTATAGTGGTTAAGAAATGCAAAGCAATTTTACATGGGGATGAGAAAGTATTCAAAACATGGAGATACTAAAGTAAGAATAATATGCATACGAATGGAGGTTGTTATAACTTGAGAACTATAGTAGTGGGGATTTATTTGGTGTTATATACCATCATCAGTATTCCGCTTTTTCTGATATTCTTTATCGTAGGCAAATTCAATGAGAGGGCAAAGGCAGTTATATCGCAGAAAATTGTAATCAACCTTGGATTTCGTCCGATTCTTTTTATATCTGGCGTTAAGCTGACGGTGAAAGGAAAAGAAAATATTCTGAAGGACCAGTCGGCGCTGTATGTTTTTAACCATAAGGGATTTTTTGATATTCTGGTCTGTTATACGACAGCACCATATCCAACAGCATTTGTATCAAAGGTGGAGATTGGAAAGGTGCCTATGGTGTCCCTTTGGATGAAATATATGAATTGTCTCTTTTTGGAGCGGGATGATATTAAGAAGGGGCTGCAGACGATACTAGAGGGAATTGAGCTTTTGAAAAATGGAACTTCCATCTACATTGCACCGGAAGGAACAAGAAATTCAGGAGAAGAGCTTTTGGAGTTCCATGAAGCAAGTTTTAAACTGGCTGAGAAATCAAAACGGCCTATCGTACCGATAGCGCTGAATAATACGGATGTGGTTTTTGAGAGACACTTACCGTGGATTCATAAAGCACATGTGATTATAGAATATTGTGAGCCGATTTATATGGATACGTTGGAACGGGCGGAGAGAAAGAGAATTGGTAAGACGGTAAGGGGGATTTTGTCGGAGAAAGTAAAGGCAAATGCGTTGGAGGTGTAAAGACTAACGGACTCTTTTTGTTATCGGTGCATTAGTAGTAGACAGTAACATATATTTCCAATGATATTTGAAATTTTTAAAAAAAATATTTTCAGGAATCAAATAATATGTTATTCTATTAGCATGATAGATAAATTGTAATACAAGTGCCAGAAATAAGAAAAAGTGTGCATTGTGATAATTAGATTTCTGGTAGAAGTAGATGCACAAAAGGAGATTTCATGAGTGATTTTATTTTATTGCCTGTGTATGGTATCAGCACATGGGCTATTGTTATGATTGTAATAGCAGTGATTTTGGTAGCAGCGCTGATAGCGTTAAGTATTTATGGTAAAAAGCTACAGGACAGGCAGGAGGCGTCCCAGAAGGAGTTGGAGAATGCTTCCCAAAGCATATCCCTGCTGGTAATTGATAAAAAGCGGATGAAACTAAATGAATCCGGACTGCCGCAGTTGGTGCTTGACCAGACGCCAAAGTATATGCGTGGACGAAAGGTGCCGATAGTGAAAGCGAAAATCGGACCTAGAATCATGTCTTTGATTTGTGATGAGAAGATTTTTGAGGTGATTCCGGTTAAGAAGGAAGTTCGTGCTGTAATCAGTGGCATTTATATTATGGATGTAAAGGGGCTTCGTTCTAATTTGGAGGCAAGACCAACAAAGGTTAAGTTTTCAGAGAAGATGCGCAGAAAGATGGAGGAGTTGCGAAAGGAAGAGAAGGAAATTAAAAAAAATAAAAACGACAAGAAAGACAAAAGAAAATAAAACTACAAAAGCACCCTGTGCTGGCAGTGAAACGCTGGCACAGGGTGCTTTACCTACATGATGAATTTTATCAAAAGCTTCTTATATAGCTACTGTTCTTAATATTATGTTCTTGCTTACTATTAAGAGCAACATGAAACTTATTGCTTTTAAGGATAGTTCATTAAAAACTATCCTGTTCAAAAGAATTTTTTGTTGACTAACGAAAATTGTTAATATTTGCCGCCAGTTGAGTAAATCTGCTTTGAAGTTCAGGTAATGTAAGGTTTGGCATATCTCTGAATTCATATACGGCAACAGGGTCATAAGGACTGGCTGGATTCAATTTCGGCAGTCCGCCAACTTGACCATGCCGATATGCTTTTTCATATAGGGCAATTAAATCTATTTTATGTTTTATTATGGCATTTTTCCATTCAGATACCATAAATGAGCTTTTTGTCCAGCTTACTTCCTTATCACCATTCTGAATAAAATCATCTGCAATCAGATCCGCGCATAAAGTAATCCATGTATCAAAATCTTCTGGCTCATCCAAAGATTCAATTACGTTAGGCAATGGGTTTTTGTTTACCAAAACCATTTCATGCTTTGGTCCCTTTTGTGGGTTGGTGTTATTCAGTCCACGCCTGTATGCGTTTATAATATGCAGCAGTCCTGTCAGAGAGTTTGATTCAAGTGTCAGATGATATTGCTTCATTTTATTAATTAATTGGCTTCTTGTAATATCTGGATAGTTCGTACTCGTTGAATGGTAATGGTATTTTGCCGATTCGAGAATTCCGGGGTGGTCTGCTGATGGCTTATTACCGGCTAATGCTTTGCTGGCAGTGTTAAACATGCTCAGTGGGATTCCTAACGTGACCTGAATCATCATCGGTTGGTCAGCAATTTTGCATAGGCTTTTTGAAAAACTGGAATTTTGTGAAGTAACGAGTGTTAAATTATCCAGATTTGTTGTTGCCTGCGGCTCCAGCTTAGCCGATATGTTGTTAAGGATAGCATGCTGTCTTTCAAGGTAAGAAATGATTTGGTTTAAGGGAGACAGTATTTTTTGTGTCTCATTATTAAATGCGCTGCGTAAATTACCTTTTTCATTTATGTTAGATATTTGTGTTAACAGGTCAAAAAGTTTGTTGGACCGGTTTTTTCTAATTGATTTTTGTTTTTCGGTTGCTTGGGCAAGTAATTTATTTATTGCAGCTTTTCTCTCTTTGGGCTGCTCTATTTCTGTAAGGGCATCCAATTCTGTAAGAAAAGAGTCGGATGGCAAAATATTACTATCATGTGGGATGTTTATTAGAGTAGATGGCTTTAAGGAAAGGATTGTCTGTAATGCGTCTGTTCGCTTGTCATGGTCTCTTTTGATTTTGTCAATTATCTGTCTTGAAAAGTTTTCTCCAAAATCAATATTTTGGGTATTATTGATTTCTTTTAAACTGGAATATGCTTCCTGTACAATATCAGGGAGTTCACTTATTTTTAATCCAGAAGGACCACCTATAATAAGTTCAGATGCTGCAGAGAAAGCATATGTATTTTTTCCTTTAGACGAGATACTGCCGTATGTTTCAAGAGTGAGTGCCCAGTTATCATGGAGACCATGCAGAGGTTTATCATCAATTTTGTCAGGATGCATTCCTTTAATTGCTTCCCTGATTGCTGGTATCAATGAATGGTTTTCGGAAATATTTGAATTGAATTCAAAATTCAGGCTGCAATCTTGAATTTCTGCTTCAGCACCACCACGGTAATAGTTACTTCGCCTTAATTGTATAACGGGCACACTGCCCTGACATGATTTCTTTTCTGTTTTTACATATTCGTGCATATTGTACCCTCCTAATCTTTACTTATGAAATTTCTGCAAGTTTGCGGCTTAAATCAAGATACCTTCAGCGATAAAATTAATATTTCTTTCTGTGGTATTTTCAAGATGAAGTTCAATGTTGGCTATTTGTTTCTTCATGCCTTGCATATCGGCTTTCATGTTCTGCATATCGGACTTCATATTTCGCATATCAGTTCTCATTAGTTTCAGTTTTGCATCCAGCTTTGTATCCATCATATCAGATAATGCTTGTAAATCTTCCTTGGTCAATGTCATAAAATCACGCTCCTTTGTGCTGATGGTTGGTTAAGTAATTGCATTGTAGCATAATTGGCGTAAAAAGTCTATTAGAAAATTTATAGAATCGTATGTAAATATTAATGCCGAGATAAAGAGGGAATATGAAGAGCAATAGCAGTGTTTTCAGCGCTGTAGGAGGTGGACAGACTTTGTTCATTTCTATAGTATACCGATATTAGAACAACAGATGGAGGGATGGGCAGGAGGTGATTGTATGCAAATGCAATGTAAACCGTATAGTAATTATACGAAAAAAACCAACACCCCTTAAGGGGTGTTGGTTAACATATACATGTAACATATCTGTCTGCTAATTTGGTTTTAAGCTTTCTTAACAACGATATTGGCATTTCCTTTTCCGCTAAAGAGCTTCTGATATGCAGATAACTTCTTTGCAGGTACCTTGATTACAAGCTTTTTATTTGTTCCGGATAATGCATTCTTTGCTACGGAAGTCAGTTTATCAGACTTAATAACGATAGTGGTTAAGTTCTTACAATTCTTGAAGGCATTTGCTTCAATCTTAGTGATGTTCTTACCAATCGTAATCTTCTTTACTGTCTTATTACCCTTGAATGTATTTTTAGCAATCGTGGTTACCTTGTATGTTACTTTTTTACCATTTGATGTTACTGCAACTGTATTTGGAATAGTAACAGACGTCTTTTTGCTATTCTTAATTGCAGTGTAGGAAACAGTTTTGTTCTTAGTGCTTACTACCTTATAAGTCACACCAGAATTTGTTACCTTGTCACCATTCTTTACTACTGGCTTTGCAGATGGTGCCACTGTAGGTTCAGTGCTTGGTTCAGCAGATGGTGTGGTTGTAGGCTCAGTAGTTGGCTCGGTAGAAGGAGCAGTTGTAGGCTCGGTACTTGGTTCAGTAGAAGGAGCGGTTGTAGGCTCGACACTTGGTTCAATGGCCTCATTTTTGATATCCTCACTAGTCAGTTTAAGCATACAAGCTTCACCGCCAAGCATAACGGTTATTTCATCTGTAGGACACTCAGAAGAAGAAGCGCTCCATGACAGAGTCTTGCCGTTTTTACCGTTTATGGTGTTGTAAATGGTAATTGTTGAACCAGACCTTACTACTGTTACTGTTACATCGGAATTCTGAATTGTTTCCAGGAAAGTAGGTACGTCAAATGTTATATCTGAATAAGTAGGTACTCCATTTCCGAAAATTGCTGTATTATTATCCTGACCAATAGCCCACCAGTCTGCTCTCTGGTACCATGTCTTACTAGAGGCATCCTGCAGGATTATTGCATAATTATTCCAGTTTGTATCACCGGCTGAAGTATTGCGGAACTTATATGTTACCGTAAAGTCATTTGCCGGAGCAGTTGAATGATGGTACTTATCAAACTCACCGTATTTTAAATCAAAGCTTCCAGTGCCAATAGTATCAATCACATCCTCTGTATCGGTATCAAGTGGAGGTACTATATCTGGCTCAGATTCAGGTACGCTATAGAGATACAGTTTACATAATTCTCCTGTCAGAGTAACTGCTACCGTTTCAGTAGGGCAGTTTGCTTCAGTAGCTGTCCAAGTGTATGTTTTTCCGTCTGAACCTGCTACAGTGTTGGTAATGGTAATTGTGCTTCCTCTTCTGCTGATACCAACTGTTACATCAGAATTTGCCAAAGCAGCTGCAGGTACTGTATCGCCATCAATGCTTGGACTGCCTGAAAAACTTAATATGCTGTTTCTGTTGCCAACTATAAACCAACCGCCAGTTGTCCAGGCATGTGCCCAGTCTCCGGCTGTATCTGCACTGATAGCAATTGCATAATTCGCCCAGTCAGGGGCATCTTCATGCGTAGATACGTTATGGAAACTAAAGGCGATATCAAAATCTCCTGACTGTTTAACTTTGTATCCTGTAGTTAGGTCACTCCAGTTATCTGCAATATTTAAAACACTATTATAGGACTTATATGTTACTGTGAATTCCAAGTCTTTAGAACCCATCTTTCCTGAAATAACAGGAATATCGGCAAAGTAGCCGGAAAGGGTAGGTGAGACATATTCATAAGCAGAACCACCGTCTAATGTTTCTTCTATCTTCTCAGCTACTTCTTTACCGGTTGAGGTCACATACTTAATCGTTATCTTATGTGGTGTCGCATCCTGATAGGTAACATCGACTTCGACATCTTTATTTCCCATTGTTCCGGAAATGGTATCTTCATCTGGCATAAAACCAGAGACAGCAGGAGACTCAACAGAATAAGAGCTGCCCTCGAATACTTGTTTCGTAACAGAAGGAGCTGCTTCTGAACCATCATCATTTTTGTAATTAATGGTTAATGTGTGTGCCGTTTTTGGAGAAGTTATTTGACAGGAATCTCCAATCAAATAAAATAGCATTGCCTGCGTTGAAGCATCTGTGCTTACAGCGGACCAAGAAAAAGAATTTCCTTCGGCATCCGATACTGAATTTTGAATTGTAACTGTATTTCCTGTCCGACTGGCAGTTACTGTTACATTGGCATCTTTAAGGATGCTAACCCAGGCATCGTTCCACGGATCACCAGGCTTTTTTTCATTAGCTGGCTCGTTTGCATCCGCATTTACTTTGCCAAAGGCATTGGTAATCCAGCGGTCTGCCCTTACATAAAAACGATTATCTACTGTTTTTCCGCTGTCTTCCAATACTGCACTGTAATTCAACCAATTATTTGCCATCTGTGAGTAAACATGGAATGAAAGCGATATGCTGAAATCACCTGCAGGTGTATCTATTTTTGGTGTAGTTGTTGTATCATAACCTAATGTATAGCTTCCATCTGTATTTTTTGTGCCTATTGTAGAATCAAGCGTTATGTTTTGAGGAGCATTGCCGCTTGATTCCGTATAGGTAACATCCACGCTGATATCTTGTGTACCCATTGTACCGGAAACTATTGGCTTATCTGAAGCATAACCTGAAACAGCCGGTGATGAAACAGAATAATTACTATCTTCAAATACTTTTTTCTGAACAGAAGCGGCTGCCTGTGAACCATCAGCTTTTTTGTAATTAATTGTTAACGTATGAGCAGTCTTAGGTGTTGTTAAAAGACATTTTTCACCACCCAAAATAATATTCATAGGGTTAGTTGAGACTGCTTTTTGGCTTGTTTCCGTCCAAGCAAAATCATTTCCTTCAGCGTCAGCGCCCGAAACAGCAACAGTAAGGGAAGTGCCTGTTCTGCTGACAGTTAGACTTACATTAGCATCCTTTAGAATGCTTGCCCAGTCACCTGCTTTGGTTTCTTGAAATGTTTTATCATCATTTGAGCCACCGAAATTGTCTAGAAGGAAACCATTATCTGCCCTCATAGTAAATGTGTTGTTTGTAGTTAATACAGTGTCTTGTACTTTTAAAACAAAATTATCCCAAACATTACCCATTTTTGAAGATGTATGGAATGAAATTGTCTTGCTAAAGTCACCTGTGCTTGTAGTTGTCTGACTGGTCTGTGCCATGAATCCCATGGGGTAATTTCCATCTGCATCTATAGTTCCTATTGGAAATGTGATTTCTTCACCGGCTGCTTCCGCCGTCTTCATATTCTGCGGAAGAACAACTCCACTGGTCAGTACCATGGCAGACGCTAACATTGCTGCAGTTGCTTTTTTTACTTTCTTTTGCCATCCTCCTTTACTTAAGATTTGCATCAAACCTTTCGGTTTACAAGTTTGCTTGCATCCTTTTCTCATAAAAATTCTCCTTTCTTTAAACATTGTGCTAAAATTTTTTAACCGAATCGCACATTTTATGTATATGTAAAATAATTTTATTATAATTAAACATATTTTGCAAGCATTTTTCACAGTTTTTTTTGGAATATTCGGCGTTTTTTGTGACTTTTTATGTATTTGGAGAATGTCTGGTATGTGGTGACTAAGAAAAACTTTGTACTATAAAATCTAATTTTGAAATTTGAATGATATATGAAATGAAATATTGTGTTATTAGATAAAGAATATTTCTATTATGAATAGTTTGCGTTTTTTTATTACTAATGTGGTTAATATTTTCTGACTATTTAATCTTATAGTTCCTATCTGCTGAAACAGCCGGTTTTCATTACATAAGTAATATCTGGTCGTTTTCAAAGAAATCTATGCTTTGGTATCAACATAGCAGTAAAGCAGGAGATTTCTTGAAACCTCCCGTGCGAAAGAAGCCTGCTGGCTGATGCTGGTTAAAGGTGTCGGGTACAGGTAGAAAAGGAGTATGACTGCAATAAAATTATCGTGCGTGGAAGACATTATAAGTTACTGACTATATATTGCCTAGAGGGTTAAGTTGGGATAGCAATGGGGGATTTGCCAAAAAGCGGCATTTTCTTGCAAATGTTTATCAGGTAAAAAGATTGAGGATTACAACGATGTGTTTGCAGACATATATAATACATTGCTGTTTGGGAAAGAATATCTTAATCCGAATCAGTTAAAAGCTGGATCGACGGAGTCTGTATATAAGACCGACATGAAAAATCTGAATGAGCAGTGTTGCAATATTTAAAAGAAATATCAAAATGCGATGAATTTGGTTGTCAGCTCTTTTGGCATTGAAAATCAGGACACAATTGACAAATGTATGCCAGTCAGGGTAATGGGATATGATGTTGGTACATATCGTCAGCAGATAACTGATTGGGACGAGAAACATAAAATTCATGTATTTGATATTGCATTTTTGGAAGATGAAGTAATTGAAAACTTTACCAGTGATTTTAATGTAATTGTCACATTTTTTAAGAAGAAAAGATTGGGAGAAAATCCGCTGACAAGTGAGAAGAAATTAAAACATCCGTATGCAATCATGGAATTTATATCTGTTTTTACACAGGATAA
This sequence comes from uncultured bacterium, assembly GCA_947643145.1. Lineage (GTDB taxonomy): Bacteria > Bacillota > Clostridia > Lachnospirales > Lachnospiraceae > Butyribacter. Next base: position 39,858 of record CANRVD010000013.1, on the reverse strand, counting down.
AAGTTATGTGGAAAGTGTAGGTTATTTGGAAAATATCAGCAGAACAGGAGGTGCAGTGACAATGTGTGCGGTGGAAGATGCATTAAAAACAGAAGGAAGGCGTGAGGGAAAACTGGAAGGAAAACAATATTCTTCAATTTCCTGTTTGCAATAGAACTCTATTTTTTCTGTTCTGTCATATTTTTCGGTGGTAGGTGATAATACTTCCATAACAAATTTTGGTGCATCTATGAAAGTATTGCCGCGTTTGGATTTTGTCCGACAGTTAATCGAAGAATCTGGAATTACAGTTTTGTCTTCTCCGTCTTCTGTTCTAAATCAGATATTATTACGTTATCTTCATACAGATAGTATATTTGGAAACCGGACATTGGTTCAAGTCAAGGGTATAAGTGATATCAGCTTGAAGTGCGTTTGCGTTTGCTTTTATTTTTACCTGTTCTGTATAAATTGTCATATTAAAACATCCAAAGGGAGTTTGATAGGAGCCATGGTATTCCTGACCGGTTATGAATTGCATTTGGGTGTTTATTGCACCTTTTTTTATAATCTGTACAGAGTCATTGTCTATTTTGATAAGATTGGTGTTTTTCAAAGGGGCAGTCCCCTCCCCTTCAAAATATTCTTCATAATGGATAATGTGCTTTTTATCAATACAGTGATACTTTCCATTATAAGTTGTATCAAGAGTTTCTTCTGCAATATCATGCTGTGTGCTTTTAATGTCGATTCTTACTTGTTTTGTATTCATTGTATTCTCCATTCTGGTTCTATTACACTAGTACAACGAAAATTAAGTAATTGGCAGTTTGACTGGCTTATTTTCCTGATAGAACTACTCCCCAAGCCTCGACGTAGCCACCGCTACGTTGCTAAGTGCCAGTGGCACTTGTTTAGCAAGGACCGAAGCGGAGCGTAGAACTGCGTTTGTGAAGCAGCACTCTCAGAAAAATATTCTGCGTCAAACTATCCAAAACTTAATTTTCGTTGTACTAGATGTTAAATATCGCAAAATTTTTATGCCAACAAAAACGGTGATATTTAATTGCCGGAGTCTGCTAAGGTGAATAAAATTCAGGCAGGCTAAAACATTAAATTTAACAGTTTCAGCAATACTATAACATACAGAAGCTATTAGTAGCAATCCGTAATAGAGAATCATTATAAATTATTCTTTGTCCCAAATGCCATGGAACCAGTCTGCAATCCCAGAGTGGAGTTCTGGACGTGGACTGCTTGCTGCCGGTGGCTCAGAGATTGCCTGATATTCTTCTGTAGTTAAGCAGTCTTTTAGGGTTTCTTTGGAGTTATCAGGAACGGTAGCGGTAGTTTCATCAACAAAGCAAAGGCTTGGGAAGAGGACACACCACCAGTTTCTTCCTTCTGCGTTGCCAATTTCAACGCAAAGAGCCTGATAAGTTCCAGCAGGGAAGGATAAATCGCCATACTGCTTTATGGGGAAATATCTTGGCTGTAAAGAAACTTTTACGGTATAGTTGCTGTTGTAATGGGAAAGTACATGAAGGGCATCCGCTTTAATCTGGTCGGTATGCATCAGGATGATTTTAGCAGCTTCTGACGTAGAGGAGGCTTTTTTCAAGGCATCCTGCAAAGATGTAATAATTTCATCACGCACAGCGAGCTTCATCTGCTGGTCGGCAGTACTGTCACTGTTAGCAATTACATGAAGCCGGATAATGTTTTTGGCAATATTTTCCTGTATCTGTTGGGATGTTTCTGCGGTTTGAGGGGATTCCGAGATTTTTTCCTGCGGAGTAGCATCTTCTGTCTGGCTACCGGTAAGACTTGCTTTCTGCAGTTCGTTCGTAAGACCGTTAATTCCTGTTAAAAGTAGTGAAAATGCACCTACATAAAGAATAATATAAATTATGTAGTATTTTTTAAAAAAGCTGAAATACTTCTGCTGCATATGTTTTCCTCCCTGTTTTGTGTTAGTTACTGATTACAGTGCAAATACTAACCTGTGTCGTTCTTTGATTTTTGTTTTGCATTTGATAGTATTGCCAGTTTTAGGAAAAATATGCTATGATTAGGGGTATCAGTTGGGGAGAGGACTTTTTGCTCCAACATTAACATAGGAACAAACAGTGGGTTATGGAGGTAGTGTATGAGTGATGACAAAAATAGGTTTGAGCCTATCCTGAATATTCCCAGTATGGAGGAACTGGATAGGCAGTGGCGGGAAATGCATCCCGAGCAGAACCAAAGGAAAACGACAGGTACGCGCAGTGGAAGCAATACGCGTGCGGGAAGAACGTCTGCGGGCCGGAGTACGAATGGACGGACACAAAATGCATCTGCAGGCCGGAGTGCGAATGGGCGGATGCAAAATGCATCTGCAGGCCGGAATGCGAATGGACAGGCACAAAAGACTTCTAATAGTCAGACAACAGGCGGGCAGGCCCCGAAAGGAAAGGCTGCTGTAAGCCGGAAAGAAAGGAAAGCCGCAAAGAAGAAAAAGCCGAAAAGATTTAAAAAGCTTCGTCTTTTTCTGAAAATATTTTTTCTAATATTGTTGTTAGCAACTTTAGGCGTGTTGGTTTTCTTCTATTATAAATATGGTGATGATCTTCTCCATTGGAAGAATGAGGCAAAGAAAATAGTTGAGGCATCCAATATGTCTACGTTTCGTTCTTCCGAAACCAGTATGATTTATGCATCCAATAAGAAGCCGATTGCGAAGTTAAAAGGGGATAAAGATTCGTATTATCTGGATTTTGAAGATATCCCAAAGGAAGCAATTGACTGTATGGTGGCTACAGAGGACAGGGATTTTTATGAACACTCTGGAGTGAATTTCCTTTCAACAGCAAAGGCGGCCTTTTTGTACATCAAGGGAAAAATTACAGGAGATGATACGATTACCCGAGGGGGAAGTACGATTACACAGCAGCTTGCAAAGAATATCTTCCTGACGAATGAGCAGACAGAGGAGCGTAAAATACGTGAAATGTTCATTGCAATAGAGCTGGAACAAAAATATGAGAAAAACGAAATTATGGAATTTTATATCAATAATATCTGTTTTGCAAACGGGCATTTTGGCTTGGAGGCAGCAAGCAGGGCATATTTTAGCAGGTCGGCAAAGGAGCTGAGTCTTGCAGAAATTGCTTTTTTGTGTGCTATACCCAATATACCAACGTATTACGATCCGCTGCAGCATTATGACCACACACAGAGCCGAAAGGAGCGTGTGTTAAAGCAGATGCTGGAGCAGAATAAGATTTCAGCAGCGGAATATAGTGATGCAAATTATGAGACAATTATATTAAAGCCTGCAGAAGCAATTAAGACACAGGATTATACGACAACATATGCGATTGCCTGTGCTACAAAAGAATTGATGAAAAGAAAGGGATTTGAGTTCCGTACGGAGTTTAAATCAGATGCGGATGAGGAAGAATATGAGAAGGAATATAAGGAGTTGTATGAGGAATGTCACAGCTCACTCTATACAGGGGGCTATCAGATATATACTTCCTTAAATCCGAGTAAGCAAAAGAAATTACAGAAATCTGTAAACCAGACTTTATCCATCTTTAAGGAGAAGACGAAAGATGGAATTTATACATTGCAGGGGGCGGCTACCTGTATTGATAATGAGACGGGTTTTGTAGTAGCGATTGTAGGTGGAAGAAAGCAGAAGGATACCGTAGGATATACATTGAACAGGGCATATCAGAGTTTCCGCCAGCCGGGAAGTTCTTTTAAACCGCTGGTAGTATATACTCCGCAGCTGGAACGTTCCTACACGCCAAATACGATTGTAGATGATACGTATTTTGAAGGTGGTCCAAGGAATTCCGGTGGTGTGTACCTTGGTAAGATTCCTTTGCGAACAGCGGTGGAAAAATCAAAGAATGTTGTTGCATGGAAGCTTTTTGAAGAGCTGACACCTGCGGTTGGGCTCTCTTATGTAAAGAAAATGAATTTTGCGGAGATAGTGGACACGGACTATTTTCCGGCAGCTTCTTTAGGCGGACTGACAAATGGTGCCAGTACGGTAGAAATGGCATCTGCGTATGCAACCATTGAAAATGGTGGTATCTATCGTGATCCGACCTGTATCAAGAAAATACTGAATTCAGATGAGAAGGTTATTGTGAATAATACGAAAACACAGACGCAGAAGCAGATTTATGAGGAAAATGCTGCACGCATGATGACAGATATTCTTACTGGAGTATTGATTCGTGGTACTGCTGCGGGAAAAGGAATTACAAATATGTCCTGTGCAGGAAAGACAGGAACAACTACAGAGCAGAAGGATGGCTGGTTCTGTGGATTTACACCATATTATACAACAACGGTCTGGGTAGGATATGATTCTCCAAAGTATTTGTCAAATCTTTATGGTAATACGTATCCACTGACGATTTGGCGGGATTATATGAGTCAGATTCATGAAGGACTGGAAGATATTGGATTCCCACAGTATCATAGCAATTCTTCCAATAAGAATGATAATTCGGATAATCAGTATGAACCAGAGCCTACAATAGAGCCGGATGCACTGGATGAACCGGGAGAGTCTGTTGCTACCAAAAAGCCAAAGGCGACAAAGCCGCCTGTTGTTACACCGGCGCCGACGCCGGTAACGGAGCCGGAACCAACCATAGATCCGAATGAAGATCCGGATATTGATGATATTCCAGATGATAATCCGGATGTGGATGATATTCCGGATGATTTAGAAGAATAAAAAGCAGGCAAAGAAATATAGCAGAGATAAAGGGAAGGGAGAGAGACAGATGGTAAGCATAAGCTTGTGTATGATAGTAAAAAATGAGGAGCGGGTGCTTGCCCGCTGTCTGGACAGTCTGGCGTCTGCTATGGATGAAATTATTATTGTGGATACTGGTTCGACAGATGCTACAAAGGAGATTGCCAAACGTTATACAGACAATCTTTATGATTTTAAGTGGACAGGGAGCTTTGCAGATGCGAGAAATTTTGCTGCTTCCAAAGCTACAAAAGAGTATATTTATACTGCGGATGCGGATGAATATCTGGATGCGGAAAATCAGGAGAAGCTAAAACAACTGAAAAAAATCCTGATGCCGGAAATTGAAATGGTGCAGATGTTATATTGCACAAGAGGAGAAAATAATACGGTTTATAATTTTGAAAAGGAGTATCGCCCCAAAATTTACCGCAGACTGCGTCCTTTTGTATGGATTGACCCAATTCATGAAACACTTCGTACGGCTCCGGTTGTGTATGACAGTGAGATAGAAATTGAACATTGCCCGGAGGGAAATCATGCGGCAAGAGATTTAGAGGCATTGTTGCAGGCTGGAATGAGAGAAAACTATTTTTCCCAAAAACTTCATCATATGTATGCGATGGAGTTGTATCGTTCCGGCAGCGACAAGGATTTTGAGAATGCTATTCCTGTTTTTGAAAACACGCTTGCTCAAGATGGTCGTTCTATGGATGAGGTAAAAGAGGCGATATGTGTACTTGCAAGGGCTTACCGGATTCAGAAGAATCTTCCAAAGTTTTTTGGATTTGCGATAAAGGATGCTGTATCGACTGCTTGCGCAGAAGTGTGTTGTGAACTGGGAAAATACTATGAAGAAAATAGTGAATTAGGAGAAGCAGTTATTTGGTATCAAAATGCTGCAACGGAGACAGAAAGCATATTGGATATACGCACTTCGCAGGAAATTCCAAGAGAGGGACTTGCAAGGTGTGGTGTGCAGATGCCGTAATGTCAGATGCCTGTGTCAGTAAAACTGGCCTTAGTAACATGTAATGTGCCAGGATAGACAAGCTTGTAATTTGGTATGCGCCTGTGTATGTGGGAGTTAATGCATCGGTACACAGGCGTAACTATGGAAGCAGGAGGGGATGAAAGCAGTGGAAAAAGAGAATGAATATATGACAATCAGTCCGGATACAGCCAAAGAGATTGAGGAGAAAATGCCAATAGAGAGTGAGCTATATGAATTGGCAGATTTGTTTAAGGTTTTTGGTGATTCAACACGAATTAAGATTTTGTATGCTTTGTATGAAAATGAAATGTGTGTATATGATATTGCGAATCTGCTCAATATGACACAGAGTGCTATTTCGCACCAGCTTCGTGTGTTAAAGCAGAATCGCTTGGTAAAATATCGTAAGGAGGGAAAAAATGTGCTTTATACATTGGCAGATGAGCATGTTTTTACGATTTTGAGCCAGGGAATTGAGCATGTGGAGGAGTAGGATGATTTGTGGTTTTTGTTAAATAGGGGTTGCATTTTGGTGAGTAAAGTGGTATATTTTTATCAAACATATGAATGGTTGTTCATATGAACAAGTAAAATGAAAAATGTTTTCAGATTCGTACTTTTTGAGTTAAAAATAGCATAAGGTATATGCAGAAATGAGGAGCCTATGAAAAAGAAATATTCTATTACCGGAATTGATTGCGCAAACTGTGCGGCAAAATTAGAGGCAAAAATGAATGGATTGCCTCAGATAGAGCAGGTGACTTTGACTTTTGCAACACAGCAGTTGTTAGTGGAAGCAGAAAATCCAGATTTGGTTTTACCAGCTTTGCAAGAGCTGGCGGATAAAATGGAGCCGGGAACAAAAATTGAAAAGTTGACCAGAAGGCATACTTCATACAAAGAAAATTCCCGTGGAGAGCATGAACACCATCATCATGGGGAGGAGTGTGGATGCCGCCATGAGCATCATCATGAGGAAGAGGGATGCGGGTGCCACCATGAGCATCATCATGAAGGAGAAGAATGTGGGTATCGCCATGAGCATCATCATGAGGAAAAGGGATGCGGGTGCCACCATGAGCACCATCATGAGGAAGAATGCGGATGCCGCCATGAGCATCATCATGAGGAAGAATGTGGATGCCGCCATGAGCATCATCATGAAGGAGAAGAATGTGGATGCCATCATAAGCAACACCATAGGGAAGGCAGTTGTCATAACGAACATTCTTCTGGAGAACAGGAACACCACTATGAGGAGTATGGAAGCAATCAGGAAAATGCAGTTGTGGAAAAAAAGAAGAATGTTTTATTGGAAAATATGGAATGTACCACTTTGATTTCTGGGGCAGTGTTCTTCCTGGCAGCAGTACTGGCAGAACGTTTCCTAAATGTTTCATATCTTGCAAATGGGTTATTTGTTGCTGCATATGTTATTTTGGGAGGGGGGATTGTTGTTACTGCAGGAAAGAATCTCTTCCGCGGCAAGATGTTTGACGAGAATTTTCTTATGACGATTGCTACCATTGGTGCCTTTGTAATTGGAGATTTTGCAGAGGCAGTTGGCGTCATGCTTTTTTACCGTGTAGGTGAATTTTTTGAGGATGTGGCAGTTAACAAAAGCAGAAAACAGATTATGGATGCAGTGGATATGCGTCCAGAGGTTATACGTTTATATAAAAATAATAAAGTGACAGAAATGAATCCAGAGGATGCGGTGATAGGAGACATCATTGAGATTCGCCCGGGAGACCGCATTCCATTAGATGGTTTGGTAATCCGTGGAGAAAGCCGCATTGATACATCTGCGGTCACAGGAGAACCTGTTCCAGTTGCAGTGAAGGAGGGCAGCCAGGTGTTGTCCGGTTGTGTAAATACTTCTGGGGTACTTTATCTTAAGGTAGAAAAGCTGTTAGAGGATTCAATGGTAACAAGAATTTTGGAAGCAGTCGAGAATGCTGCAGCTTCCAAGCCTAAAATAGACCGTTTTATAACTAAATTTGCCAGAGTGTATACTCCTTTTGTTGTATTTCTTGCTTTAGGAACGGCGATAATCCCATCATTGCTGACAGGGGAATGGATGAAATGGATTTATACGGCATTGTCATTTTTGATTATAAGCTGTCCTTGTGCATTGGTGCTAAGCGTGCCACTTGCCTTTTTTGCTGGAATCGGTGCAGGGTCCAAGCGTGGAATACTTTTTAAGGGTGGAGCTTCTTTAGAAATGCTTGCAGATATTAAAACAGTAGTTATGGATAAAACAGGAACGATTACAGAGGGCAATTTTAAGGTAGCTTCTGTTCAAGCAATGGAAGGATTTACAGAGGAGCAGATTTTAGCATGGTCGGCCAGTGCAGAGAATGCATCAACACATCCAATTGCAGTCAGTATCAGAGAGGCTGTGGCGGAACGTAAGATTGCCTATGGCACACCAGATGAAGTAAAGGAAATTTCCGGTGAGGGCATGGAAATTGCACTGGATGGTGCATCAATTCTGTGTGGAAACCAGAAGCTTTTGAAGCACTTTGGGATTGCCGTGCCACAGAAGGATTTGAAAGATGCTGGGACGGAGGTTTTTGTCGCAAAAGACGGAAAATATGCAGGCAGAATTGTGATTAATGATATCATTAAGCAGGATTCTAAGGATGCGATTCAGGCAATGGCAAATCAGGGGCTTTATACTGCCATGCTGACTGGAGATACACAGAAAAATGCGCAGGCTGTGCAGGAAGCTACGGGCATTCAGGAAGTTTTTGCACGCCAGATGCCAGAAGATAAGTTGAAAAATCTTGAAAAGCTTCGTGGGGAGCATGGAGCAGTCATGTTTATCGGAGACGGGATTAATGATGCGCCGGTGCTTGCCGGAGCAGACGTTGGAGCAGCGATGGGAAGCGGTGCGGATGCGGCGATTGAAGCAGCGGATGTTGTATTTATGACTTCACGCCTGACTGCTTTAGTAGAAAGTTTTCGTATTGCAAAAGCAACCAGCCGGATTGCAAAGGAAAATGTTATTTTTGCACTGGCGGTGAAAGCAGCGGTTATGGTACTGGGGCTTTGTGGAATCGCATCCATGTGGATGGCTGTATTTGCTGATTCCGGGGTGGCAATGCTTTGTGTGCTGAATTCAATTCGGGTCTTGTATCGGAAAAATATGTAATCCTATAAGCTAAAAAAGTTCGCCATTTGTGGAAATATCTGCTATAATAGCAAAACAGTAATATGGAGAAATGTTGGAAAGGCAGGGAGTTATATGACAATGGAGAAGTTTGAAGGATATACGTATATCGAAGGTGGTGTTTGTGCTGCGCAGGGTTTTGTGGCAAATGGTTTGAATTGTGGAATCAATCCAGACAGGAATAAAAATGATTTGGGTATGATTTACAGTGAGGATGCCTGCAATGCTGCCGCGGTTTATACATTAAATAAAGTAAAAGGCGCACCGATTTTGGTGACTCAGGAGCATTTAAAAAAGACGGGGGGCGTGGCAAAGGCTGTGATTGTCAATTCTAAAAATGCCAATACCTGCAATGCCAATGGAGTCTGGGTAGCAGAGCAGACCTGTGCGCTGGCAGCTAAGGAACTGGGAATTGCGGCTGAGGAGGTAATTGTAGCATCAACCGGCGTGATTGGGCAGCCGATGTCGATAGAGCCGTTTGCTAATGGAATGCAGGCATTGGTAAAAGGGCTTTCTGAAAAAGGTAATGTAGAAGCGGCAACAGCAATTATGACTACTGATACTGTCAAAAAAGAAGTGGCTGTAGAGTTTGTAATTGAAGGAAAAATCTGTAGGCTTGGTGGGATGGCAAAGGGCAGTGGAATGATTCATCCAAATATGGCAACGACTTTGAATTTTATTACAACGGACGCGGCAGTTTCAACTGAGATGCTGCAAAAAGCATTGAGCGAGGTTGTAAAAGTAACATATAACTGTCTGTCTATTGATGGAGATACTTCAACTAATGATATGGTTAGTGTTATGGCAAATAGCAAAGCTGGCAATACCATGATTAAAGAAAACGGAGAAGATTATGAGATATTTAAGCAGGCTTTGTATATCGTAATGGCAAATATGACAAAGATGCTAGCGGCAGATGGTGAAGGAGCGTCTAAACTTTTGGAGTGTACCTGTAGTGGGGCAAAAGATGTAGAGACGGCAATTGCAGTGGCAAAAAGCGTAATCGGCTCCAGTCTTTTGAAATGTGCCATGTTTGGCGAGGACGCAAACTGGGGACGAATTCTTTGTGCAATCGGCTATGCAGATGCAGATTTTGATATAATGAAAGTAAATGTAGATATAGCATCAAAGGCAGGGAATGTTCCGGTTTGCCGTAATGGTGCCGGGGTAGAATTTTCTGAAGAGTTTGCTGCTAAGGTATTAAAGGAAGATGAAATTTATCTTAAGATTGACTTGCAGGAGGGCAGCAGCCAGGCAAAGGCCTGGGGCTGCGACCTGACGTATGACTATGTGAAAATCAACGGGGATTACCGTTCTTAGTAGATAAAAACGGCTTCCCGGTATTTTGTTAATTTGTATATCTTTTCGGCATCCGGTACAGAAAGATTGATGCACCCGTGTGAGCCTCTTGTCTTATACATGTCCTTTGTCCAAGAGGACCACGGCTGCCAGGTGGCAGGATGGAAGCCGGTGCCAGTCCAGGTAATACGAACCCAGTTTTTGACAGGTGTGGAGTAATCAGCACCTGTCAGGGTATATTCTTCTCTGTGTTCTTTAATAAAGAAGGCGCCGGTTGGGGTGCGGCGGTCTTCTTCCGGCCTGCCGGTAATGCAACGGCATTTAAAGACTACTTTGCCTTTGCGGAATACATAGACTTTTTGGTCTTTAATGGAAATCTCAATATAATTCTTTTCATCCCAGTCGTTCGTAAAGTTTTCATAATCCATTTTAAAGGCGGTATTCGCATAAATTACTTTTCGTTTTTGCGTTAACGCTTTTTGGTTTTTGGCAGTTGGTTCATTGATATATGCTTCTGTCAGTTTCATATCAATGTCTTTTTTCAATGCTTTTTTTGCCTGAGTAAGGGTTTTTTCATAATCAAGCTGCCATCCATAATCACCGCCATAGATTTTTACTTTTTTGCCATTATGCGATTTAATGGTACGGGTTTTGCCAACTGTTTTGTATTTTAAACAGAAGGCTTCAATCCAGTCGGCAACTGCTTCGTTATCATAGACAATTTTACCGTTCTTATATGTAATCCACTGGGAAATTTCCGTTGGCGTTATTTGTTCCGTTACACCTTCTCCCATACTCCATGTAATATAACGCAGTGCCGCATTGTTGCTGAGATTTAACATGGTCTGTAACTCTTCATTATCAGAAGTGAGTTTAGGCGCTTTATAAATATCAGGATATTTTTCTTCATCTGTAATATCTATTAAAGTTTCAGCCTTTTTCAGCGTATCTTCAATGGCGGATAAAAACGGATGGAAATTGATGGTATTTCCCCTTACTTCATTCAGACAAAGATACTGCTGCTTTTCTTCGGAAAAGGATACCATTGCATTTCTTGGTTTTATAATAGGATAATCAGTACTTCCGGTAATCAATTCAGCCCGTTGTATTAATTCGGATAATTCTTCCTCATCATAAGAAACATCATAGTCAATGGTATTGTCGTTTCTTGAGGAAAAGAGCTGAAATCTTTCATGCTGTGCCTGAAATAGTTCATCAAAAGCAGAGCTGATACCGAACTGATAGTTAATGTCATTTCCCGCTATCGTAAGACTGCCATTTTCTCTTGCATTGATTGTAAGCGCATAGTTATTGTGGGCCTGAATTAGATTCTTTTTAGATTCTTCAAGAGTTTGTCCGGATACATCTACACCATTTATAAAGGTGTTTTTGTACCAGCGGTTCCCGTAAAATACTTTTTGATAAAGAAGCATTCCTGCAACAACAAGAACGGCTGCAGCGATTGTTACGCCAAATACAATAGAAAGCTTGGCATGCCTTCTGTTTGCCGTGGGAGCTTTGCTTGTTTCAGTTATTTCTTCCTTTGCTTTCATGGTATGTCTCAATCCCCTTTTCTTTTATAAATATGTTTTATAAGGTTATATTACTCGGGAAGTTAAATATCGCAATTTAGACGTTGCAAAATCTTGCGATATTTAACTTCCGAAGCAATATAATGATGTTAGCATCAACCTATATATAATACTAGAAAGAATAGAAATATTTGCGACAAAATGATTAACAATATTATACATTTTTCTGTTAAATATTACAATTTTATTACATGAAAACTTGAAACGGATTTCTCTGCGTCTCCGTCTAATTAGTGTATCATAAAAAAGGTTGACTGAGCAGGAAAGAAGGTTATAAAGGAAGTCAGAAGGAAATGAAACAGCAGAAAAGGGGCTGTCGCACTAATTTTAGTGGGACAACCCCCTTTTAAACTTATAGGAAACTGAACGAAATGTAGTGGAACGCCAACAAAAATTCCAAAGGAATTTTTGCTAGCGCACCAGCGAAGTCGGTACACTTTTTTATACAAGTTCTGTATGCTAATCCTTCTTTATGGATACACCTGGAATGATAGAGCCAATGTCTTCGAGGTAATCACCGCTGTTTTCTTCCTCTTCTTCATTATCAGAGAAGAACTGGTTAAATGCATCTGCAGCAAGTCCTAATACTTCATCATCATCTATGGCGGAAAAGACAGGGTCGCCGTTTTCGTCTTCGGTATATTCTAAAATTAAGGCCTCCATTTCGCTATTGCCGTTTTGTGATTCTGGAAGTACGGCAACAAATTCCCTGCCTAATTCTTCAATTTCAATCGAAGCAATTAATTCAGCCTCTTCCTCTTTGCCATCTTCGTCTGTTATGGAAATGGATACAGAGTAATCGCTGTCTTCATTAAAAAATAAATCTCTGTTTCTATCGTTCATATAAACCCCTTTCTGCTTGCTTTCATGGTTTGCCTGTTACTATCACCTATAATAGTTACTACTCGTGAATAGGAACTATTATAGGTGATAGTAACATTGCAGGGACGAGTTGTCAATTAAAAGATGGAAAGATTTGGTTGATATGTATACTATTTTTGGCTGTTTCTACGCATGTTCTTTAGAATAGCACGAATAGTAACTTGTTAGATTTTCTTGATTGTGATAAACTGATAGTGGATAGAAGAAGTATCAGGCAGGGGGAGGAGTATTCAGTGGTGGCATTAGTATTTAATGCATAGAATGATAAGAATGGAAGGAGGTGTTTGGTATGAGCAATGTAGCAGGAATTTCAGGAAGCAACTATTATAGCCAGATAGCAAGTGGTACGAAGCTGCAGAGTGCAGCGGACGGTGCTGCTGAACTTGGGATTGTTGAGAAGGAAATTTCGCAGATTAATGGGTATAATGTGGGTGAGAGAAATGCTGAGGATGGTAAATCTGCACTCAATGTTGCAGATGGTGCGATGTCAGGCGTTGCAGACAGTCTTCAGCGGATTCGTGAACTTGCAGTGCAGGCTTCCAATACTGCTGTTTTGTCAGACACAGACCGTCAGGCAATCCAGTATGAGGTAGACCAGCTTAAGCAGGGGATTTCTGATATTGCAAACAATACAGAATTTAATACGAAGAAGCTTTTGGACGGCTCAAATGACAATATGCACATTGCATCAAATGCAGATGGTTCAGGTCATGATTTGAATACGGGAAATCTTACATTAGAATCACTTGGTATACAGGACTTTGATGTAACAAAGGATTTTTCCCTTAAGACAATTGATGATGCTTTGGATAAATTGTCCTCAGAACGGAGCAGCATTGGTGCACAGAGCAATGCCTTGGATTTTACAATCGGGTATAATACTCAGACATCATATAACCTGACCGCTGCTACAAGCAGGATGAAGGACACAGATATTGCAAAGGCAGTGTCTGAGAGCGATAAGCAGAATATTTTGCAGACCTATCGTTTCATTATGCAAAAAAGACAGCAGGATGATGAAAGAAGGAAACTTTCTGTTTTTTATATGTAATGATATTGCGTTTGGAAAATATTTGGAAATGTAGTAAAGAACAGATTGTAATGTGATAGTTTTATTCATTATAATCTGTTCTTTTACGGACAGACTTATTTGTGCGGCAATGCCGGCAAATTTGTGGCTGCGCGTTGCTTGCACAAACATTGCAAGAACTTTAGTTCTTTTTATGTAACAGAAATGAGGAGAAATATGGAAGAGGTATTGGTAAAAGCAAAGGATAATTACAGGTTATGCCTGCACATTTTTGCGGTGAGCAATCCAAAGGGGTATATTCAGATTATACATGGAATGGAAGAGCATCAGGAGCGGTATGAAGGGTTTATTGGTATTTTAAATGAAGCAGGGTACACAGTGGTTTCATCTGATATGCGTGGACATGGGAAAAAAGCCCCAATACTTGGTTTTTTTAAAGAGAAGGACGGATATAAATATCTTTTGTCAGACCAGAGAAGGGTAACGGAATATATCAAGAGAAGATTTCAGGTTGGTAAAGTGATTGTCTTTGCACATTCTATGGGAACTATTATTACCAGGAATCTGCTACAGACACAGTCTGGTAATTATGAAAAAGTTATTTTATCAGGATATCCATGTAGTCCGGGACGGTCTGCTTTATTGTTTGGAATGGTTTTAACAGGTATTATTGCAAAGATAAAGGGGCCGGCTTATTATTCAGAGCTCGTGCAGCAAATGTCAGTTGGAAGTTTTAATAAAGGAATTCCTCATCCCAAAACGTCAGTTGACTGGATTAGTAAGAATGAGGAAAATATAGCAGCTTATATTAGTGATTCCTATTGTGGTCATGGATTTAAGGTGTCTGCATTTAATGATTTATTTCATTTGTCACTAGATATGACAGAGGTGAAACGATATAAAAATGTTAATAAGAAATTACCGATTTTGGCGATAAGGGGTGAAGAGGATTCCTCAACAGGTTTTGAAAAGGGAAACAGGGCAAGTATCAAAGTGTTGGAGTTAGCAGGATTCCGTCATATCAAACAAATAAATTATCCTGATATGCGCCATGAGATTTTAAATGAGAGGGGCAGGGAAAAGGTTTACCAGGATATTGTGGAGTTTCTTAACAGCGGTGGTTTGTAAAACGTTATAAGTAAAAAAGAATAGGAAATCTCTTGTGAAAAATATACAAAAGAGTTATAATATAAGCGAATATTCATTATATTATAACCAAAAATTAACAGAAAAGACCTACAGAAAGGTGGGATAGATATGAAGAAAGTCATAACGATAGGAAGGCAATATGGTAGTGGTGGACGTGAAATAGGGAAGAAGTTGGCAGAGAGATATGATATTCCATTTTATGACAATGAGCTGATAACCCGTGCGGCGAAAGAAAGTGGTTTTGCAGAAGAAACTTTTGAGCGTGCTGAGGAAAAGGCGACAAACAGTCTGCTATATTCTTTGGCAATGGGAATAAATGTATATGGGAATCAGGATTTTGGATTTTCTGGTCTGTCGTTAGATGACAGGATTTTTTTGGCACAGTCAGATGTAATTCGTAAAGTGGCGGAAGAAGGAGCATGCGTCATTGTGGGACGGTGTGCAGATTATGTACTGAGGGAACGTGAGGATGTCTTTAATATTTTTGTGCGTGCTTCGATGGATTTCCGGCTGAAAAGAGCGATTCAGGAATACGGAGTTGAGGAAAAGAAGGCAGCAGATTTTATATTAAAAAATGATAAGCGCAGAGGAAATTATTATAGTTATCATGTAGGAGAAAAATGGACGAATCTGAATAATTATGATATGGTGATTTGCAGCAGCTCTATGGGAATTGATAACTCCGTTGATTGCATCTGTGCATATCTGGGTGAGTAAAAAAGAAAAATATAGCAGAGGGGGTGCTATTATGAATCAGGTTTTGGACAAGATTCGGGAAGTAATCAGAACGAATCAGAATATCGTATTACTTAGCGGAAGCGAAGTAACCAAAGAGACAGGACTGAATGGCATACGTGCAGAGCATATTGCTTATGATATTGAGCAGAAGTATGGCTATTCCAGTGATGAAATTGTTTCTTCCCTGTTTTTGAGCCGTTCAGTTGAGACATTTTATGATTATTACAGGAATATTATCCTGAATAAATCAGATGTTGAGCTTACTAAAGTACATAGGGCAGCGGCTAAACTGGAAAGAGAAGGAAAGCTGACTGCGGTTATTACAAAAGCGGTTTATGGGCATTTTGAGCAGGCCGGCTGCAAAAATGTAGTAGAATTATATGGTTCTGCCGAGGAAAACAGATGTCCGGTATGCGGCAGATTTTATGATTCCAAATTTATTAAGGAGTCCCATAATGCACCGAAATGTGTGGATTGTGAGGTTGTTCTCCGTCCGGGCTTTTCCCTTTATGGAGAGATGATTGATAATGGACGCCTGACGAAAGCGAGTAATGCAATAGAGTATGCTGATGTGCTTATTGTAGCAGGAACGTCGTTAAATTCCCTGTCGTGGGAAAATACAATCCGGTACTATGGCGGCGATAAGCTGATATTAATTAATACGGAAGAGAAAAGTGGAGATGAAAGGGCAGATTTCAGAGCTTATGGTAATTTATCGGAAATATTTACCTATATTACTGATTTGGATAAGGAGAGTACTGATTCAATACAAACCGAAGAAGAAAAAAACAGATAAATAACATGCAGCTCCTGGAGACAGGAGCTGTTTTGTTATTTATCTGGTCACGGAGTGAACAGTAACGCTGTTTTAGCATCTGCTATGAAACAGTAACACAGTGGTTGCAAACCGTCACAAAAAAGTATACAATGTTTGGAAAAAGAATACTGGAGGCTGATGATGAAGAAGATTAGAACAAGATTTGCACCAAGTCCGACAGGAAGGATGCATGTAGGAAATTTGAGAACCGCATTATATGAGTATTTGATTGCAAAGCATGAAGATGGAACTTTTGTGTTGCGAATAGAGGATACAGATCAGGAACGTTTTGTGCCGGAAGCAATGGATATTATCTATAAAACAATGGAACTTACGGGGCTGAAGCATGATGAGGGGCCGGATAAAGAGGGAGAATACGGACCATATATACAGAGCGAACGTATGAAGAGCGGTGTTTATCTGGAGTATGCGAAACAGTTAGTGGAAAAAGGCGAGGCATATTATTGCTTCTGTACAAAGGAGCGGCTGGATTCCCTTCGTGCATCCAGTACGACAGAGGATGGAAAAGAGATTGCAAAGTATGACAAGCATTGCCTTCATTTATCAAAGGAAGAGGTGGAGAAAAATCTGGCAGAGGGACTTCCATATGTCATTCGCCAAAATAATCCTGTTACAGGGACAACCACTTTCCATGATGCGATTTATGGGGATATTACTGTGGAAAATGAAGAGCTGGATGATATGATACTGATTAAAACAGACGGATATCCAACTTATAATTTTGCGAATGTAGTAGATGACCATATGATGGAAATCAGCCATGTTGTCAGGGGAAATGAATATTTATCTTCTGCACCGAAGTATAACCGTCTGTATGAGGCTTTTGGCTGGGAAGTACCGGAATATGTACATTGCCCGATTATCACGGATGAAAATCATAAGAAACTTGCGAAAAGAAGCGGGCATTCCTCTGTTGAGGATTTACTGGAGCAGGGATTTTTACCGGAAGCAATTATTAATTTCGTGGCTTTACTTGGCTGGAGTCCGAGTGAGGACCGGGAAATCTATTCATTGAAGGAGCTGGAGGAGGCATTTGATTATCATCATATCAGCAAGTCACCTGCTGTTTTTGATATTACCAAGGCGAAGTGGATGAATGGTGAGTATATTAAGGCGATGGATATGGACGCTTATCTGGAGTATGCACTTCCGGTGATACGTGAAGTGGTTAAGAAGGATTACGACTTAACGAAAATCGCTGAGTTGGTGAAGAGCCGTATTGAGTTATTTACGGATATTAAAGAAAAAATAGATTTCTTTGACGAACTGCCGGAGTATGAAACAGCAATGTATACGCATAAGAAAATGAAAACAAATAGCGAAAATTCATTGGAAGTGCTAAAAGAGATGCTTCCTCTGCTTGAGGAGCAGGAAGATTATTCTATCACCGGAATAGAGACACTCTGTAAGGAATACATTGCAAAAAAAGAATTGAAGAATGGGCGGGTATTGTGGCCGCTTCGTACAGCCGTATCCGGGAAACAGATGACACCGGGCGGGGCGTATGAGATTATGGAAATACTTGGGAAAGAGGAGTCTTTGGCGCGTATCCGAAAGGGAATCGAGATGTTGGAAAACGAGTTACAGGCATAGAGAAAGGAATCGTGCATTTATGCAGAATTTAAATGATGCACAGAAGCAGGCGGTCTCTCATTTTGAGGGGCCGATGCTGGTTCTGGCAGGGCCGGGGAGCGGTAAAACAAGAGTAATTACTGAGCGTATCCGGTATCTTACCACGGAGAAGGGGGTGGCACCTGCCAGTATTTTAGTAATCACATTTACAAAAGCGGCTGCTGCAGAAATGCGCATACGCTATCAAAATCTTTGTTCTGCCCCAAAGAGCGGGGTTCATTTTGGCACATTTCATGCTATATTCTTTACTATTTTAAAATACGCGTATCATTATACAGCAGATAATATCATCCGGGATGAAGTCCGCTATGATATATTGAAGCAGATACTAAATGAAACGGATTTGGAGATACAGGATGAGCATGAATTTCTAGGGGATTTGGAATCGGAAATCAGCCGTGTTAAGGGAGAACGGATAAATCTTTCCAATTATTATTCACCGCTTTGTGCGGATGAAGTGTTTCGGGAAATGTTTTTGAAGTACCAGAAAGTTTTGGAAAAGAAGAGGTTAATAGATTTTGATGATATGCTGGTGTACTGTTATGAGCTTTTAGATAAGAGGCCGGATATCCGTCAGATGTGGCAGAGACAGTTTCCGTACATATTAATTGATGAATTTCAGGATATTTCAAGGGTACAGTATGATGTGGTGAAGCTTTTAGGTGCTCCTGCCAATAATATATTTATTGTTGGGGATGATGACCAGTCTATTTATGGATTTCGTGGTGCAAAACCGGATATTATGAAACAGTTTTTAAAGGATTACCCCGATGCAAAACGCTGTCTCCTTGGGGTAAATTACCGCTGTGCGCCAGAGATTGTTGAAGTGGCTGCAAAGCTAATCGGAAAGAATCAGAATCGTCTGCCGAAAAAAATCTGTGCAGCTAAAACGGCAGCAGGAAAGGAGCCTGCGGCTGTTGAAAAAAGGGAGTTTCAAGGTCTTACGGAAGAAAATGAGGAGATACGTGCTAAGATTTTGGAATACCGTAATCAGGGAATTCCTTATGGGGAAATCGCCGTTTTATTCAGAACCAATATTCAGGCAAGGGCACTTAGTTACAAGTTGATGGAATTTAATATCCCATTTGTTATGAAAGAACGGATTCCTAATCTCTATGAACACTGGATTGTCCGCGATATCATGACGTATGTACAGATTGCCAGAGGAAACAGGGAGCGTGGGCAGGTGCTTCGGATTATTAACCGGCCAAAGCGTTATGTTCATCGCAATGCCTTTACGGAGCCTTATGTTGATTTTGAGGAATTAAAGTGTTTCTATGAGGATAAGGACTGGATGATTGACAGGATTGAGCAGCTTCAATATGATATTTCCATGCTGGCGCAGATGAAACCATATGCCGCAGTAAATTTTATCAGACGCGGGATTGGCTATGATGAATATATCAGGGAATATGCAGAGTACCGGGGAATACGTGCAGATGATATGTTTGAAATATTAGATGAACTGCTGGAGGAGGCGAGACAGCAGGAGACTTTTGAGGAATGGTTTGATTCGATACAGGCGTATAAAGAGGAACTGCAGGCGCAGACGAGAAAGAGTTTTGCCTTACAGAAGGGGCAGCTTCAGGAGGATGCTGTCATGCTTATGACCATGCATGGGGCAAAGGGGCTGGAGTTTGAATGTGTTTTCATCCCGGATGCGAATGAAGGGGTGACGCCGCACAGCAAGTCGGTTCTCAGTGCAGATATGGAAGAGGAACGGCGGATGTTTTATGTAGCAATGACACGCGCAAAGTCCCATCTTCATATCTATTATTTAAAAGAGCGGTTTCATAAAGAGGTTGATGTGTCGAGATTTGTCGAAGAGATGAATTAGTGCATTGAAAAGCCAATTCGCCATCTGTGGTTAATGCCCATGGATATTTTGGGGCTCATTGTTTTTTAACGTGGATAATAGTTATTCTTTCAATCATGCCTGCGTCATAGCAGGCATATTAATATTATAACGAAAAAAGGCGGAAGCCGCAATTAATTTGGGGCAGTCAGTTGCTCTGTTGGAAGGAGAGGCTATGAATCTTTTAACGTTTATATCAAATATGATTATTCCCCTGATTCTTTTTTATATTATAGGGTATGGACTGTTGGTGAAGACAGATATATTTGATGCTTTTGTGAAAGGGGCGGCAGATGGAATCAAGGTTGTGGCACAGATACTGCCAACGCTGATTGGTTTGATGATTGCAATCGGCATACTGCGTGAGTCAGGATTTTTAAGTGTATTGTCCGATTTGCTGGCACCTTTTGCAGAGAAACTGCAGTTTCCGGCAAGAGTCGTTCCGCTGGCGTTAATCAAAATGGTATCCTCTTCAGCGGCAACCGGGCTTTTGGTGGATATTTATAAGGAATTTGGAACAGATTCCAGAGAGGGGTATCTTTCTTCTCTGTTGATGTGCTGTTCCGAGACAATATTTTACACGATTTCTGTTTATTTTCTGGCAACAAAGGATAAAACACATAAGGCCGTAACCGGGGTGAGCTGGCTGCTTGCCGGAGCACTTTTGTCAACCTTTGCCGGGATGGCAGCCTGTGTATTCCTTACGAACCTGATGTAGCAGGGGATTGCAATGTCAGGCAGGATACAGTATACTTGTGCCAAATGAGGAACATAGGGAGGATGCGTGTATGTCAGTATGTGATACTTGTGCAAATTACTGTTATGAGGAAGAATATGAGGAATATCTATGTGATGTAAATATGGATGAGGATGATTTGGTGCGTTTTCTGGCGGGAAAGAAGGGGGACTGCCCCTATTATCAGAATGGTGATGAATACCGCGTGGTAAGAAAACAAATGTAATTAGATGAAATCGCAATTATAAAAAATCAAAATTATGCTTGACAGTGAGATGAAAGCGTGATACAATGTATATCGTTCGTGATGTGCGAATGATAATAAAATATGCGGAAGTGCTGGAATTGGCAGACAGGCTAGACTAAGGATCTAGTGTTGGCAACGACGTGAGGGTTCAAGTCCCTTCTTCCGCATTTTAAAAAGCAGAGCAAATCTTTATATGATAAGGATTTGCTTATTTTTTTGTTTTTAAAAGTTTAAATGGTAGCAGGTAGTTATAGCTTGACATTTCTGACTACATATTGTAGACTATAAGTGTCTACAATATGTAGTCAGAAATGGAGGTGATTTTATTGAATGAAATGAAATTAGGCGTAATTGAATCTCGGTTTGCAGATTTGATTTGGCAGAATGAGCCGCTTTCTACAGCAGAGCTGGTAAAACTTTGTGAAAAGGAGCTGAATTGGAAAAGAACCACAACATATACAGTACTAAAAAGATTAAGTGAACGTGGTATTTTTCAAAATAGCAATCACATGGTAACTTCGCTGCTTTCTAAACATGAGTTTTATTCACTGCAAAGTGAAAAATTTGTGAAAGAAACCTTTGATGGCTCTCTGCCCGCATTTTTGGCGGCATTTACTGCCAGAAAAAAGCTGTCATCTGACGAAATCGCAGAAATACGCAAGTTGATTGATTCATTTGATGAGGAATAGA
This sequence comes from uncultured bacterium, assembly GCA_947643145.1. Classification (GTDB taxonomy): domain Bacteria; phylum Bacillota; class Clostridia; order Lachnospirales; family Lachnospiraceae; genus Butyribacter. The sequence continues at coordinate 18,257 of CANRVD010000013.1, read as the reverse complement.
ACCGATCACTCTTTCAAGTGCAACGTTCAGAAATGAGGTGGAATATGGAAAAAATTTTTATAAAACTTTTCAATATGAGTGTAGCAGCAAGTTGGATGATTTTAGTTTCAATACTGCTTCGTTTTGTCATGAAAAGAGCGCCCAAAAATATACGCTGTATTCTTTGGGCTATGGTTGCTGTTCGGTTGATATGTCCTGTTTCTTTTGAGAGCGAACTAAGCCTTATTCCAAGGGCAGAAATAATAAAATCTGATATAACTAATTCTTTGGAACAAATTATTGACAATAATATTCCAACTTCTGACGAAACGGAAGGGACAGTTATTACCGGAAATTTCAGACCTAAAGAAAAGCCCGAAGGTAATAATTACTCGGACAGTTTGCTGCATCTTGCAACTATAATATGGATTTTTGGAATGTCAGCACTTGCGCTGTATACAGTAACCAGTTATTTGAATCTGCATAAAAGGATTGCAGAAGGTATCGTTTTAACGGATAATATATGGCTGTGCGACCATATTTCAACACCTTTCATTTGGGGAATCATAAAGCCAAGAATTATTTTACCTTCTTCTATTCGAGAAAAGGATATTGAGTTTATTATAGCCCATGAAAAAGCCCATCTGTTACGCCGTGACCATTTGTGGAAGCCATTTGGATTTTTCCTATTAATAGTATATTGGTTTCATCCTCTTATTTGGGCAGCGTATTTACTTTTTTGCAGAGATATTGAACTTGCTTGCGATGAAAGAGTTATAAAGGAATTTGATATGTCAGGTAAAAAAGCGTATTCTGCTATATTGCTTGCGTGTAGCACTAATCAAAATGTTATAACAATAAACCCTGTGGCATTTGGAGAAACGGGAATAAAAGAAAGGATAAAAGCAATTATGAAATATAAAAAACCTAAATTATGGGTTGGTTTAGCATCTGTCATTATCTGTGTTGTTGTAATGATATGCTGTTTGACTAATCCAATAGCAGCAGAAAATAATACGACAGATATAGAAGATGTGTTAAATACTAATTATACCAATCATACCAATCACGAAAAAGATACTTCTACAACAAATATACCAAAATCTGGTCAAATTTATGGTTATATCATGAAAGTGAATGCAGAATCTATTATTGTTGACAGGCAATATTGGGTGACGTCAGAAAGTGAGGAATGGAAACCGGAATATAATGAAGATGCAGGTTTCGCAGTCGTCGATGCAGAGGAAGAAGATATTACTTATAAATTAAGTGAAAATTGTACCTATAGTATTTTAAAGCATCGTTATAATCCGAGAGTAGAACTTGATTTTCAGGAATTCAAAAAGAAATATAAAAAGATAGAGGTTCTATGGGTAATAACACTTAAAAATAATAAGGTAATCGATATTAGTGAACAATACAGGCCATAACTTTATAACAACTACAGCGTGTTTGAAAATTGCTTTTTACAAGAGGTGCTTCACACCCGTGTCAGTTTCGAGAATTTTTGACAAGTTTTTCAACAAAAATTTGTAGAAATATGGTACAATAAAGGATATGATATTGTCATGGTATGGTGTGCCTTAAGGTAAGGAGGAATTTATGGTAAAAAGAAAATTCAAATGGTTTCATATTGCATTGCTTGCGGGTGCGGTACTCATTTTGCTTTTTGCCTTTACATGGTGTAAAATGGCGATCCGCAGAGAATTGCAGACGCAAATCCAGGAGAATTTGAAAGATGTTGCATCACAGAATGTTCTGGCCTTTGAAGCAGATATTCGGGATAAGCAGAATCTCTTAGTAGGCATGGCAGAGGAAGTAAAAGGTGTCATGGAGGAAGGGCATAGAGACGTTATAAATATGTTAGAACCATTTACGGAAACATATCAGTTCAAAAGAATAGGTGTTGTTTATGAGAATGGAATTGCATATACGACTGATGGATATATGAGGAATTTAAGTTTTCGGGAGTTTTTCAAGCAGGCGATGCGGGGAAATTTTTATATTACAGGACCGGTTGATGATACGCTGGGAGACGAAGAAAAAATTACTATTTTCAGTACACCAGTTTACGGGGCAAATCCAGACGAAATTATGGGAGCGTTATTTGCAACGTATCAGACAAAGAAGTTTCAGGAAGTAATTAACATAGATTCCTTTGGTGGAGAGGGGTACAACTACATTATTGAAAAGGATGGTACAGTGATTGCAGGTTCACCACATTCCACACTTCGAATTAAAAGTAATATTTTGACTTATATGGAGGAGCTTGATTCAAAGAATCAGAAAAGTACAGATGAGCTCCAAAAGGAAATGGAGAGCGGAAAGACAGGAAGTATTGTTTTGAAGCTGGATGATGATAATTATGTGTATTATATGCCAATTCATTATTCCTTTAATAATGAGCCATGTTATATGTTGACAATCGTGCCGAAACAGGTATTGATGAATCGGATTTCTCCGGTGCTTCGTTATGTGAATATTTTACTGTTAACAATAGCAGTAGTCATTCTTGTTACGGCTTTTGTCTATATTTATACTTATCAAAAAGGAAGAATAAAACTCTTGCAGCTTGCCTATACGGACAGTTTAACTAAGAGTGATAATTATGCCTGTTTTGAGTTAAAGCTGGAGGAAAAGAAAGGGGTTTCAGGCTATCTGATTTCGATAGATTTCAGTGAGTTTAAGATTGTAAATAATACTTGTGGTGTGGAAAAAGGAGATGAAGCGATTCTTAATGTGTGGCTGATTTTGAGGAAGGCGATACGGCTGGATGAGCTGGCGGCGCGGATTAGCGCTGATAATTTCATTCTTTTTCTGGAAGAGGAGAATCAGGAAGTTTTAACAGAGCGGCTTTGCCGAATTACAGATATGATTGCCCAGTTGTCAGTGGAATTAAATATTCCAAGGCTGTCTCCTTATTTTGGAATTTATTTTATGAAAGGAACAGAGTCTTTGGAAGTGGCATATAGCTGTGCCAATGAAGCAAAACATTTGGTCAAAGGGCGGCATGATACGAATTATGCATTTTATGATGAAGTTGATTTTCAGCAGATTATGGAGAGAAAAGAATTAGAAGACCGTTTCGAGAGTGCTTTGGAAAATTGTGAATTTGAAGTTTGGTATCAGCCGAAATACAGTGCAGATAAAGTTAAAGCTGAAATTGTAGGCGCGGAAGCCTTAATCCGCTGGCGTAAGCCGGATGGAAGCCTGATTCCGCCCTTTAAGTTTATTCCTCTCTTTGAGAAAAACGGGTTGATTTCAAGGCTGGATGAATATGTTTTTCGGGCTGTATGTGAACAGCAGAAGGAATGGGAGCATGCCGGAAAGGGGCTTCTTCCGATATCCGTAAATATTTCAAGGGCAAGCCTTTATTATTCTAATGTTGTAGAGAAATATAAAAACATACTGGCGGAATATGCAATCGAAGCAAAATATGTGCCTCTTGAGATTACGGAGAGTGCAACGATTGACAATATGGAGATACGGGGCTTAATTGACGAATTCCATGCAGCAGGTTTTCCTCTGCTGTTAGATGATTTTGGAAATGGTTATTCATCTTTAGCAACCTTAAATGTAATGCATTTTGATATCTTAAAGCTGGACAAAAGCCTTGTCGACCACATCGGTGATGAAAATGGAGAAAAGCTGTTGTACTATACGATTAAACTGGCTAAAAGTCTGGGTATGCAGATTACAGCAGAAGGCGTAGAGCATCAGGAGCAGGTAATCTTTTTGCAGAACTTGAAATGTAATGATATTCAGGGATTTTTCTTTTCCAAACCGCTTCCGTTAGATGAATACCAAAGGCAGTTTGTGATATAAAAGTTACTATTCGCAGTTGATTTCAGAAGGCAGGCTTGTACGTAAGAGGCTGACTGTTTTCTGAAATCAGCGTGTAAGCTGTTCTAAACATCGTAAAGAAAACACAATTCCATCCTATTAAAAAAGAGCTGACGTACGGAAATGAGTACGCAGCTCCTTTTTGATGTTTGATTTAAAAATATAAATTACAAAATTTATATACTGTTTTTGATGCCCTGACCGGAGCAGGAGAGTTACTTAAGATTTCTTATATAGCTTGCTGTAAGTACGTATCACCATTTTATAAGATGCATATTCTGTAGGTGTATAAATGGAATAGGAATCTATTGCTTTTCCTTGCAGGTAAATGCTCCTTGAGATAAGGTCTATAATATTTCCATTTTCATCATAGAAAAGGAAATCAACAGAACCGCTAATTGAACCACTGTATGTATTCTGTATCTTGAAGGAAAGGTTATGTGAAGCAGCATCTTCCTCCGTTATGGTAATCTTTGTAGCCGAAACTCTGGATGTATACTTGTAAGAAAGGCTTCTGCTATGGCTTTGCACTTTGGCAGAAGAATTTTCTATGCTGACAGTAAAGCTATAATCGTTATAATATACTTTTTCATAAGCAGTTTTATTTGGCATGAGGTCTGAAACGGTACAGGTCTCTTGTTTGATTATTTCACCTTCTGGATTTTTCAGGGTATATGCAACCGTCGCGCTATCCACATATATAGATGTATTATTTTTTCCAGAAACCAGTACATAGCCTTCTGGAAGTAATTTGAGGTTACAACTAAAGCTTGCTTTCTTGATTGTCAGCTTAATTTTGTTTGTGCCTCTGGTTGTTTTAATTGTGATAACAGCTTTACCAGCCTTTTTTGCAGTTACTACAGCTTTGCCATCTTTCTTCTTTACAGTAGCTACTGCCTTTTTGTTTGAGGAAACAGACTTAATGGTTCCAATGTAAATGGTATAGTTGACCACTTCGCCAACTAATAAGGTATCTGTCTGTGTCTTGGTAGCAGCCTGGGCCGCAGACTGTGGCATCAGCGTTACCAAAAGTGCCAGTGATAAAATCAGTGCAGTTATTCTTTTTCTTGCTTTCATAATTTACCTCATTTCTGCGCTGCCCTTTGTTGCATAAAAAGAACTAAAAGTTCTTGCAATGTTTGTGTCGCAGCGCAGACACAAACTTGACGAGTGAAAAAGATTAATTATTCACTCTATACTCCATTCAATAAATATCAGTAAGTATCGTTATAAATAATTTTTTCTAAGATTGCGTCTGCAGCCGGCTTATCAAGGAAGCGTTCAATGATGGCAGCCGCGAATTCAATCGTTGTACCTGCACCACGGGAAGTGGTAAAGATACCGTCTGCAACAACCGGCTGTTTTACATATGCTGCATCAGTCAGTTTATCTGCAAATTCAGGAAAACAGGTAGCTTTGCAGCCATGATACAGCTTCAGCTCATTGTAGATAGTTGGAGCGGCGCAGATAGCGGATAACCATTTGTTCTGTGCAGCATATTCTTTAATCTTTTCCAAAAGGGGTTCACAGGCTAAAAGGTTCGTGGTGCCTGGAAGACCGCCCGGCAGAATAATCATTTGTGCCGTATCAAAGTCGGCATCCTTTAAAAGAATGTCTGCTTTAATGGTTACATTGTGTGAACTGGTTACTTCCAAAGAATCTGTAATAGAAACCATATCAATTTCAATATTGCTGCGGCGCAGCAAATCTACTACGGTAAGCATTTCTATTTCTTCATATCCAGGTGCCAGAAAAATAAGTGCCTGAGCCATGATATCCTCCTTTATATTATCTGTAACGACATACTAAGGCAGTTAAAATTCGCTTGAGATTTTACTGCCTTGGCAATAACTTAGCTAAAAGCAGTATAGTATACTTTTCAGGAAAGTGCAAGGAGTTATTTTGCCGCAAAATCTTGTTCTTTTAAAGATTCTATATTATAATTATAAAAATTATTGTTACGATTCATGGTTAATTTTAGAAATCAAATATTTTCGTCGTTCTTTCACATAAGAGTTTATTTGATTTCTAAAACAGTCTTGAATAGTAATTATTTAGAAAGAAACGGGGGGAGAAAGCTTGAAATTCAGATATACATTATTAATCATATTATTGATATTTTCGTTGCTGCCCCTTTACATATTAGGGCTTATTATGATGTATGAGAATGACAGAAACACCGAGGAGGTTGTGACGGAAAGTCTGGGTGCGATTAGTAAAACCCAGATTTTGGATATTAATGCTTTTTGTGAGGAACATAAGGAGTACATGGAATTAATTCGTCAGTATGATGCCGTACAGGAGGAAGTGTTAGTCAGCATAGGGAAGAAAAAACCGGAGGGAGAAGGTTACGACATTTACCTGGAAGAGATGTTAAAGGAGCGGGTAAGGAGTAATTCGTCAGTGGAAAGTATTTCTGTTGTAGATGCGGAATTTGGCGTAGTAGCGTCAAGTGATACTTATTCCGTAGGAGAATTAAGCGAGCTGCGGGGACTTGATGAAAAGTACCTGAAAGGCGGATTCTGGATGGGGTATGTCTACAAGCGTGAAGTAAATGGAAAAATGCAGAAGCTGGTAGCAGCGCATGAAGGAATATTTTTTGATGGAGAGCTGGTAGGATATATCGTAGAGGAAATCCCGGTATCTTATTTTAACAGGTATCGTGACAGTGCTGCGCAGATAGCTGGCGGTAAAATGTACCTTTTGGATGGGAATGGCCAGTATATTACTGCCGGTATTTCCAAGGAGGGAAAAATGTTAACGAAAGAAAATCAGGATGGGTTTAAAAGGCAGTGGGCTTCTATCGACTGGAAGGAACATCCGTCAGGGTCTTTTACATATGAAGCAGATGGTAAGAAGTATGTTGCCTATTATTCTGATATTGATTATACGGACTGGAAAATTAGTATTAATGAGGATTTGAGCCTGTACCGTGAAAGAATAGAGCGGTTCCGTAAATTATTGATAGTTGCATTAATTATTCTTTCTATTGCACTGTTTTTAGTAAACAGTTATCTTTCAAGCAGGCTGACAAAACCTTTAGGACGTATTGTAGAAACTTTGTCGAAAGTAAGAAAAGAGCATAATTATGGATTGCGTGTAGGAAACAATGGGAAAGACGAATTTGGAGTTTTGTCAAAAGAGATAGATGAACTGCTTTCTTATGCAGAAGTGGCAGAAACTCTGGAACAGAGAAAGCAGAAGTCTTTGGAGAAGGAAGTAGAACTGGACCCTTTGACTGGCATTTATAATAAGAAGGCAATTGATAAATATATTGGCCGTTTGTTAGAAAAAGAAGCCGGAAGTAATGGAGAGATTGCTGTTGGCTTTGTGGATATTGATAATTTCAGGGATTATAATACGAAGTACGGACATCAGGCGGGTGACGAGGTCATTTGTTTTGTCGCAAATACATTAAAGAAGCAAATGGGTGAGGGAGTAGGCCGGAATGGCGGGGATGAATTCCTGTTCTGCTTTTCTGGTGCAGAGAACAAAGAGAAGGTGAAAGAGAGTATGGAAGAACTGTTAAGAAAGTTAAACGAAGGATTTCATAACAGTAAAACAGATAAGACGATGCCTGTTCCATGCAGCATTGGTGTAGCGATTGAAAAGGCGGGAGAAACTACCCGGAAATCAATAATTAGAAATGCCGATGAGGCAATGTACAAGACAAAAGAGAAAGGGAAGAATAATTATTCCATTCTGTAAATGTAATCGGCGTGACAGGATTCGAACCTGCGGCCTCGTCGTCCCGAACGACGCGCTCTACCAAACTGAGCCACACGCCGAAGTGCATTATTATTTTATCTCTATTTTCTAAAAATAGCAATACCTAAATTTAATTTCTTAAATGCAATGAGTCAGTTACGGTTACTGTTCACTACATGACCAGTAACTTGATGGCAAAGAAGGCTGCCGGTACAAGTAATGCAGGCAGCATATTTAAGGTTTTAAATTCTTTTATTTTTAATATGCTGATACCGGAAGCGGCGATAAGAAAACCGCCGATCAGGGACAGCTCCGTCATAAAGCTGGCAGAGAGGAAGCTTTGCAGATAGCCCGCCAGGAGGTAAATACTTCCCTGCCACAAAAAGAGTATTGGTGCGGCAAGGGCAATGCCGATTCCATAGGAAGAAGCGAGTACCATAGAAGTGATTAAATCCAGTGTCCCATTTGTAAAGAGATAGGTATTATCATGATGGATTGCACTTTGGATGGGACCAAGAATAGACAATGTCCCAATACAAAACAGAAGAATAGCAGTGGAAAGTCCCTGTCCCAACTGGTTATCTCCTGTTTTGGAAACCAGACGGTTGAATTTGCTGTCAATATCCAGAATGTGTCCAATCAGGCTTCCAATTGCAAGGCTGGCGATGAACAGTACCGGATATTGGCTGTCAGGCATACTATTTGTTATTGAATTGATACCGATGCCTGCTGCGGCAAGTCCCATTGCATCAAAAAGTACGGTTTGGTATTTGTCATTAATGCATTTTTTGAACAGGCTTCCGCAAAGGCTGCCAACTAAAATGGTTGATGTGTTAAAAATTGTTCCAAGCATTTTGATTTCAATCCTTTCATTCTGTGAAATCCCATTGTTTCCAAAAATGGGACAGGTATTTCGACATGGATTCCAATGTTACAACGTCATATGGAAACCATTCGCGGGGGAAAAGCGCCTGATAACTGCTTTGCAGAAAACGGTCATCTAAAAGCAGAATACTCCCAACATCTTCTGTTGTACGTATTACCCTGCCAGCTGCCTGTAGTACTTTATTCATTCCGGGATACTGGTAGGAGTAGCAATATCCGCTGTTCTTTTTCCTGTCAAAATATTCCTTAAAAAGCTCTTTTTCCGTACAGACCATAGGAAGCCCGGTGCCTACAATGACTGCGCCAATCAGGCGGTTATCTGTCAAATCAATTCCTTCACTGAAAATTCCACCCATAACGCAAAGTCCGATATTGGTCTGCGTTGGTGCATTTTCAAAATGTGCCAGAAAGTCTTCTCGTTCTTCTTCTGACATAGAGGCTGTCTGTGCGTACAGAATGATATTTTCTGCCTGCTGCAGATATTGTCTTACATCTTCCATCATGCGGTAGGAAGGAAAGAAGACCATATAATTTCCAATACGCCCATCTGCAAAGGTTAAAATATATTTTGCTATTTTTTCATACATGGCAGGACCGCGTCGGGTATATTTGGTGGATACATCCTTTCCTATCATTAGCAGCCGCTTTGAAGGCGAGAATGGAGAAGGTGCATAAATGGCATAATCATCTTCTCTTCCGGCGAGCTGTTCCCTGTAATAGTGGATTGGGAGCAGGGTGGCAGAGAAGAAGACGCTGCTGCGGCCTTTTTTCAAATAGCTGTCCAAATTGACAGAAGGTTCCATACATTGCAGGTGCAGGCGGAAATCCCCGTTGTATGAGTAGTCTCCATATATAATGTAATGTTCATCTAACAGCTCATATATATTTGAAAATGTTCTGGCTTCAAAGTAGAAATTTAAAAGCTGCTCACGTTCCGCCAGAAGCATAGGGGTGGCATGTCCGGTTGGATTGTGTTCCTCTTCCTGCAGAAATTCTTCTGTAACGGTACAAAAGCGCATAAGGCGCAGAATAAACCCTTCAATTTCTATACTGTCGTATTTCTGCAGGGAAGTGCATTCTCTTTTCTTTTCGAGCAGAGCACGGTTGCAGGCTTCCAGGGCGTTCGTGACTTTGCGGGACTTTGTTTTTGTCAGCTTTTTTATTGCGAGGAAATCTTCTTTTATAATATGTGCAGAGTACATTTCCCTGGCACGTTCTACCAGATTATGTGCTTCATCTACCAGAAAAACAAAATTCTGCTCCTTTTCCAGTGAAAAAAAGCGTTTTAAGGAGGCTGTGGGGTCAAAAGCGTAGTTGTAGTCACAGATAATAGCATCGCACCAGCTGGAAATATCTAAAGACATCTCAAATGGGCAGACCTTATGTTTTGCGGCATATTGCAGTATGGTTTCACGGCTGATAATTGTTTCCTGTGTCAGTATATCATAAACAGCATCATTTATCCGGTCAAAATGGCCTTTTGCCCGCTCACAGGTATTTGGATTGCAGGCAGCCTTTTCCTGAATGCATATTTTTTCTTTGGCGGTCAGGGTGATACATTTTAGTCTGGAACCATGTTGTTCCAGCAGAAGAAAGGTATTTTCGGCAACTGTCCGGGTAATGGTTTTGGCCGTCAGATAAAAAGCTTTTTCCGTAATGCCTTCTCCAATGGATTTGACGGTTGGGAAAATTGCAGAAATAGTTTTCCCAACGCCGGTAGGAGCTTCGATATAAAGACGCTTTTTCCGAAGGATGCTTTGGTACACACCCTTTACCAGACTGGCCTGTCCGTCACGGTATGGGAAAGGAAATTCCAACTCTTTGAGAGAAGCTGTTCTAATTTCCTGCCATCTAATCTGCCAGGCAGCCCATTTGGCATATTCCTGTAAAATAGCAAGAAACTGTTGTTCCATTTCTTCGAAGGAGAGATATTCTGTAAAATAGCGCACTTCTTCGGTTGGAATATGACAGTAGGTCATACGGATTCCCATTCCAGACAGGTTGTTCTGCAAGGCATAAATATAGGCATAGCAAAGTGCCTGTGCGTGGTGAACCGGCACAGCATTTTCCATGCTGTGTATATCACGGTATACCCCTTTGATTTCATCTATGACTTCACCTGTTTCGTCAGTGAAGATACCGTCTGCGCGACCTTCTAACACAATGGCAAAATCAATGTCATCATAGGATACAGGAATCTCTTCGGAGAGGCTGACCTCCGGGCGGTAACCGCTTCCCATGCGTTTTTGAAGTTTTTTATGAATACGTGCTCCCTCCTGCATGGCATCCGGGTCTTTCAGTCCGCTTTGCGATACGGATAAGTCTCCAGACTGCATAATAAATTCTACAAGATTTCGCACGGATATGCGAATGGTATGCATAAGATTCCTTTCTATTCCTGTGTGTGGTGTGAACAGTTACGTTGATTCCTTTTTGCTTTCTGCAATCCGCCCGTCATATGTTTTGTTTCTGAATTGACAAAACAGGCTCGTTTGACGGAATCTTCTCCATACCGGTTTCGAATGGAGTCGATAGCTGTGTTTAGTTTGGAAAGTTTTTCATTCTTTTCGCTGTCAAACAGGCTGAATTGCTCATAGCGCTCCCTGCTTGCATGGCTTGTACTTACGCCAAACAGGCGAAGGGGCTTTTGGTTCCATGCCTGGTCAAAAAGGGGAATCGCAGTTTCATATATTTTTTCGGTTACATTGGTAGAAGAGTCAAGTGTAGTCTGTTTGGAGACATGGTGAAATTCGCAGTCTACCAGAGAAACAGAAACAACACCAATATAAACACCGTCTGCTCGGATGCGTGCCCCAACTGTTTCACAGAGAGACAAAATAATTTTTAGGGCTGTAGTTCTGTCTGTTATGTCATAATGTGTTGTAATTGAGTTTCCATAGCCCTTGTTCGCATCGGGCTGTTCTTTTAACAGGTTGTTGTCTATTCCGTTAGCATAGTTCCAAATGACTTCCCCATGCTTCTTAAAATGGTTTTTTATAATGGATAAATCGCTGTGTGCCAGTTCTCCAATAGTTTTTATGCCTAGAAACCGGAGCTTTTTTGAAGTGGATTTGCCAACATAAAAGAGTTCCTCAATGGGAAGAGGCCAAAGCTTTTTTTCTATCTCGTCTGGGAAAAGGGTGTGTACCTTGTCGGGTTTTGTAAAATCGGATGCCATTTTGGCAAGCATCATATTATTGGATACACCAATATTAACTGTAAAACCAAGTTCATTTTTAATCTTTTCCCTGAGTGTATGGGCAAACTGGACAGGATCCCCATTGAGGTTTTCCATGCCTGTCATATCACAAAAGGCTTCGTCAATACTGTACTGTTCAACAACAGGTGCATGTTCTTTTAAAAGTTCTATAAATGCCTTTGATTTCTCTACATATAATGGAAAATTGGGTGGAACAATAACTAAATCAGGACACTTCTTTAAAGCCTGAACCAGTGGTTCTCCTGTGCGGATATGGAAAGCCTTAGCCGGCATTGACTTGGCAAGGACAATACCGTGCCGTTCCTCCTGACTTCCGCCGACAGCGGCAGGAATGGTACGAAGGTCTGGCGCATTTGAATCAATGGAAAGATTATGACATGCCTGCCAAGATAAAAAAGCAGAATTTACATCAATGTGGTAAATAATCTTTTTTGACATATTTGTATCCATATTTTTCCCTCCCCATTACATATCTGAAAATAATAAAGTTGACAGAGTATGTGCTTATTAGTATAATAGCAGAACGGGTGTTCTGTGTAAAGTGTTATTTTTTGATAGAGAATGCTAATTTTTTTGCTGATTAGTTGTGTTATAGTGGAAAGCACATCGGCAAACGTTAAAAACGTTATATGAAAGAGGATAAGTGGGTGTTTTTTCAACTGGAGGTTTTGCATCCAGTCTGCCATTCCTGTGTATGGATGAGAAAATGCTGCTACCCCATCGAATCTTTATTGGCTAAGGAGGTGTATGAGTGGCAAGTAAAAAGTGGATGCAGATTATTTATGGTTATGTTGGGAGCAGAAGCCGTTATATGGTGGGATGATAAGCCAGACGGTAAATATGTCTCCTGTCCTCAGAGGTTTCAGATAGGAGGGATTCCAGAAGGTGCAAACAAGAGAAATATTAGATGATGTAATATGTTATATTGAAGATAACATTTGCTCGAAACTTACAGTTGAAGATATTGCAGCAAAAGCATATGTTTCACAGCCGCATCTGCAAAGGCTGTTTCGTATTACCTTTGGCATGACAATTGCTGAATATGTCCGCTACCGGAAGCTGCAGCGGGCAGTGGAGCTTTTATACGACACGGACCGGAAGGTATGTGATATTGCGTATGATGTCGGTTTTGAACATGAATCTTCTTTTATACGAAGTTTTAAGAGAGAGTTTGGGGTAACTCCTCATGAGGCGAGAAAAAGACCGAATTGTCTTAACAATTATACTAAAATAATTTGATGTTAGGGTCAAAAGGTTCATTTTTGTATATACTTCGTCAATTTGCACAAAAGAAAAAGATAACTAAGAAAGCAGAATAATCATTTTTATCTCAGGACTGTTCGAAGCCGTTGGTGCTTAAACAGCGTCGTTTGCTGTTTTATGCCCCATTACGTGCTTCGCCAAGCGAAAGCGTGTCATGAATGAAAATGATTATACCGCTTTCTGCATTATTGTATCATTGTGCAAATTGACGAAGTCGATATGTAAATTTACCTTTTGACCTCAACATCATAATTTAAAAATAGGGTAACTTATATGCTTTGGTTTGTGGTAACAATTTGTCGGAACTGCGGCACAACCTGAGCCACTATTACAGCTTTTATAAGGTCCAGCGGAATAAAAGGCAGAAAGCCAGTAAGAACTGCCTGATTAACGGATAAACCGGTTAAACACATAAGCCATAGCGCACCAAAGACGTCAATAAACACCGCTGCCAAAAGAGCAAGGATAGTGTAAGAAATACGCTTATAATCCTTTCCGCGCAGTAATGGAATCATGGCTGCAACCAGTACAAAGGCAATGCTGTAACCACCCCATCCGCTGGTTATGTAGGAAAGACCTGCACTGCCGCCGATAAAAACCGGGATACCGACTGAGCCAAGAAGCAGCCAAACCAGCAGAGTAAATACGGACTGGTTCAGGGGAAGAATAAAAGCGATTAACAGAACTACAAAGTTTTGGAGCGTGATGCGGCCAGTAGTCAGTGGAAAAAGTGGAATACTGATATATGCGGAAATGCATAGCAGGGCTGCAAAAAGCGCTATAATAACAATAGAGTGAGTAGTTAGTTTTTGACTCATAATCTTTATAAGGAATTGTGGCAGGAATTATTTCCTGCCACAATTCCTTTCCTCCTTTTTCATAATTTTTTGCTTTCATTGTCTTAGTAATAGAGTATAGTCAAAAGGGATATGTTTGTCAACTTGAAAATGAAACTGGTTGACAAAAGAAAGCAGGCAATATATACTGGCAAATAATAGAATATGTTAGTGTACTAGAGTGCGTCTGAAACTGCTTCCTGTGGTCTGTGCGTTACAATTTAATAAAAACGCGCCATTGAAGCTGGTGCGCTTTTATAATTTATAGGAAGGGATTGGGATATTGTATGTTTACAGTAGAGTTGTTAAGGGAAAAAATACTTTCCGGTGATGAAATTAACAAAGAAGAAGCAAAGTCTCTACAGAAGGCTGATTTGGAAGAACTATGCGAGGCAGCAAATGCGATTCGGGAGCATTTCTGTCAGGATGGTTTTGATATTTGTACGATTATTAATGGAAAAAGTGGAAAATGTTCAGAAAATTGCAAGTATTGTGCTCAGGCAGGATGCTATGCAACTTCTGTAGAAGCATATCCGTTAGTATCTACGGAAAAGATGGTAAAAGATGCTCGTTATAATGCAGAAGGCGGAGTACTGCGTTATTCTATTGTAACGTCAGGCAAACGTTTAAGTAAGAAGGAAATAGAACAGGTATGCGAGAGTATCCGTACCATAAAGAAAGAGGTAGAAATTGAAGTCTGCGTTTCTTTTGGGCTTTTGGAGGAAGAGGATTTTGCGAAGTTAAAGGAAGCAGGGGTATCGAGGGTTCACAATAATCTGGAAACTTCCAGAAGGTATTTTCCAGAGGTTTGTACAACGCATACATATGATGAGAAAATTGCAGCAATAAAAGCAGCACAGAGGGCAGGGCTTTCCGTTTGCAGTGGTGGGATTATGGGCATTGGAGAGACTATGGAAGACCGGATTGATATGGCATTTACCCTGCGGGAACTGGGTGTTAACTCTGTACCGGTAAATATGCTGAACCCGATTGCAGGAACGCCGTTAGAGAATCAGCGCATCCTTACGGTTGATGAGATGAGAAGAATTGTAGCAGTGTACCGTTTTATTTTGCCAAAAGTATCTATTCGTCTGGCCGGCGGACGCGGTTTGATGGAGGATAAGGGAGTGAAGTGTTTTCAGTCGGGAGCAAATGCAGCGATTTCCGGGGATATGTTAACAACGTCAGGCATTACGGTTCAAAGTGATATGCAAATGCTGCAAAAATTAGGATATGTGCCAAGGCTTAATAGTGATAAAATGGGAAATAATATAGATTTTTCTACCGTAACAGCATGTGGCGAGTGCTGTAACGGTTGTAAAAAGAAAAACAGCGGATTATGTAAGGGTTGCATTGAAGCAGATGGATATGTTCCAGAGTGGGCTGGTTCTGGCAGATGTAAAGTTCATGCTTGTACCAGACAGCATAACGTACAATTTTGTGGACTGTGCAGGGAATTTCCCTGTGATAAATTAACAGAAATTATACATTGGAATCCCAATATTATAGAACAGCAGATGAATTTAGCAAATCAATATCATGGTTTTCGACATGATGTTTAGAACGGCTGTAAATAGTAATGCATCATCTAAGCGTTATTAGGGAGGACTTGATTTATAATATGATGGGAGGATGAAAATGAAAGAGATTTTGAGACTGGAGAATATCCATAAGGTGTATACTACCGGAAAGTACGCATTGGAGGCATTAAAAGGGGTATCGCTTTCCCTGCATGAGGGAGAGGTGATGGTGGTGATGGGAGGCAGTGGTTCTGGTAAGAGCACCCTGCTACATATCATTGGAGCCATGACTGAGGCAACAGAGGGAGGTATTTACCTAGATGGAAAGAAAGAGGAAAGGTATGGTCTGGAGCCAGATGCTACCAGAATACGTGCAGAAAATATTGGTTTTATTTTTCAGTCCTTCCAGTTAATAACAGACTTTACGGTAGGAGAAAATGTGTCGTTGCCTCTAATACTGGCAGGTGAGAGCAGAAAGAGTATTTTAAAGAAGACAGAGGAAATGCTAAGGCTGGTAAAAATCGAGGAGAAAGAAAACAGTCCAGTGCTTGAACTGTCTGGTGGACAGCAACAGAGGGTTGCCATTGCCAGAGCTTTAATCCATGAGCCCAAAATACTTTTGGCAGATGAACCTACTGGAAATCTGGATTCTCAGACAGCAGAGGATATTATGCGCTTGTTCTTGGAAGTCAGGGAAAAGAGGGGGCAGAGTGTGATTATCGTAACACATGACCCTTGGATTGCTTCCTATGCAGACCGGATTATTTTTTTACGGGACGGAAGGATTACTGGAAAATATGAAAATTCATCCCAAACAAGGGATGTGAATGAAGTTATGAGGCGTTTTCGGGAGAGCCAGGCAGGAAAGAGGAGGAGAGTTTGATGGGGAAATTGTTCCAGTTGGGCATTTCTTTTTTGAAACATAGCAAGATGCTGACTTTTTCAGCATTTTTCAGTATTTTTATTGCCTGCTTTTTAGGAGTAGGTTTGTTTCAATTATCTTCTAATATAGATTCTTCCATTCGGGCTGCAGTTATGGAAGAAATGCAGCAGTATGAAGACAGTGAATTATATGCGTCAGTTTTGGAAGAGGAATTGGCAGGATACCAGGGAATGCATTATTTTTTTATGATTTTATATGGTCTGATTATCGGTATCAGCAGCTTATTCATCTTAAGTATTTTTCATGAATTATTAAAAAAGTATATTCGTGAAATGGCTATTATACGTACCTTCGGTGGAACAACAGGACAAGTAAATTTGATTTTTCTGTTCCTGTCTGTTGTCATTAGCTTTGCTGCCTGTCTCGCAGCAGGAATTGTGGCCGTCAGTATGGATACTTTTCTTTTAAATTATCTGAATCAGAAATATGAATTCTTTCGTGGCAGGATGGCTATAGATTGGTGGATGTTTTTTGGCATGATTTTTTTAACGTTCCTAATACTAAATGTCTTTTTAATGATATTTTTTGCATTTAGCCAGTACGGACTGCCTGTGGAGATTTTTCATCGGACAGAAACGGGATTACGGAGGAGAAAGGATGGACTTCGTTTTTTAAATTTAAGGAAAATAATGGGAAAAAACGGTTATCTGGCATGGAAACTGCTGTTGCCAAAATGGAAACAGGGGTTATTTATTATCTTACTGATTATTTGTATGACTGCATTTTCTTATGTCGGGGACTCCTTTATGAAGCTGCTTAGCATGAATACTTATGCTTATTATGAAGATTTGCTAAAAGGAGCAGACGGGCATTGCGAACTTATGCCTGATATGGAGGATAGCATGATTGCAGCAGAAGAAGTTGCTTTGATACGGGAGCGATGTAAAAAGAAACAGGTGGAATGCGGTTATATACATGGAGTCTATGAAGGACAGATGGGGAATGCGTGGGGATTTTATACGACAGACCTTTCTTATTTTAAAAGGCATTATATAAAAGAGACGTATCAAAACATTTCATCTGTACCAGTAGGACAACAAATAGTTGTTGGGAAAATATTAGCAGAGCAGGAGGGATATCATCTGGGAGAGCGGATACGGTTGAAATCGGATTATCTAAAAGAAGAAAAAGAGTATACGCTTGTAGGGATTTTTGACTGGTCGCCATATTCAATACAAAAAGAATATCAGATTCTGGTAGATCAGACAAATTACAGAGATTCGCAGGAAGAGGAAAATAATGGGAACGGAAACAGTGTATCCCTATATTTTTATGGAGACTGTGATGCAATTCAGAATATTTTTATTACATTAAAACAGGAAGGGTGGAGTTTTACAGGATATATCTCTGAAAAAATTTGGAAGAATACAGAAAAGCAACTAGGGCAGATGAATATTTTGTCGAAAATTGTAATTTGGGGATTAATGCTTGTAATCGCGACGGGCTGGTTAAATTCGGTCAGAGGAATGTTGATATCAGGAAAACGGGATTATCATGTGTTGAGGCTTTTGGGGGCAGAGCAGCGGTGTGTACAGAAAATATGCAATTTGCAGATTAAGATATATTTATTGGCAGGAATTGTATTTGGAACTATCTTAGGATTTGCATTAGCCAAGGAATTATGGGAAAAAGAATTATATTATGGTCTCAGGCTGGATATGCACCTGGGAAGTACGTTGGGAATTTTGTTGCTGTTTTGGCTTTTTTCTTTGTTACTTAGGAAAACAGTAAGAGAAGTATCAAAGTAAAGAAAATACTATTTATTCGTGTAGATTTATAACGAGTTACGCAAATCAGGGGGCTTGGTACAAAAAATGAAAAGAGTATTTATTCTTGGGGGAGTTAGAAGCTATATTGGCGTTGAGAACAGGATGTACCGTCATGTTCCGGCGGAAATACTTGGGGCAAGGACTTTACAGCGGGCAGCAGAGCCATATGATGTGAAAGATATCAATGGCGTGATTGCAGGAAACGGAGTAGGGGCAGGTGGCAATATTACCAGGCTGATGATGTTAGAAGCAGGGTTTCCGGAGGAAATACCTGGTTTTACGATAGATTTA
>CANRVD010000012.1 GCA_947643145.1 uncultured bacterium | reverse complement strand
TAATTCCTTCTAAATTTTTTCACTTTTCTACTTGACTTTTAATAGTTGGTCTTTCGGAAAGGTTTTTTATTAGGCGACTGCGAAATTCGGTGGCTGTGCGAGTGTCATTGTGTACCTTGCATATTCTAACGCAGACGCGCTCTCGCTCCGAGATTACCGTAGCGGTACGTAAGCTGCCAAAATACGTCAGCTAAGTACCAACGGTAATCAAGGGTCTGCTTATAGAATATACAAGTTACACAATTCGGGACTGGCAAATAGGAGTTTCGCAATTGACTAAGGTTTTGTAGTAGGCAATTAGCGAGACGTTGTATCCGGAGCATATTAAGGTGTGCGCAGCCTTGCCATTTGGTGATTTGTAAAAGCAAGTCATTCAAAAATTTGCAGCAGACGTTACATTTTTTCTAAAAGCTTTGTAGTAAAAAAGCAGTGTCAAGAGTGCAAGAATCTGCTGTAAACAATGCATCAAAAAGTGTAAA
This sequence comes from uncultured bacterium, assembly GCA_947643145.1. Taxonomy (GTDB): domain Bacteria; phylum Bacillota; class Clostridia; order Lachnospirales; family Lachnospiraceae; genus Butyribacter. Next base: position 48,306 of record CANRVD010000012.1, on the reverse strand, counting down.
GACTGCTTTAGGCGGCGTCGTCAAATGGGAGGAAAGAATCTGTGCAAACGACTTTTGCACCATGGAAATGAGACTCAAAAATCGTGGAAGCCATTGCTGACACGATTTTCGTTTTAGAGGCTCATTGGAATGTCTGGTGCAACGGAGAGCGCGCAGATTCTTTCCTCCCATTTGACCCCAACCCCACTCTAGACGATTCCTATTGCCCATCATACCTCATGACGCAGCGTCACAAGCAATCCCCCCTTTTCAAAAAACGCCCCAGATTGATTTCCTGACGGAAGCGTGCTAAAATGGTACTTGCCCGCGTGTTTGCACAAAGGCGGAAAGGTTTGGTTTTGTCATATGGAAGATATGCAGAAAACACAATTATTTGAAAAAATACCGGTTCCGAAGGCGGTCATGAAGCTGGCGGTTCCTACTATTATCAGTTCGCTGGTTATGGTGATTTATAATCTGGCGGATACTTATTTTGTGGGGATTTTGAATGACCCGGTACAGAATGCGGCGGTAACGCTGGCTGCGCCGGTGCTTTTGGCGTTTAATGCAGTAAATAATCTGTTTGGCGTCGGTTCTTCCAGCATGATGAGCCGTGCGCTTGGAAGGAAAGATTACGATACGGTGCGCCGCAGTTCTGCGTTTGGCTTTTACTGTGCCTTGGTGAGCGGCATTTTGTTTTCTGTCTTTTTTACATTGTTCCAAAAGCCGCTGCTTTTGCTGCTGGGAGCGGACAGCGGTACGGCTGCAGCCACGGGTGAGTACTTGAAATGGACGGTGAGCTTTGGGGCTGCGCCGGCAATTTTAAATGTGGTGATGGCTTATCTGGTGCGGGCGGAGGGCGCTTCGCTTCATGCCAGTCTTGGCACTATGAGCGGCTGTCTTTTGAATATTGTGCTGGACCCTGTTTTTATTTTACCGTGGGGGCTTAATATGGGGGCGGCGGGGGCCGGACTTGCTACCTTTTTGTCCAACTGTGTGGCGTGCGCGTACTTTTTTATTTTGCTTTTTATAAAGAGGGGAAAGACGTATGTGTGCGTAAGTCCCGCAAAATTTTCTTTTCAAAAACCCATTCTGCTGGGTGTATGCGGCGTGGGGATTCCCGCGGCGATTCAGAATCTGTTGAATGTAACCGGTATGACAGTATTAAACAATTTCACCGCATCCTTTGGGGCGGACGCGGTGGCGGCGATGGGAATCGTGCAGAAAATCAATATGGTGCCGATGAACATTGCCATGGGCTTTTCACAGGGCATTATGCCGTTAGTCAGCTACAACTATGCGAGCGGCAATGGCAGGCGCATGAAGCAGACGGTCTTTTTTGCCCTGAAAGTGATTATTGCCTTTTTAAGCGTTACGACGCTTGGATTTTATCTGGGAGCGGGCGGGCTTACCAGAATGTTTATGAAAAATGAAGCAATTGTTTTCTACGGCACACGTTTTCTGCGCGGTTTTTGTCTGGCACTGCCCTTTCTGGCTTTGGATTTTCTGGCGGTGGGCGTGTTTCAGGCATGCGGCATGGGCAAGAAGGCGCTTGTATTTGCCGTGCTTAGAAAAATCATTCTGGAAATCCCTGCGCTTTATCTGTTAAATTATCTTTCTCCGCTCTATGGGCTTGCATATGCACAGTTTTGCGCGGAATTTGTGCTGGCGATTGCCGCGGTGCTGGTGCTGTTGGGATTGTTTCGTAAAATGCGGACTATGACTGTGGATTAAAATTTGGCGCCACAGATGTATTTTACTTTATCCTGCAAGCACTGAACACGCCTAATATTGTATTTAGCACGATTTGAGAAATGACGCTTATCGTATCATTTCACTTAGTTGCAAAGTATTTGCAGGCGTGTTATACTAAGCAAAGAATAAAAACGTTTTTATAAGGTAAAATACAGATTTTACGAAAAATAGAGGGAAATTGGGAGGAAGAAGAGTATGCAGCGTGAAAAAAGAAACGGAGCGCTTCGGGAGTTGGCGCCTTTTTGCAGAAGAGCGGCGGCAGAGGGTGCGGTATTATTGAAAAATGAAGATGGTATGCTGCCGATTACCAAAAAGGACAGGGTAGCTCTCTTTGGCAGGGCACAGATGGACTATTATAAGAGCGGAATCGGTTCGGGCGGTCTGGTAAACGTGGAGTACACGACAAATCTCATCGACGGCTTTTCGCAGCATCCGCATGTGCGGCTGAACGAGAAACTGGCGGAGACGTATAAAGCGTGGATAGAAGCTCATCCCATCTGCGCGCGGGAAAGGGACTGGACGACGGAGCCGTGGCATTTGGAGGAAATGCCGCTTAGTGAAGCGCTGGTAAAGGAGACGGCAGAGGCCTCCGATAAGGCATTGATTGTGTTAGGGAGAACGGCGGGCGAGGAAAGGGACAACGCGGACGAAGCGGGCAGTTTTCGTCTGGCAGAGGAAGAAAAAGCCATGATTTTTCTTGTGACAAAATATTTTTCCCGCGTGGCTGTGGTCTTTAACGTTTCTAATATCATCGATATGTCGTGGGTGGATGAGGCGTGGTGCCATGGCGCTATAAAGGCGCTGCTCTATGTATGGCATGGCGGTATGGAGGGCGGCAATGCCGCTGCGGACGTGCTTGCGGGGGCGGTATCGCCTTCAGGACATTTGACGGATACGATAGCCCGCTCCATAAAGGATTATCCTGCCTTTGCCAACTATGGCAGCGATATCCGCAATTTTTATGAAGAGGATATTTATGTGGGTTACCGCTACTTTGAGACGTTCTGTCAGGAGAAGGTACTCTATCCTTTTGGATTTGGCTTATCTTATACGACCTTTTCATGGGAGCCGGGGACGGCAGAGGCGAAGGGAAGCGGGGCAGAAAGCAGTGTGGAGTTTACGGTCAGGGTAGAAAATACGGGTGCCTGTGCCGGCAGGGAAGTGATGCAGGTTTACGTGGAGGCGCCGCAGGGTGTGCTGGGGAAGGCAAAGAGGGTGCTTGCCGGCTTTGCCAAGACGAAGCTGCTTGCCGCAGGGGAGTCACAGGTACTTGATTTTCATATTCCGGTCAAACGGTTTGCTTCCTATGATGACGGCGGCGTAACGGGCAATAAATCCTGTTTTGTGCTGGAGGCAGGCGAGTATCATTTCTACGTGGGAACGGACTGCCGCAGGACGAAAGAGCTCTGCAGGGCGGATGGCGGCACGCCTTTTGCGCCAAAAGAACTGCTTGTTACGGAGCGGCTTAAGGAAGCGGCGGCTCCGGTGGTGGCATTCCGCAGGATAAAACCCATTTTGCAGGCGGATGGCAGCTATGCGCCCGCATATGAGCCTGTGCCCTTGCGCACGGTGGATTTGGAAAAGCGGATAGAGGAAAATCTGCCAAAGGAGCTTACGGCAGAGAAAAAGGCAGTTTCTTTTGGCGATGTCCGTGAGGGCAGGGCTTCTTTAGAGTCGTTTACCGCACAGCTTTCCGTGGAGGAGCTGGCGGTGCTTGTGCGGGGCGAGGGTATGTGCAATGCAAGGGTAACTTCCGGTACGGCGGCGGCATTTGGCGGCGTGAGCGACGAGCTTGCCGCGCGGGGAATTCCGGCAGGCTGCGCGGCGGACGGACCTTCCGGCATCCGTATGGATACGGGCGAAAAGGCAACGCTGCTGCCAGGCGGTACGCTGCTTGCCTGCAGTTTTGATGTGGAGCTGGTGGAAGAGCTGTTTTATCTGGAAGGAAAAGAGCTTTGCTTCAATGAAGTGGATACGCTGCTGGGACCCGGTATCAATATTCACAGGCATCCGCTTAACGGCAGGAATTTTGAATATTTTTCCGAGGACCCTTATGTGACGGGGGCGATTGCGGCGGCATGTGAGCGCGGTATGGGAAGAGCGGGCGTGACGGGCACTATGAAGCATTTTGCCTGCAACAATCAGGAGAAGAGCCGTCATACGGTGGATGCGGCGGTATCGGAGCGGGCGCTTAGAGAAATTTATTTGAAAGGCTTTGAAATGGCGGTGAAAGAGGGAGGCGGCAGGGCGGTTATGACGACGTACAACCCGCTGAACGGCTATCAGAACGCCACAAATTATGATTTGAATACCACGATTCTAAGGGAGGAGTGGGGCTATAAGGGACTGGTAATGACGGACTGGTGGGCAGGTCTGAATGATGTGGTAGAAGGGGGCGAAGCAGACCAGACGGATATGCGTTCCATGGTGCGTGCCCAGAATGATGTTTATATGGTGGTAAACAATAATGGCGCAGCAATCAATGCGCGGGGCGATAACCTGCTGCGCGCATTGAAGGAAGGCAGTCTGACAAAGGCGGAGCTGCAGCGCAGCGCCATGAATATTCTGCGCTTTTTGCTTGCATCTCCTGCGGCGGGGCGGGAGGTTAAGGAAAAGCAGCCGGTGATGATAAAACCGCTTGTAAAAGAAACAGCGGCAGGACAAGGCAGAGCAGCGAAGCGAAACGCGGCGGCTTTGGAGAATGCGGCAGCTAAGCAGGCAGCATTCGGCAGGGCGGAAGCGATTACCGGCATGACAGACCTTACGGGAGAGCGCGCCGAAAGAGAAGGTATACTGCTGTATGCAGAAAATGACGGTATTTACGGCATTAATGTGACAGTTATGTCAGACAAAAGCGACAGGGCGCAGATGCTGTGCAGGCTTTGTTTAAACGGCGAAGAAGCGGGCATGATACAGACCAACGGGACAAGAGGAAACCACTATATCCAGCGGATATCCAAGGTGGCGCTGTCAAAGGGACTGTATGAGCTGACGGCAGAGCATATACAGTCCGGCATTCAGCTTTTGTCGGTGCAGTTTATAGCATTATAAAGAAGATGGAAGCATGGCAGGATGTGAGAACGAAACAGGCTGCGAAGCAAAGCGGGGATGAAAATGGGGAAGGTAACGATTAAGGATGTGGCGCGGGAGGCAGGGGTTTCGATATCCACGGTTTCCAATGCATTAAACGGTGTGAACGTACTGCACCCCGATACAAAGGCGCATATTTTAGAGGTGGCAAAACGGCTGCACTATGTACCAAATATAAATGGAAGAAACTTAAAGGCGCAGGCGACAAAGGTAATCGGGCTGTTTGTGGGATACATGGGAGGTCCTTATATGGGAGCCTTGACAGATTCCATGGCAAAATGGTGTGCGAGGGAGGCGTATGAGCTGCAGGTTTTTGTGACCTCGCAGAGCAGAACCATTATGGCAAACCTGCTTGGGCACAGGGTTGACGGCGCTGTGATTGCAGGGAATGCTTTGACTGCAAAGCAAGCGGAGGAGCTGAGCGAAGCAGGTCTTCCCGTTGTGTACCTGAACAGGGAAATCAAGGGCAGGCTTCAGGCAGGCGTATTTTTTGATTCTTGTCAGGCAGGAAGAATGGCGGCAGCATATTTTCTGGAGAAGGGCTTTTCGCGGCTGGGGCTGATAGAGGGAGTGGATAATTATGATGGAAGGGAGCGGAAAAGAGGTTTTCTTTCCGCGCTTTCGGAAAAGGGCATCGAGATAAGCAAGGAGCATATCTGGCAGGGCGGTTTTGCCCGTGATATGGCATATAGGTCAGTAAGCGCTTTCTTAAAAAAAGCGGCGTCGGAGGGAGCGCCGCTGCCGCAGGCGGTGTTTGCCGCCAATGATTTAAGTGCCATTGGCGGCATGGAGGCGTTTGCGCAGGCAGGCATCAAGGTGCCTTGGGAGGTCAAGGTGATGGGCTGTGACGATATCGAGCTGGGGCGTTATCTTACGCCGGCGCTGACGACCATACGCACCAATTTTGAAGAACAGGGCGCGGTGGCGGTGCAGTGCCTTTTGCAAATGCTCCGCGGAGAAAACGAGGGCGCCGAGATATGCCTTGCCTGCAGTCTGGTGGAGAGAGGTTCTGCATAAACAAGGAATGAAATGTGCCGGCAGCGGGATATCCTGATTTTGCGTGTGGCATTTACACTTTTTCGGGCTTTCCCACCTTTCGGAACAGGACGAGGAGGCAGAGGACATTTGGCAGCACCATAACGGCATTGATAAAGTCCGTAAAGCTCCACACAAGCTGCATGGGAATGATGGCGCCTATGTAAATCATAACGATATAAACAAGCTGGTAGGAGCGGATGCCTGATTCCCCAAACAGGTAAGCCGCTCCTTTTTCGCCTAAGTAACACCAGCCTACCAGCGTGGCGAGGGCGAAGGCAATCAGGGCAAGCGTCAGAAACGCATTGCCGCCAAAGGGAAGAAAGGCGAAGGCGGCGCTTGTAAGCCCTGCGTCGGTGTAGCCCTTGGTGCTTCCCGGGTGTGCCAGTATACTGCTTACAATGGTAAAGCCAGTCAGTGTGCACATCACAATGGTATCCCAGAAGACAGCAGTCATGGAGATCAGCGCCTGTCTTGTAGGGTTTGAATCGTTTGAGGAGCCGGCGGCGATAGCCGCAGTGCCGATGCCAGCCTCGTTGGTAAACAATCCTCTTGCGATGCCAAAACGAGCCGCCATCAAAAAGGTACTGCCTACGAAACCGCCGGCAGCGGCGCGTCCGGTGAAGGCGGAGGAAAGAATCAAAGAAAAGGAGGGTATAAGGAAAGCGCGGTTCATCCATAAAAGATAGCAGCAGGCGCCCATGTAAAGGAAGCTTAAGGGCGGTACCATGCGGGTGCAGAAGCTGCCGATGCTGCCGGCGCCCCCAAGGATAACCATGCCGGTCAGTACTGCGGCAGCCATGCCGATAATGTGCGGGGAAAGATGCCATGTGGAATAGGCGGCATCCGCAATGGCGGAGGACTGTGTCGTACAGCCCGCGCCGATGGCGGCGCATATAATGCAGAACGCATAAAATTTGCCAAGCAGCTTACTTTTCAGTCCTTTTTCCAGCACGTACATGGGACCGCCTGCCACGGAGCCGTCAGGCGCTTTTTTCCGGTACAGGCAGCTTAAGTAACACTCCGCATAGGCGGTAGCCATGCCGAAAAGCCCTGTCAGAAAGCACCAGAACAGGGCGCCGGGGCCGCCAAGGGCGATGGCGGTGGAAATTCCCACGATATTGCCGGTGCCCAGCGTTGCCGCCAGCGTGGTTGCCAGCGTGGCAAAGCCGCCCATTCCCTTTTCCCCTTTTTCCTTTTTTTTGGAAACCGAGGCGCGGATGGCACGGAAAGTAAGCCGTTGGGGGAACAGCCGGAAAGTAAAAAAGAGATGTGTGGCGGCAAGGAGCAGGATAATGGGTCCGTTCCATAAAAAAGCATTTATTTTTTCTAAAAAGGCAAAAAGGAAAGCAGCCATGCATAACCTCAAAATTTTGCGGATTACTATAATATATAGAGGAAAGTTTTAGAAAATGTTTATAATTTTTCTGTTGCATTTCTTGTTCCTTGTGTTATAGTATCAGTAGAACAAAAAAAGGAGGCTGTTGACATGAATATTTCAAAATTCACACAAAAGTCTATGGAGGCCGTGGAGGGCTGCCAGAAGCTGGCTTATGAATATGGAAATCAGGAGATAGAACAGGAGCATTTGCTTTATAGCCTTTTAACGATAGAGGACAGCCTGATTTTAAAGCTGATTGAAAAGATGGAAATAAATAAAGAGCACTTTCTGGGACGTGCGGAGGATGCGCTGAAAAAGCGCGTCAAGGTGCAGGGCGGTGAGCTGCATGTAGGCGCGGATTTGAATAAGGCGCTTTTATCCGCGGAGGACGAGGCAAAACGTCTTGGCGACGAATATGTCTCAGTAGAGCATTTATTCCTTGCCATGCTGGGCAATCCGAACAGGGCGTTAAAAGAAATTTTCAGGGAATACGGTATCACCAGAGAGCGTTTTCTGCAGGCGCTTTCCACCGTAAGGGGCAACCAGCGCGTCACCAGCGACAACCCTGAGGCGACTTATGATACGCTGGCGAAATACGGGCAGGAGCTTGTGGAGAAGGCAAGAGAGCAGAAACTGGACCCGGTTATCGGACGTGACGGTGAAATCCGTAATATCATCCGCATCCTTTCCCGCAAGACCAAAAACAATCCGGTGCTTATCGGTGAGCCCGGTGTGGGCAAGACGGCGGTAGTAGAAGGACTGGCACAGCGTATTGTGCGCGGTGATGTACCGCAGGGGCTCAAGGATAAAAAGATTTTTGCGCTGGATATGGGAGCACTGGTTGCAGGCGCCAAGTATCGGGGCGAGTTTGAGGAGCGGTTAAAGGCGGTACTGGAGGATGTGAAAAACAGCGACGGGCAGATTATTCTCTTTATCGACGAGCTGCATACCATTGTGGGTGCGGGTAAGACGGACGGCGCGCTCGATGCCGGCAATATGTTAAAACCCATGCTGGCGAGGGGTGAGCTTCATTGTATCGGTGCGACTACGCTGGACGAGTACCGCCAGTATATCGAAAAGGATGCAGCATTGGAGCGGCGTTTCCAGCCCGTTATGGTGGAGGAGCCCACGGTGGAGGATACGGTTTCCATCTTAAGAGGCTTAAAAGAGCGGTACGAGGTGTATCATGGGGTAAAGATTATGGACAATGCCCTTGTAAGCGCCGCTATTTTATCCAACCGCTATATTACGGACCGTTTTCTGCCGGATAAGGCAATTGATTTGGTGGATGAGGCGTGCGCCCTGATTAAGACGGAGCTGGATTCCATGCCCACGGAATTGGATGAGCTGCAGCGGAAGATTATGCAGCTTGAGATAGAGGAGGCGGCGCTGAAAAAGGAAGATGACCGTCTCAGTCAAGACCGTTTGGGCACTTTGCAGAAGGAGCTTGCGGAGCTGAAGGAAGAATTTGCAGGGAAAAAGGCACAGTGGGACAATGAAAAGGCTTCCGTGGATAAGCTTTCTAAGCTGCGCGAGGAGATAGAGGCGATAAACGGGCAGATTCAGATTGCACAGCGTGAGGGCAATCTGGAGAAGGCGGCTGAGCTTTCCTACGGGAAGCTGCCGGCGCTGAAAAAGCAGCTTGATATTGAGGAAGAGCAAATAAGAAGCACAGAGCTTTCTCTTGTGCACGAGAGTGTGTCGGAGGAGGAAATTGCCCGCATCGTGTCGCGCTGGACGGGGATACCGGTTACCAAGCTGACGGAGAGCGAGCGGAACAAAACGCTGCATCTGGATACAGAGCTGCACAGAAGCGTTGTGGGACAGGATGAAGGTGTGACAAAGGTGTCGGAGGCAATTATACGTTCCAAAGCGGGAATCAAGGACCCTTCCAAGCCGATTGGCTCCTTCCTGTTTTTAGGTCCCACGGGCGTGGGCAAGACGGAGCTTGCCAAATCCCTCGCCAGAGCGCTGTTTGACGATGAAAATAACATGGTTCGCATTGATATGAGCGAATACATGGAGAAATACGCCGTATCCCGTCTGATTGGAGCGCCTCCCGGATATGTCGGATATGAGGAAGGCGGGCAGTTGACTGAAGCAGTCAGAAGAAAGCCATACTCTGTGGTGCTTTTCGATGAGATTGAAAAGGCGCATCCGGATGTGTTTAACGTGCTTTTGCAGGTGTTGGACGACGGGCGGATAACAGACTCACAGGGGCGCACCGTAGATTTTAAGAATACGATTCTGATTATGACTTCCAATATCGGCGCGCAGTATCTGCTTGACGGCATCAGTGAAGACGGCAATATTCTGCCGCAGGCAGAAAAAAGGGTAATGGAAGATTTGCGGAACCATTTCAGACCGGAATTCTTAAACCGCCTTGACGAGACCATACTTTTTAAACCGCTGACTAAGGATAATATCGGCGGCATTGTCAATCTGATTATGGCGGATTTAAGCAGAAGGCTGTCAGACAGGGAGCTGCAGGTGGAGCTTAGCGATGAGGCAAAGCAGTTCATCGTAGATAATGCTTATGACCCTGTCTATGGTGCAAGACCGTTGAAGCGTTATATTCAGAAGTATGTAGAAACACTCTCCGCCAAGCTGATTCTTGCCGGAGAGGTAGGGGCAGGCGATACCATACGGATAGAGCTTACAGACGGCGCGCTTACTGCGCGAGCAGAATAGAGACGCCGATTCCCAAGGCGCCTACTCCTACATGGCAGGCGATGCTGCAGGAGAGAGGAACATAGTAGACAGAGGCATGAGGAAATTCGGACTGTACCAGTCCGCGCCATGCCTCTGCTTCTTCCTCTTTTTCAAAGGTGCCGGCAGTTGCAATCCGAAGCCGTCCGGCAGGTATGCCGGCAAAACGGGAGGCAATATCCTGCTTTAAGGCTTCTATCATTTTTCTTTCGCTCTGTTTGATTCCTCTCACTTTTGCAAACAAATCCAATTTATCTCCCTGAATCGTCAGAACAGGCTTGATATTCAAAATTCCTGCGATGGCTGCCGCGGAAGCGGTGATACGTCCGCTTTTTTTCAAGTATTCCAGAGAATTCACGGAAAGATAGATGCTGGCGTCGTAGGCAGAATCCTCCAGCATAGTCTTAATTTCCTTGGCGGAATGTCCGCTGTCCGCAAGTCCTTTGGCGTCATAGACCGATTCCATCAGGGTGACGGAAATCCGGTGATTGTCCACTACATGCACCCTTCCCTGATAATCTGCGGAAAGCTGCATAGCGTTCTCGCAGGAGCCGCTTAAGCTGCTCGACATGGGAATATAGACAATGTTCTCAAAACCGTCTTTGAAAACGGCATTCCAAAGGCTGAGGATGCTGCCGGGCGAGGGCTGGGAGGAGGAAACTTCCCTGTGGTTTTTCATTGCCCCATACAATTCGGCGTTGGTGATATCTTCTCCTTCCAGATAGCAGGAATCCTCTACAATAACGGGCATTGGCAGAACATAAATGCCCAGCTTCTTTCCGGCTTCTACTGTGATGCCGCTGTTGGTATCTGTTACAACTGCTGTTTTCATAAAAATTTTCCTTCCGTTACCGTTCTTTTGACCGGTCATATTTTTCTGCTGCCGTGTTCCATGCGCAAAGGTCATACTTGGGGATTCTGTAAAACAATGTGAAACAACCGTATCATATTAAAGGAAAGCTGGCAAGACATGTATATGAGACAAAAGAGTTTGTTTTGTATCATGTTGGTTAAGTTCATTGAGGAAGTGACGGAAGTATGCTACAATTTGAATGAATTTGCAGCTTCAGAAAGGAAAGCGTCATGGATAAACGGAAGGAAGAAAACATTCGCGTCAAAAACAGTATTACGGAGGCTTTGCTAAAGCTGATGCGTGAAAAGAGCTTTGCGGATATTTCGATTACGGAAATTATCCGCTCCGCACAGGCGGCGAGAGCTTCCTTTTACCGCAATTACGATTCCAAAGAAAGTGTGCTGCTGACGTTAATCAAAGATGTATTAGAGCAGTTTCGCGCTGTGATTGACTGTAATGAGGACAATTACTACACCCGTCAAAAACCTGCGGCGGAGGCAAAATAGGATATTGGTCCGGCGTTTAGGAGGACTTGACCGAATCTTGACTTTTTTGTGTTATTCTTTATCGGGAGGTTTCTATGGCTTATAAAATTTTGATTGTGGATGATGAGGTAATGCTGACGGATTTGCTTGCGGCGCACCTGCAGAATGAGGGATATATCACCTATACGGCGAACGGGGCGGAGGCGGCGCTGCAGCAGCTTGCATGTGTGCCGGATTTGATTCTGCTGGATATTAATATGCCGGATACGGACGGGCTTTCTCTCTGTAAAATGATTCGGGACAATGTGGCGTGTCCCATTGTGTTCCTTACGGCACGTATTACGGAACAGGACAAAGTCAACGGTTTTCTTACGGGGGGCGACGACTATATTACCAAACCCTTTGGGCTGCCGGAGGTGACTGCGCGGATTGCCGCTCACCTAAGACGGGATGAGCGGAGCAGGAGCAGCCAGAAGCTGTTTGCCGCGGGCGGACTGCTTGTCAATCTTTCCAGCCGTACCGTGTTCTGGCAGCAACGGGAAATTTCTTTTTCCAAAAGAGAGTTTGACATAATAGAATTTCTGATAACCAATGCCGGACAGGTTTTTGACAGGGAGCGCCTCTATGAAGCAGTGTGGGGACTGGATGCAGAGGGGGACGCCGGTGTGATAAAGGAGCATGTACGCAAGATAAGGCAGAAGCTGCAGGAAGCGACGGGCAGGACTTATATTGAGACGGTATGGGGAGTGGGGTATCGATGGAACAGATAAAGAAGGAAGTGTGCGTAAAACTGCGTATGCCGCTGCAGAAAGCTTTTTTTCGGTATGTGATGACAACGTTTATGCTGGTGGTAATGCTGTCAGCAACAGTGATTTTGGTGAGCATCAGGGTGCAGCGCTGGCTTCTGCCGGATAAGGATGCCGTCTACCTGCATGTGGAAGGGACAATGGGTGACGGAAGAATGACATCTCAAACATATCTTATGGAACTGGATGGAGATTTTATGGAGGCAGCGGTACTGGTGGCTGAGGAGGATGGGAAAACGGTAAAGCCTGATATCGTGTCCACAAGGTACTCTCTGGAATTGTATGACAACGCCGTTTCTTTTCTGACGCCAAAGAAAAAGCTGCTCTATTTTGGATGTTACGGTGCGATGGCCCTGCTGCCGGCGTTGTTTTCCCTCTCCGGCATTCTGCTCTGCTGCAGGAGGTTCTTTCAAAAGAAGCTGAAACCGCCCATAGATATTTTGACAGATGCCGCGGCGTGTATTGCGGAGCAGAATCTGGATTTTACCATTGCGTATACTTCGGCGGACGAGATGGGGGCGCTATGCCGCTCTTTTGAGCAGATGAGAGCCGCCCTGCAGGAAAATTATAAAAGAATGTGGGAGATGCTGGAGGAAAGGCGCAGCCTGCAGGCTTCGGTGGCGCATGATTTAAGGAATCCCATTGCCATTATTAAAGGGCACGCGGAATATTTGCAGATAAATGTTCCCAAAAAGAAGCTGACACAGGATATGCTGCTTTCCTATGCAGGCAATATCAAAAAGGCGGCAGAACGGCTGGAGGGGTATACGGAATCTGTCAGGACCATCAACCATCTGGAGGAGCTTGCGGTTATGCGCAGGGAGGTGGATTTTCCTGCGCTGTATCAGGACATGCGTGCTGATTTTGTCAGGATGGCGGAGCTTTGGGGGCTTACGCTTGCGGCAGACAATCAGGTAAAGCAAGAGCTGCTTTGTCTGGATGTACAGGTATTGTACCGGATTCTGGAAAATTTGATTGGCAATGCCGTGCGGTTTGCCAAAAGCAGGATTCATCTGTCTTTCTTTGAGGAAGGAGGAAATCTTTGCGTGACGGTGGCGGACGACGGCTGCGGTTTTCCGGAAAAGGTATTGCATTGTAAAAACCGCTACTTCGCAATAGAAGGGAGTGATAAAAATCATTCCGGCATGGGACTTGCCATCTGCCGGATTCTTTGCAAAAAGCATGGCGGCAGTCTTATGCTTACAAACGAAGCAGAGGGCGGCGCTGCCGTAAAAATAATGCTTTCGGTTTGACCGGATTTTGACTTTTCTGCGATATGCTTCTCTTAAAATAAGACTCCGCGCATCTGCGGAGTTGTTTAAGGAGGCTTTCAAGCTATGAAAAAAATTCTGATATTTCTTTTTTATGCATTTCTGGCAATGCTTACGGCATGTGCAAACCCCAATATTCCACAGCGGCAAAAACCGGAGAGGCCGGAGGATATTATGATTCCCATGAATTCTGAAGCGGATATTTCCGGACAGAAGGGAGAGGGAGAGACGAAAGGCGGAGAGGACGGAAGCGGTTTTGTCCTGCTAAGCGATGCAAATTCAGCATTTTCCAACCATTTCGGAACGGAGCAGGGTTATTACCAGTTTACGGAGAGTCAGGAAATAGCGGACGGGCTTTATGGAAAGCATTTAACTTACATAGACTACGCCCAAAGAGAAGAGGTATATTTATGTTCTGACAGCGCCTGCCTGCACAATAGCGCTACGTGCAGCAGTGTTTTTTTAGATGATGAATTTGGAAGAGATCCCTTGCCTTTTGTGTGGGAAGAGACGCTCTATGTTCTGGGAAGGGAATATGACGGAGACGGAGTGGTTGAAGTTTTCGGAGGGGGTGCGCCGGATATGGCAGCGGCGGCGCTCTACCGCATGGAGCTTGACGGCTCTGACAGAAAAAAGATATATACCTTTCCGGAAGACACGGTGGTGGAAAAGCTTGTATTTGGCAGTGGGGATACACTTTGGTTTGTGATAAAGGAGCTTGTTTTTGAACAGGAAGGAAATCAGACGTACACGCTGGCAAAGGAGCGCAGGATCTGCAGGTATAGTATTGCGGACAATAAAATGTCGGAGGGCGTTTCCCTTGATTTTGGAGACAATATCCAATATAAGGTGATAGGAGGGTACGGCAGTCTGCTTGTCTTAAGCGGCGTGGCGTATCCGGATGGCATGAGCGAGACGGACGTTATGCGTCTGGATGATGATAAATGGCGAAATGTATGGCAGAACAGCAGCACAATATACAGCACCTTCGATGTGGCAACACAGGAGAAAAAGGAGATATACCGGACAGACAATCGAGAGATGAGCTTTTGTGCGGTAAAAGGGGGCATGCTCTTTATTGCAGACTCAGTAAGCGGGGAAATCACAAGGCTGAATCTGGATACGGGGGAACAATCCGTTCTTGCCTCCCTGAAGCAAAATTATATTTATTATGTATTACGGGATACTTTATGCTGTGTCAGCATAGAGGATGTGAACGATAAGTCTCTGTACTTTGTGGATATGGAATCGGGAGAAGTAAAAAGAAGTATGCTTACGAACCTGTCCTTGGGCTGGCAGTTGGATATTCTGGCAGAAACAGAGCGGGAGGTGCTTGTGATTTACGACTATGATGCAAAGGATAATGGGGATGGCAGCTATGAGATACTGCAGTACAAATATGCCTTGATTTCCAAGGAAGATTTGTATAACGGTGTTGCAGGCTATAAGCCGGTTACCATGCTGGGGAGGGGAAGGTAATGGAGCTTATCTTGCAGAATGTGACGAAGCAGTATAAGGAAAAAAAGGCGCTTGCAGATGTTTCCCATGTGCTGACAGAGGGAATCTACGGGCTGCTGGGACCGAATGGAGCGGGTAAGTCTACGCTGATGAATCTGATTACGGGCAATGTGAAAGCCTCGGCGGGCAGAATTTTGTGGAACGGAGAAGAAACGGCGAGGCTTGGAGCGGCTTATCGGGGGATTCTCGGCTATGCGCCCCAGCAGCAGGGGCTGTATGAGACCTTTTCGGGCAGGCGTTTTTTGAGCTATATGGCGGCACTGAAAGGGATTTCCAAAAAGGAAATGAAAGCGGAAATCGAGCGGGTGCTTACACTTGTCAATCTCACGGACAGGGGAAACAGTCCTATCGGTTCTTATTCCGGCGGTATGAAACAGCGCCTTTTGATTGCACAGGCAGTGATGGGGAATCCTAAGCTGGTGGTGTTAGATGAGCCGACGGCGGGACTTGACCCGAAGGAACGTATTCGGATTCGGGAAAAAATCAAAGAAATATCGGGAGATAAAATTATTCTGGTTTCCACTCATGTAATTTCCGATATTTGGTCCATTGCCAAGGAAATTATTTTTCTAAAGGAGGGGCAGATTGCAGTGTATGGTACGGCTGCAGCGCTCTGTGAAAAGCATGGAGGGGAAGCCAATCCGGAGCGGATATATATGGATATTTTTGGAGAGGATACGCTATGTTTGGACTGACCTGTTTTGAGTTGTTAAAAATATGGAAAAAGCGTAGTTTTCTGGCGTGCTTAGGGATTCTTCTGGCGCTCAATCTTTTTATGCTTTGGTATGGGAACCTGCCAAAGGAGGGAAAGCCGCCGCTTTCCGCTTACCGTATGGCAGCCGGCGACATGTCCGGTATGGACGAGCAGGAAAAGTGGGAATATATAAAGGAACTGAAGGAGAAGGCGGACAATATTGCCATGCTGCAGGAGATTCTCACCCTGCAGGCGTGGGGGGATGAGATAGGAAACGCACTTGCCGCCCAACTGCTGCGGGAAAATCCTGCTATTTATGAAATTTATATGGAGGAGCTTACAGAAGGCGGCTATTTAAAGTATACGGATGATTTGGACAAGGAAAGGGCGCTGCTTGACGAACTGTATGAGGAAATAGAAAAAATAAGAGGGTACGGCGCATACTTAGAAAGCGTTGAGAAGCAGGCAGAAAGGCTGCGCGGTATTTCCATTTTTAGGACCGCTTCACGGTTTGGCAGGCAGAATGTGGAAAGAAGCGCAGCCGACCACAGGGGGCTTTCCGATAAAAATATTCGTTTTTACCCATCAAAAGGGATTCGGATGGCAATGGAGAGCCACAGTACGGATATTTTTCTGCTGCTGTCAGTGTTTCTCTTTGTAGGAGGTCTGATTGGAGAGGAAAAAGAGAAGGGGCTGTTTTATCTGACAAGGGCCGCAAAAAACGGCATTGCTGTGTGCATGGGAGCGAAGCTTTTGGCACTTCTTATACATGTGACAGCTTTTTGTTTCTTGTTTTATGGTGAAAATTTGCTATATGCCTCCGCAACGGCAGGCTTGGGAAGCTTTTCCGCGCAGATACATTCCGTGGGCGCCTATATGGAAAGCAGTCTGGCGCTTACGCTGGGAGAGTATGCCGCGCTTGCCGTTTTGACAAAAGCAGCCTTATTTTTCTGCTTTGGCGCAATGCTGACGGCAGTTTCCGTCTGGGCGGCAAAAAGCTTTACGCCGCAGCTTGCGGGCGCGGCTTTTCTTTTTTGCAATGGCTTGTGCTATGCGGTGATACCGGCAGGCTCAGCGTTTCACATGTTCAAATATCTGTCTTTCTTCGGTATGTTGGAAACGGAACGGCTCTATGGGGGATACTTGAATTTTAATGTGTGGGGCAATGCAGTGCCAAGACTTGCCGCGACAATGCTGTGCCTTATTTTGTTTGGCGCGGCAGGAGCAGCGGCGGCATTTTTCCTGTTTTTAAGGGGAAGAAGTCTTGTGATGCAGAAGGCGCGCAGGCTGATGCTGCCGTTTCGTCCATATCAAAGTCTGCTTCGGCATGAAGGCTATAAAATTCTTTTTACAAACCGCGCCCTGCTTCTTCTGCTTTTTGCGGTGCTGCTGCTTGGCTGGAAGGATTTGGGAAAAAGCTATACCTGCCCGGCGAAGGAACAGTATTATGCAGATATGATGCTTTTGCTGGAGGGCAGGCTGACGGAGGAAAAGGAGGATATGGTTTTGCGGGAGCAGGCGAGGTTTGACGAGGCTTTTGCGCAGCTTGCGCGTATCGAGGAATTGGAGGCGTGCGGCAGCATTGATAAAAGTACTGCGGACGAAAGAAAGCTTCCATGGCTGGGTGTGTTGGCTTTTTATCCGTCTTTTACGCGCATAGCGGAGCAATACGCGCATATTAAGGCAGAGGGCGGATATTTTATCTATGACACGGGCTACCGCTATTTGTTTGGCAAAATGGACGAGAGCTTTCTGACGGACTGTCTGCTGCTTACGCTTTGTATGATATTTGCATTTGGCGGCGTCATGGCGATGGAGTACCGGAAAAAATCCTGGTATCTGCTGGCGGCGACGCGTAAGGGCAGGCGGCAGGTGCTTATGCAAAAAATAAACATATATATTCTGTGCGCTGCCTGTACCGTGCTGCTGCCATGGATATTCCGAGCGGTGTCCATAGGCAGGACATATTCCATGCGCGGCATAGGGCTTTCTGCCGGAAACCTTCCCATGTATTTTGGAAAAGTGGCGGATATTCCCATTTTTGTACTGATTGCAGCGGCGGTGCTTTCCCAGCTTGCGGCACTTTTGCTGGTCGGGGCAGTTGTGTTGTTTTGGTCGTGGAACCGGAAAAGCTATCTGCAGGCTTCCTTCCTGTCCTTTCTTATGCTTGCCCTGCCCCTTGTGCTGGCAGTGCTGGGGCTTGATTTTGCAAAGTGGATATCGATTTACGGCATATATGGATGGACCGGCTTTTTGTGATGCCGGACTATGAAAATTTCCTTGAAACCGCCGCTTTTTTTGCCTATAATGATTAGAGCGTCAAAAGCCCTGCCGGAAAACGGCAGTTGTCAAGTTGTCCGAAAACCGGAGAAAGGAAGCATGTTTATGATACCAAAGGATCCATTGATGCTGCTTAGCTTTATCAATATGAAGCTTAGGGATTTTTATAAAGATTTGGACGAGCTGTGCAGCCAGCTTGAGCTGAACAGAAAAGAGTTGGAAGAAAAATTGGCGGGGATAGAATATTATTATGACAGAGAAGCAAACCAATTTATCTGAGAAGGGAAGCCGCTGCAGGATTTGTACGGGCTGCGGCAGATGTTTTGGAAAAAAGAAGATGGATGCAGTCAGTGCCTTTTGCGTCGAGGAAGGAATATCTTGTGAAAGCGCTGCGGGCAGCGTGGCAGAAAGGCGTGAAAGAGAGAGGCTATGCGCTTTGGAGCGGGAAAAGGCACGGAGGGGCGGCGAGGCGGCAGCAGGGCAGGAGGACTTTTTGTGCGTGGTGGATATCGGCACGACGACGGTGGCGATGCAGCTTAGGAGTCTGCAGGACGGAAAGGTTTTTGATACCTTTACCTGCTTAAATCCCCAAGGAAAGTATGGAGCAGATGTGCTTTCGCGCATAGGGGCTGCAGAAAATCCGCAGACAAAGAAAGCCATGTATAGGGAAATCAGGGAAGTTTTGAACACAGGGATTTTACAATTTCAAAAAACCTTGGACAGACTTTGCCTGCATCCTGAAAAGAAGGGAATAGAAAAGGCTTCTTTGTTACCAAAGCAGGAGGGAGCAGGTGAAGTTGCCCTGTCAGGGAGAGACAAGGAAACAAGGAAGCTTTGTGGAATTGTGATTGCCGCAAATACGACCATGGTACACCTGCTTATGGATTTAGATGTGAGCCTGCTTGGAAAGTATCCCTTTCAGCCGGAGACGCTATCGGAGATTCACACAAGTTTGTTTGAGATTCCGGCGGTGATTCTGCCGGGAATTTCCGCCTTTGTGGGTGCGGATATTTCCGCTGGAATTTATGCCCTGTCCATGCATGAGCGGCAGGAGGTTACTCTGCTTTTGGATCTGGGCACCAATGGGGAGATGGTTTTGGGGAACAGGGAGCGGATGATAGCGACGGCGGCTGCGGCAGGACCGGCGTTTGAAGGAAGTGCAGAAAATTACGGTACGGATTTGATGGCGCTTGCCGCAAGGCTTTTAGAGGAGGGTATTTTGGATGAAACAGGTCTTCTTGCAGAGCCTTATTTTGAAGAGGGCATCGATATTGGCGGCGTTCGGTTGACACAAAGTTACATCAGGCAGCTTCAGATGGCGAAAGCTGCTGTCCGCACGGGCATCCGCATTTTATGTGAGAAATATGGATTAGAGTCACCTGCGCAGATAGATAAGGTTTTTCTGGCCGGTGGAATGGGCTATTATCTGAGTTCCGAAGCGGCAGCACGCATTGGGCTGCTGCCGGCAGAATTGGCAGGAAAAACGGTTGCGGTGGGAAATGCCGCGCTTGAGGGCGCTTTTTGGTACGGAAGACGGATTTTGTGGCAGGAGATATCGGCAGAGGGAGAGAATACGGCAGCCGGTAAACCGCTGCAGACAGGGATAATATCTGCCGCAGGCATATTGCCGCCGCTTCGGACAGAGGTGTTTAATCTGGCAGAGGAGCCGCAGTTTTCGGAACGTTATGTGCAGGAGATGAATTTTCCGGCGGCGGGTGAAAGTTGAGGTGATTGATTGTTATCACGCTTGGGAGTCACTGCATTTTTACTATAATTATCATGCTTGAGAGCCACCATGAAATATTATATATAGGTTTTATCACAAATGGCATGACTACTGTCATCATAAATATATGAAATCAGCCTAATGAATCACTTACAGCTTTTGCCCTCTTGGAATCAATGGTGTAAGAGTTATGGCTGATTCTGTCCATTATGGAATCTGTCTGTGTTCTATGAATTCATATATAATTTCGATTCCCTCTCATTTATTTTATTATTTAACCATTCATAGAGTATTGGAAATGAAAGTCAGGAAAATTTTTTGGATTTTTCAAAAAAGAATACCCTATTATTCGGCGTTTACGATATGCAGAAAGCATTAGGGGTATTTTATACTTTATACAAGCTTCAGATGAATAATTTGGGCGACAAATATATGTAAAAGAACTAACGGTAGGAGAGAGAAATATTGGATGATGATGCCGGCTTGCCTATGTGGGTAATGATAGTTTTTAGGGGGGGCTATGGGGGAGAGGCGAGTTTTTATCTAAAAATTACAATTAGAGGGCTAAATTATTACAATTAGAGTTTTTGAAGATAGAAAGTAGTATAATGGATAAGTAAGAAAGCAACATGGTAATGTTCAGTCTGTATACTATCGAATGGTGAGCCTTGGGAGCAATTGCCGGATGGGTTTATAAGGATGAAAAGTGAAAATATTAATTACACAAATCCACTGTTATGCCTCAATTGCTATCACAAAGTTATTAAAAAACAAATCAACTTTGGGGGTTGAAATATGGCGATGTAACCGCAGAACAATAGGTTATGTGAGCGGAAGCCTGTTAGTAGATACGTATATTTCAATCCCTAACATACACGAAACAAATTACACAGATTATATAAAAGAAATATATAAGGGCAATCTGATTGATTTCATTATTTCTGTTGATGAAGAAGAATTACTCGTATTCGGTCAAAATAATCTTAGTAAAGATTGCAAATTAGTGATTCCGGCAGAGAAAACATTGAAATTATTCATGAACAAATTAGAGGCTTCATTGAAAATATCTGAGTTAGGTATTAAGATTCTTCCTATTTTATTTTAACTGATTTGAGCCAAATTAGTTATCTTCCTTCACCAAAATGGACAGGACGATCTTGTTCGAGGATTGGAACATTACTGTGATGCCAATGATTACAATAAAGTGTTTTGTTACAGTAATGGCAGCGACTTTGACGATGTAACAGAATACTATTTTCTTGTACGCTGCCTGTCAAAACAGATTGTGGTAAAGGAATTTGCGTGTCGTCTGCGCCCAAAGGAAGATTGCGGTTTCCGTTTCGGGATGCTCCAGAACCCGTCAGACCCGGAGGCAATTTTCCGTGAAAAAGCTTGGAAAGAATATCAGGGGTATATTTCCAATATAGAAGAAACCGTGAATAAAAACGATTCTGTCGTTACGGATTATCAGTTTGAGCAGAGCACTTATAGTGATAGCCGGTTTTATAAGGACAGCATGAAGCGTTAGGGAAAAAAGCGAAGCAGATAACAGTCATTGCAGAGGGAGCAGTTGAGTTACAATGATGCAAAAAGCGGATGCTGGGTGCATTTACCTATAAATCAGATTTTGGAGATGACAAGAATGCGAGATTAAAGGAGTATTTATGAAAAATAATTTTTTTAAAAATTATAAATTTATGCTAAAGACAATATGTAAGGCCTCCGCATCGCGGGTATGGCTGAATATTTTTTTTACAGTTATAAATGATTTATTTTTGATATTCTATAATGTGTTCTTTTTTGCATATTTTATGCAAGCAGTTGAAAAAGGGAAAAACATCATTGAGATTAGTAAGGTGTTGATTGTTTTCGTTCTGATCAATATTCTGTTTGAAATACTGAACTCCTATTATAATCAGAAGTATGTTCCCCAAAATGACGTCAAGCTCTCGTTGTTTTTAAAAAAAATGATATATAAGAAGATTACGACGATTGATATAGAATGTTTTGATAATCCGGAATACTATGATAACGTAACGTTTGCATTAAATGATTTATTTGACAGAGTAAAGAGTATCTTAAATAACGTATCTCAGTTTATTTCTCACTTATGCTGCGTTATCGTGTTGATTGGATATTTTGCGCAGGTGGATTTCATCATTGTAATGATATCGCTTATCTCCGTTTTAATGGGATTGTTTTTTGAGCCTATTATTAATAGGTACAGATATCGTTATACGAATGAGAGCTTAAAATATCAAAGAAAATATGATTACGTGAAAAGAATTTCCATTCAGGCAGAATGTGCTCAGGAATTGAGAACCACAAATGTGAAAAACGTTCTGAATAAAATGATTGATGATGCATTTGGGGGATTGAAGGAGCTTCTAAAAAAGTATTACAGAAAAATATCGATGTTTGATAGTGTTCAAGCCTTTTTTGGATTTGGAATTGTATCTTGTATTACAACACTCGTCTCCATACATAGAATTGTCATTGATAAATCGGTAACAATAGCAATGTTCTTGCCTTTGCTGGGGGCGATAGCGCAGTTTACCTGGAGGGCGTCTTCTGTAGTACGCTCTTTTAATGGTATTTTGAATGATAATATCTACTTAAACAAATTCAATGAATTTTATCGGTATGAACCGAAGATCGTATCGCACAAAGAGGAAATGGTGGACGCATCTTTTTGCGGAATTAAGATAGAACACCTATATTTTAAATACAACAATAATGACAATTATACTTTGAAGGATATTTGCATGGAAATTCAGCCAAAACAAAAGATTGCACTGGTTGGGTATAATGGGGCAGGGAAGTCGACACTGATTAACCTGATTTTGCGGCTGTATGATCCGGATCAGGGCAGCATAACTTATAATCAAAAGAATATTTGTGATTACAATTTAAAGAATTATCGTAGCAAGTACGGGATTGTTTTTCAGGACATAAATGTTTATGCTACGACCATCGGCCAAAATATTGCAATGGATACGAAGATTTATTCAGATGAGGAAATGCAAAATATTATGAATACCCTTCATCTGAAAGAAAAGATAAACAATTATGAAGATGGTTTTAACACGCAACTGACCCATGAACTATCTGATTCGGGTGAGATGCTTTCCCTTGGACAGAGCCAGTGTTTGGCGTTAGCAAGAATCTTTATCAATCCGGAAAAGCAGCTCTACATTTTAGATGAGCCTACCAGCGCACTTGATCCTATTGCAGAAGAAGAGATTTTTGAGACAATTAATAGTTATCTGGCAGATAAGACCATTATTTATATCTCTCACAGATTTTCGGCATCTAAAATAGCAGATAAGATTTATTTTATGGAAAGTGGTCAGATTGTTGAGCAGGGAACCCATGATGAATTAATTCGCCAAAATGGAAAATATGCAGATATGTTCAATTTGCAGGCAAAATACTATAGAAACGATGCGGAAGCATGTATTGAATGATAGGTGCGTAAATAAAGTGCAAGGAGTAAAACATGAAAAAAGTAATACATAATAATATGTACATGTTGAAAATATTTTTTAAAACAGTTCCACTGTATTCTACCTGCTACGCATTACTGACCATACTTAGAAGTGTATTGTTCAATACCGTTGGAAACGTTCTGTTTATACAGTACATTGTCAAGGCGGTAGAATTTGTTATTGCGCATCCGGAAGAAACACAGAAAACCGTGACACAGTTGATTATTGCCACGTGCGTATATTATGGTTTGGTGCTGCTGTTTAATACTGTCATAGAGGGAATATATAATAATAGTTTGACGAAAAACGCAGAAATCATGGTCAATCGTGTTTTCACAAAAATGATGTTTGAAAAATCCAGTTCAATTGATCTTGGCTGCTATGACGACCAGAAGTATTACAATAATCTGGTTATTGCCAACAATGAATCAAATACCAGAGCTTGGCACACTTATAGGAATTTTGTCAATTTAATTGAAAACTTAGCAGTATTGATCTCATTGTTTTATATTATTAGCTCTCTAGATTTTGTTGTTTTTATCATGGCAGTTGTAATTAACGTTCTCTCCTCTTTATATCAGATTAAGCTGAATAAAATTAACGGCGAAATTTATAACAAAACCATGCCTTATAATAAAGAAATCGACTATGCGAATCGCATGTTTTTCTTAAAACAAAATGCTAAAGACATCAAGATGACAAACATTGGGGGTGTTTTGTTTGAGAAATTGACATCTTCCTCAGGAAGGCTTAGTGAGATTCATGCTGCTTATGGGGCAAAAAAGACGATGTTATGCTCTGGCGATAATCTGATGAAGAAAATCCTTGGGGATTTTGTGACATTATTTTATTTGGCCTACATGGTTCTTGTGAAATGTGCATATACTTTTGACGCAATGACTGCTTTGTGGAATGCATACGGTACAATAAAAGGAAGTATGAATAATTTTGTTAATTCAATAAAGGAATTACATAATAACAGCATTTACATCGATAAGTTCATTCATTTCATGGAAATGGAAAACCACATAGTATCGGATAAAGGGCTGCAAAGCAACGCCGATATGCCGATCACAATTGAGTTTGTTGATGTGTCTTTCTCATATGACAGAGAACACTATATTTTAAATGGATTAAATTTAAAAATCAATGCGCATGAAAAAGTAGCGATTGTCGGCAATAATGGTGCGGGAAAGAGTACCATTGTCAAGTTGCTGCTGAGGCTGTATGATCCTGACAGAGGTAAAATCATGGTAAATGGAATTGATATTCGAGACTATGACTTGGAGTTCTATCGAAAGAATATATGCAGTATATTGGTTCAAAATTTCCAGCTGTTTGCGTTAACGCTATATGAGAATGTCAAAATGGACATTGTTGACAAAAAAGCGGAAGTCATCAAATTGGATAAGGCGTTGGATATGGTTAAGCTGAGCGATGCGATAGAGCGCTTGCCTGATAAAGGAGACAGCGATTATTCGAGGGAATTTAATGGCGACGGCGTGGTATTCTCAGGAGGACAAAAGCAAAAGCTGGCGCTGGCAAGAGTGCTGTTAAGTAATAAAAAACTCGTGGTCTTAGATGAGCCGTCAAGTGCTTTGGATCCTAAAGCAGAAAGTGACTTTAATGAACTGGTGTTCAATATGTTGCCGGAGAGAACTATTGTTATTATTTCTCATAGGCTATCGACGACCAAAATGGCGGACAGGATTATTCTGATCCAAAATGGAAAGGTGGCTGAAGATGGTTCGCATGAAGAGTTAATAAGGAACAATGGCACATATGCTAAAATGTTTGAAATGCAGTCTAGGAGATATAAATAATGGGTGAAGAAACACAGAAGTATATATTTATTAAGGGCGCAAAAGAAAATAACTTAAAAAATATCAGTTTGGCAATACCCAGAAATAAGATTACTGCAGTAGTTGGGGTTTCAGGATCTGGTAAGTCCTCTCTTATAATAGATATATTGCAAAAAGAAAGTATGCGACAGCTTTTTGATACGATGGGGAGCCTTAATCAGGTAAAAAAACCTTTAGTAGACAGTATTGAAGGACTGTCTCCGGTTATATATATAGATCAACATATCACGAACCGTAATCCTCGTTCAACCGTCGGGACGGCAACGGAGATACTTAGGTATATCAGGTTGTTATTTGCTCAAGTAGGAGTTCGTGAATGCAGTCATTGCAGATATAAAATCCTTCCCTTGCTCTCGAAGTATGAGAATGATTCCGATTGGACTGATGATGTGAATAATCCGTCTGAGATTTTAAGGGATAAATGTCCTGCTTGCGGACATGAAATTAGAAAATTCCGAATGGCCGACTTTTCGTATAACAATCCAAATGGCGCATGTCCTAAATGTCATGGCATTGGCTATATATATAGCGTAAATACAAGCGTCACGATTGACGAAGAATTGTCGGTTTATGATGGAGCTTTTAAGAGCTGGGGTAAAAATGAGATCAAGGTTTATGTCCCCATAGTTCTTGCAGCAAGTAAATACTATGGATTTGAGTTTGATCCGAACGACAAAATAAAGAATCTTTCACCTGAAGCAAAAGCATTTCTGTATTATGGTAATGATGATCAGCGTTTTATGAAGTACTTTCCAAACGTAGAAAGACCGACCGAAAAGAAGTATTTGTTCATGGGATTCATAAATGACATGGAAACCACGTACGAGAAATTATTGGATAATGAGGGCTGGACAGAGCGTTTTGGTAAGTTTATGACTAGGGTAGAGTGTACGGAATGCAATGGAAGCCGAATGTCAGAGGACCTCGAAATGGTGAAGGTTAATGACCTATCAATCAACCAATTGATGCTATATTCACTTAAAGAAACACGAAATTGGATTTTAGGCTATAAAGCATATAGAGAAAATCATATTGAGTATAAACTCGTCGGAGAAGTTGTAGAATTAATCATAAAAAGGTTAAATGAACTGATTGAATTAGGATTGGGTTATTTATCGTTATCACGTTCCGTTATTTCTCTTTCGTTCGGTGAACATCAGAGACTTCGTGTGGCAAATATTTTGGGCTCTAATTTAACGGAAATGATTTATATTTTTGATGAGCCCACCATAGGATTGCACCCTGCTGACAATGATATGATTATAAACGCCATTAACGTATTGAAAAATAATGGTAATACAATCATTATCATAGAGCATGATGTGGACCTAATCAGAAAAGCAGATTATATTGTGGAAATTGGTCCGGAAGCAGGCGCTAATGGTGGACAATTGCTGTTTGCGGGAATTATGGATGAATTTAAAAAAGCAGATAATTCCATAATGAAAAATTATTTGCTAAAAAAGAATTATACTTTGAAGGGAATAGATTATACGCAAGGCGACTGCATAAAAATAAAGAATGCCCGAAAACATAATCTGAAAGATATCAATGTCAATATTGCAATAAATAAAATCAACGTGATCACGGGTGTTTCTGGCAGCGGAAAATCTTCTTTAATTTTTGACGTGCTTGTAGAGACATTGGAAAACTACTATAAGAATGGCGTTAAGGACGAAAACATTGAAGGTTATGAAAAAAATGATAATGTTATTTGTATGTCCCAAAAGCCAATAAGTAAGGGCGCAAGATCCAATATAGCAACATATACGGATATCTATACGGATATTCGAAAGCTTTTTGAAAAACAGCCGAAAGCCAAAATATTGGGATTGGATAAGAAGGATTTCTCGTTTAACGTAAAGGGCGGACGGTGCGAATACTGTGAAGGACAGGGAACGGTTGAACTTAACATGGTTTTAATGCCGACTATGGAAGTCCAGTGTCCGGTATGTAAAGGGAAACGCTTTAATAAAAATGTTCTGGAGGTTAAATACAAAGGCAAGAGTATTACGGATGTCTTAAATACTACTTGTGATAACGCATTAACCTTATTTTGTGATGTGCCCAGCATATGCAGGGTTCTGAAAGCAATGAGTGATATCGGATTGGGATATTTGACAATTGGACATCAATTAAATCAATTGTCTGGCGGAGAATGCCAAAGAATCAGACTTGTCAGGGAGCTTTCACAAAATAAAAAGGGAAAAGACTTGTATGTGTTTGATGAACCTACTACAGGTTTGCATCCGAGGGATGTTGAAAAATTAGTTGTGATTATGAAGGGCTTGAAGCAAAATGGTCATACGTTAGTTGTGATAGAGCATAACCTTGATCTTATGCTGGAGGCTGACCACATAGTTGATTTGGGGACTGGTGGAGGAGCTGAAGGCGGCAAACTGGTTTATCAGGGAAGTTTGAAGGGGTTGCTTATGAATCCAGAGTCATATACAGGTCGTTGCATTAAGGAATATATCTCACAAAACAAGTAGGTGTTTTAGGTATTAATAGTAGTGCTAAAACAATGAAGAGAAGGATTTGTACATGCAGACGAAAAGGAAATATTATTTATCATCCTATATTGCACAGAATGAGTTGGCTCATCTTATGAAATGTGAAATGCGAACGAATCAGGGAATAGCGTTGTGGGGAGTGGAGGGGGAAGATATTACGCTTATAAGATATTGGGAGCTGGAGAGAATTACCGGAATTAAAAAGCATAATATTCCGTTTTATTCCATGAATGACATGAGGTCATTTATAAATGACCGGCTGTCAGAGTTCAATCTTTCATTAGACGATATTGATGAGATATTGGGAACTCCAGAAATAGATACCCAAAGTGATAATAGTATATATAAGCTGGGAAATAATAATTTTTCCATTCACACAATATGCCATTTATATTCTGCGATTCTTAGTGAGACGCAGGTCTTTAATAATGAAACGATAGTTGCACTTGCTGTTGATGGGGGACCGGACGGCTATGTGCAAAATAAATATCAAGGATATGGTTATTGCGGCCTGGTTAGTAAGAAGGGGAAAATATCGGAATTACACCCAATTTCTTCGCCGGGAATTCTGTGGGACATGGCCCACAATGTCTTTCACATGCAGGAGGGGTCTTTGATGGCTCTGGCAACAGCCTGCAATAGTGTTTGCTATTACAAAGGCAGCCTTGATCTGGAGTGTAAGAGACTAAGGGATTACCATGTATTTGCAGAATTTGTTGAACAGGTCAAAGAAGAGGTTTATTCATTGACAGAGGGTGACACAGGGGTTAAGTTTTCTGGGTTTGATGAAAGATTTTCCGTCGAAGAAAACAGAATTAGCATGTGCATGAAAATTATTCAAGAGGCATCTATAAGGATGATGGAGAAAAACGTTGCTCTGCTGCTTGAAAAGTATAACGTAAAGCCACAGGAGGCGTATTTGTCGATTACCGGCGGATATGGCTTGAACTGTCCAACAAACTCGTATTTGATGAACAAATTCGGATTTAAGAATTACATTGCTCCTCCGTGCGTGGATGATACGGGCATTGTGTTGGGGTTAGGACTGTTAATGCTGTATAAAAAATATCCAAACATGAAGTTTTCATTAAAAAATGCTTTTCATGGGCAAGCGGATGAGATGAATTTGTTTTTACAGGCTAATGATTTTGGGGATTATATTGAAGAAATTGAAGAAATTGACTATGCACAGGTTGCAGAAGACTTAATTAATGGGCCGATTGTTTGGTTTTATGGAGATGCGGAGATAGGTCCACGTGCACTTGGTCACAGAAGTATCTTGGGAGATC
This sequence comes from uncultured bacterium, assembly GCA_947643145.1. GTDB lineage: Bacteria > Bacillota > Clostridia > Lachnospirales > Lachnospiraceae > Butyribacter. The sequence goes on along the minus strand of CANRVD010000012.1, from coordinate 19,572 downwards.
CCAGACAATTAGAAACAAAGGACATATTGAATGTAGTAAAACAAAGAGAATGGTGGAGACCAGTAGCGCCGATCATATTGGAAGAAGATATTCATGAATGGTTCGAAAACGCTTATGTTTCTCCATATATGCTTCATACAATGAAGATTAAGCAGGAAAAAGCACAATTTGTGCCATCAATATTGCATTTGGATAATTCAGCACGTGTGCAGACCATAAATTCAGATAATTGTAAAGTGCTGTATGATGTTATCCGGAAATTTAAGGAGGTAACGGGCGTTCCTATTATTTGCAATACTTCGCTAAATGATAAAGGGGAACCGATCATTAATAAGATAAATGAGTGTTTTAACTTTGCTTTGAGAAAGAAGTTTAAGGTTATTTATGTAAATGGGAAACGGATTCGTCTTAAAAATCACGAGTTATATACGGAAAGTGTTCCGGCTAAGAGAAATAACGAATTGTTTTGCATGGTAAGTGATGACGAAATGAAGGCATTAAGGAAAAAACTTAATCCTCATGACATAACAAGAGATAATCTGAATTTTGCATTCCAGCTTATGAGCTTGTTTAGAAATATAGATTTAACAGATGAGAAAAATGCACATTTTATCGAAAAATACAAGAGGATATATGCGGTATAAGTTATGAAAATATTAATATCATCGCCAATAAGAGAAAAGGCAGCTGTTTTAAAATGTTATCTGGATGCCTTGATTCAAAATAAAAACAACTGTAGTGAATTATGTGAAGTGGGATTCTATTTTATTGATGATAATATCGAGGATAAATCTAGTGCGGCATTGTATGAATATAAATCCCGGTTAGAATCGGAATGCATTGAATTCACAATTGAAAGAGTTTTAGAAGAGATTTCAAATCAGGATGACAGGGCAGAGGAGTGGAATTCTGTAAAAATACTAAAAATGTCATGCCTGAGAGATCAAATCATAAATTACACATTGGGAAAAGGTTATGATTACCTGCTGATGGTTGATTCTGATTTAATGTTAGGAGAGGATACTTTGTGTGAGTTGATTTTAACAGACAAAGAAATCGCGACGCCATTGCACTGGACGTATATTAATAACGGGTTATATCCTAATGTCTGGTTATATGATTTTTGGGATTTTGCATATCGCAAGTATGTGGGGGAGCATATAAGCAGGGCAAAACAGTTAATGAGGATGGAAGAGTTCTTCAAAATGTTAAGAAAACCGGGAGTATATAAGGTGGGCGGTTTATGCGGCTGCTCACTCATAAAGGCTGAGTGCTTGCGGAATGGCTTGAGATATCGAGTCTGCAGTAATACGAGTGTGTTAAGTGAAGATTACTATTTTTGCACGAGAGCCAGCGTTTTAGAAATGGAAATGTATGTGAATACGAAGGTTGATTGTTTTCACGTATACAAGGAAGAAATGTTACAGGAATATAAAAGCTTGATTGCAACAGTACCAGAATAGCAGATACTTTTTAAAGTGGCTTTAGGTAAATGAATGGAGCACATATGAAGGATGGTTACTATTTATCGGTATATTCAGAGATAAACCCATATGCTTATATAGCATTTGAAGATAAAACACTAACGCGAAGGCATGACCACAATATTTCGTTGTGGAAAAAGAGCGGTGAACAGCTTACGCTAATACATTACTGGGAGTTAGAACGAATAACGGGATTGAAAATGCATGACCGATGCTTCCCTGACGTAGAACAGGCTATGGAATTCATCAATAGGTTATTAAAAAGATACGACTTGACGTTGGATGACATGCAAGAGGTGTGGGGAACGCCGGGATTAGAGAAGAATTATGTGGCATCTATTAAGGAGACCACGCCATATATCGCATATCATACGTTAGCACATTTGTATAGTGGAATGCTGTGTGAAACAGAGATATTCAAAAATGAGGATATGATTACGCTAGCTGTTGATGGTGGTCCTGATAACGTGGTTGATAAAGGGATAAAGAGTCAGTGGAATTTTGTTGGATGCCATTCAATTAAAGGAAAGGTGAAAGAAATTTTTCGGGTTGATTCACCGGGGTTGCTATGGGGGGCTGCCTCCGATTTCTATCAATTAAGGGAAGGAACACTCATGGCATTAGGAAGTGCCAGTACAAGTGCTCTGGATTTACCAGAAAATATCATTAATCAGTTAATAGATGAATATGTTAATGAAATTGACAATAAAAAGCAGAATGCGTATTTAGACTATGTAAAGAAAATAGATGGTTTGGTTCAACAGATGGAGACAGATGCATCAAATGGTTTTACGGGCTATGATGCAAGGTTTACGGACACAGAAAACCATATCAGCACAGTAATGAAAATTATTCAGGATATGTCTATAAAAATCATGAAGAACAACGTAGCCATGATTTTGAGTAAATGCGATGTTGATGCGAAAAATGTTTATTTATCTATTACCGGAGGATATGCTCTGAATTGTCCCACCAATAGTGCACTGATGAACCAATTTAATTTTAAGGGCTTCGTGGCGCCGCCCTGTGTTAGTGACTCGGGGATATCTTTAGGGATTGCATTGTATGAATTTTTCGTAAAAATGGATTCTATATCATTTAGTTTGCACAATGCATATTATGGAAACTCATTTGACGATTTGTATGATGTCATCAATGAAAATAATATGATGAAGTATATTAAGTCCATTTCAAAGATGGATTTCGAGCAAGTTGTTTATGATATTATGGAGTTTCCTATTGTGTGGTTTAATAATTCGGCAGAAATCGGCCCTCGTGCATTGGGAAACCGTAGCATTATAGCAGATCCCAGAAGTGACATGAGCAGGGAAGAACTGAATGAAATTAAGCAGCGAGAGTGGTGGCGGCCGGTTGCACCTATTGTCATGGAAGAAAAGGTCAGTGAATGGTTTGAAGAGGCATTTATATCACCTTATATGCTACACACCTTTAAGATCAAGGATGATAAAGCGAAAAAAGTTCCTGCCATTATGCATCTTGACCAGACGGCCAGAGTGCAGACAATAGGCAATGGGGATAACGATACTTTATACAGTATTTTAGATCATTTCAATGAAATGACGGGTGTACCTATTTTATGTAATACCTCACTCAATGATAAGGGTGAGCCTATTATAGATACGATTTTGGAAGCATTCAACTTTGCATTAAGAAAAAAGGTTAAGGTTTTGTATGTAAATGGAAAAAGGGTGGAATTGCAAAACCAGAATCTGTATGAAAAAACGAGGCCAGAAGAGAGAAAAACGGTTTTCAGTGAACCGCTTACACAAGATGAGCTTGACGTTTTGAAGCAAACATATAATCCACAGAATTTGTGCAACGAATTAATCAGATTTTATTTTGACTGGGAGTATTACGATTTGTTCCGAAATTTAAAACTGACGGATAAAAAGGATGCCATCTTGCTTGAAAAGTACTATAGGATGAGACGGACAGTTAGGAAACAATGGGGTAATACGATGGGGTAATACAATATGGAAATGATACCTTTAACAAGCATAAAATATGTTAAAGAAGCCATGAGGTTAGATAAAAAGGTTTCATATATTGCCTTTAACTCAAAGAACAAAACAGAAATTGTAAGTAATGTGTTGAAATATACCAGTAATTTCTTTGTGTTATTGATAAGCGAAATAGAAAAATATAAAGATGCGGAAATATATTTCTGTGATAATGGAAATATAAAAACCGTGCTTGAAGATATTGATCAAAACAGAGCAAATCATACGACCGAAGATGCTACTGTCAGATATGACAATGTTATTGTTTTGATCGATCTTTTGGAAACGGAAAAAACGAAATATGATTACTTGAAAAATCGGGAGATGAAAGAATGTCAGATTACATATAATCTTCTCCAAATTATAGCTAAAAAGTTTTCTTTTTATGGTTATCTAATTGAAAACGGTTATATAGTTTTGGAATACATTGAAAATGCTGCAAAAAGAGATGCATTTCCCGGAAACGGTTCTGGTAAGAATGGTTGTCTTTTTATTAATTACAAAGGTGGAATTGGCGATTATGTAATGAATGTGTCGCTATTGTATGATTTCATCTTGAAGAGTGGTTTTCCGGCGGAAAAAACTTATCTAATCATGCTAGACGGAATAACTCAATTCCAACTTGCGAAATGCTTCTTTCCGGATATTCATATTTTGAAGATGCCCAGTTTTGTGATGATGTGTCATTTAATGGAAATATCAAAAAGAAAAAATCAGGAGTCAAAGAGGTTGTATATGTTTAAGGGTAACACATTTATTGATCTCACAGAACTCTATGGAACTGGGCATATTTATGATTTAAACCGAAGACGTATGTTTCCGGATACTGATATATACCCATTTACCCATATCGAGATGATGCAAAAGCGAATCATTGGAAAGATTTCTACTGAACGCAAGAAACAGTTGGATGGTATGTTTGACAAAAACAAAAAGTATATTGGGTATCAATTTTTTACAGGTGATTTAATACATGATAAGAAATATATAGGCAGGGTGGCAAGATGCTGGAGTGAGGACAATGCCTACGAATTTTATAAAATATGTATAGAAAATAATGTTAATATTGTGATTCTTAGTCCACATTGTTACCGTACGATGCCAGGCGTCATAGAATTTGGGAAGCTTACAATATTTGAATATATATATGTAATTTCCAGATTTACGATGGTAGTGGGCATTGATAGTTCGGCAGGTCATATTGCATCTTTTTGGAATATCCCAACATTGACCATCTGGGGAGAGCAGACTCCATTGGTTTGTGAAGGAAATGAGATTGGTTTTCGCGTCTTAAGAAATAATTATAGTATTGTGCCAGAGGATGGGAATATTAATAGCATAGATCCAGAGGCTGTATACGATACAATGAATAAGATGTTATCAAATGAGATTTCAATAGATTGCAACCATATTATAACATATGCTGATAGCGTGAATGGTTATAACACGTTATTTGTATAGTGCCATAAGCGACTGCGAACTGTTTTTACACATAAGATGTTAAACAAAAATATGATTGCGGAACAGCATGATTGTAAAATGAAAGAATAAGATTTGAGGTGCGTGTGTTGAAAAAATATGAATTATTGCTAAATCATCGGTTACAAGCACTAAACAATATTTTTCAAGATAGTCATATGATAGAGCAATTTGAAGAATTTGCTACGATAATTAAGGATACGATAAAGAATAAAAAGGAGATTTTTGTATTCGGAAATGGTGGAAGCGCCGCAGATGCAATGCATTTTTCAGGGGAATTAGTTGGCAGATTTAACAAGAATAGAAGCCCATATCCAGTACATGCATTGAATTGTGACGTAGCTTCTATGACGGCAATTGCAAATGATTTTTCCTATGATGACATTTTTGCCAGACAAGTTGAAGCATTTGCAAAAAAAGGAGATTTGCTTTTTGTATTAACAACAAGTGGAAATTCAGTCAATGTGTTAAAAGCATTAGAATATGCAAATGTTCACGACATAGTGACTAGTGGTTTCATCGGAAAAGATGGTGGACGAGTTCTGCCACTGCTCAAGTATCCGGTACATATTCATGCAGAGGATACGGATATTATACAAGAAGCCCAGAAAATATTGATACACATTATGTGTGCTGAAATTGATGACGAATCAGACAATCTGGTTTAGCAGTATGTGTCAGACAATTAATACGTAGGTGTAGAGGTACAGCTATCTATGAAAAAGTGTGTATTTCTTGACAGGGATGGAGTAATCAATAAAGACTTAGGATATGTTTCTTCCATAAGCCAAATACAATTAAACGAAAGTATAGGCGAAAGCATTCGATTATTAAATAAAAATGGATTTATCGTGATTGTGGTAACGAATCAATCAGGAGTGGCAAGAGGTTATTATGGCGAAAACACCGTATGGGAAATTAACCAGTATATCATGAATTTGTTGGCTGAGGAAGACGCACATATACAAGAATTTTATGTATGTCCGCATTTGGAACAGGGGATTGTAAAAAAATATGCTGTTGCTTGTGACTGCAGAAAACCAAACCCCGGGATGCTGTTAGCAGCAAAGAAAAAATATGAGATAGATTTTGGGCATTCCTATTTGATAGGGGACAGCCATACAGATATACAGGCGGGTAATAATGCTGGTTTGAAATATTCTTTTTTGATTAAGACGGATGGCGATGTGTTGCAGGCTGTGGAAAAGATATTGAGTATTGAAGGCATTAGGGAGACATGAAGGAACAAAAAGGAGATGATGTGAGAGCAAATACTGATATTATATTTGAGAGCGGATGCTTCAGTGGGGTAGATGCAAATGAATGGTTAACAATTATTTGTGATTATTATAAGAATAAAGATTGTTTAAGTTGGATCGGACTCATATATAACGACGATGAGATGACGATCAACGCTGAAAAGGAATGGTTTGATGCTTATGTATTAAAAGCCAGTAACCTTTCTCTTGAGCTGTCCTGTAGGGAAGAAACGGGTAATATAATTATAAATAATAAAATTCAACTAATTTATGATGAATATGATACACATTGTGAAACGCATGAGTATTATTTGAGTTATGTAGAGAGTCAAAATGCATGGAAAATAGTAAAGATCCAAAAAAAGAGAACTTCCTTTCCAATTGAATATGAAGCTCCCGCAGAAGTAGACTTTCAGGTTCTACAGAATGATATGCATCCTTGGTGGGACAACCAGAGCTTAATCGATTTGGAGAGACATTGTACGGAACCGGCTGCAGAAAACATTTATTTGAGGAGTATAGCGAGAACTGTTTTTTATCGAGGGGTACATCCTATTATCGAATGTGCCTCAATAAAATTGAATATGATGTCCGTATATATCTGTGAATTGGTAAAACAGTTATATCATAAGGAAAAATTGCATTATCTAGCAAATATATATAATGCAATGAAGGAACGATTTACTGTGAGCATTGCCCGGTCCGAGCGAAATAACGAGTGGTCCAGTAAATTGTGCGCACCTTGGTACAGCTTTGATGAATTAATTGCATTAAAACTAAAGGATGGAAAAATTGTGGGAAGTTGTTCTTCTTATATGTCGTTTTTCTATGCGATGTTAAGATTAGGCGGATTTGAGACAGGAGATTTAATTCAGGCAAGGTTTGCTACGCAAGATATTTTACTTGTATTTATTGAATCAGATATTTATATGATATGTACAGACTATATTCAAAAAGTTACGGATAAAACATTCTTTTATAAGAAGAAAATTACGATTTTATATACGGACGAATGGTATTGGACTGAGAGAGGAGAAACAAATATAGATGAAGATACTCGTATGCAGGTCAGGAAGAAATTTGAATCAATAGAGAAAGTATTTGAATTTCCCTTTATATGCAAAGATCATATCGGGGATGATAAAATTCCCTCTAATTTTTATTTGGTAAATATGAAAGATAGTTTCCAAACCATACATAATGCTGCGGTTTGGCACAATTATTATTTCAGCAGCAGTCAGCCGGATGGTGCTGCGACATGGGCTAAATATGCATATCAGTCTTTAATTGTGCGAAAACCTAATGTTTATATTAGATGGTCAGTGCAATGTAAGATGGTTAGAGAATTCATTGATAGTCTGGAATCATTTAACGATGTCATAGATTACTTGGTTAATTTGGAACCCTGCTCGATTTTTTATGATGCATACCGTTTGATGACGGCAGACCAAGTGATTCGGAGTAATCGAGCGGATGATAAAGCGAAAGCAGTTTTCTTATATGCAGTGATGCATGTCAAGTATCACTTTAAAGGAGCAGTAATATTTACTTCAAAGTATTCTTATTGTATGTGGAAGACTGGTCCCCAAACGGTCATCATAAATACGGAGGATATGCAGTCCAAAGAATTGATGGAAGGGGAAGTCATTCTGGCAATGAATGATAATAAGGCCATATATCCATTGCTGGTTCCGCAAGATATAAATAGATCCTACATGGAACTGGTTAATGATTAATTATTATAAGTTAGTTGTTATAGAGTTATAAATGCTAACCTTTTACTAAATAGAATTATATAATGTTGAAGGGTAAATCTCATTTTAATTTGAACTAATATGCTATTGGCACAAGGAGGAAAATCAAAGGAAAAGGATGAGAAAACAGATGAGAAAACGGGGTAGCGGCTAGAGAAAAAATGGTATGTGGAGATGGAATCCAAAGATGGTATATCAAACAGTATATATGGCTTATGTAGAAAGAGGTAGGATAAGATTATGAAGAATGAAAAATTATATGATAAGTTTCTGGAGATGATTATGCCTTATTTTGAGAAAAAAGAGAATATTTCTTTGGAATCAGGTTTGGAGGAGTTGGGTATGGATTCATTTGCAGCAGTGCGTTTTTTGGTGGACGTAGAGTGTGAGTTTGGTGTTGAATTCCCAGACTATCTGATTGGTCCGGAAATGTTTCAAACTGTAGGCACCATTTATTCTTGCTTCTGCAAGGTGATAGATGCTGCCGCGGCAAACGAAGACAATTAAGATAACTGGCTTTATGGGGTGTAATAAATGAAATATTCTTTGGCATATAACGGCGATTTGGAATTAATTCATAAAACAGAGGAATTAGAGGATATTGAGTATTATTATGGCACTGTTTCTAAAAATCCGGTAGGGAGCGGACGACCTGTACACCAGATGTCTTTTATTGGTCATGATAATATTGCTCAAGCTATTGAAGCTGCACATAAATATAATAAGAAATTTAATGTGCTGATGAATGCAGCATGCTTGTCTAATCAAGAGTATACCAGCGAGAAGAGAAATGAGATATCGGACTTTTTGAGATGGCTTACGCAGATAGGCGTAGATATGGTTACAATTGCAAATCCCTATATAATTGATATGTGTAGGAGCAAGTATCCTGAATTAAAGATTAGTGTTTCTTCTTTTGCATTGGTGGATAGCGTAGAAAGCGCAAAATACTATGATAGGTTAGGTGTATCAGAAATCACAGTGCGTAATGGTATAGAGCGCAACTATAGATTATTAGAAAAAATGCAGAAGGCAGTAAGCTGTGACTTACAAATCATGGTAAATCAAACTTGCTTATATAAATGTCCTTTGCAACAGTACCATAATTGTGTTATAAGTCACAAATCCCAGAGCTCGGCAGACAATAATGAAATTGATTATTGTATGCTTCAATGTATTTTAATGAAGTACAAGGATACAACGCAAATAATTAAGTCCACGTGGTGTAGACCAGAGGATATTCATATTGCCGAGAGCGTAGGGATTTGTAGAGGAAAGATCACAGACAGAAATAAGTCTACGGAATGGCTGGAAAGAGCCGCGAGGGCTTATTGCACCCGTTCTTGTGAGGGCAATTTACTGGAAATACTGAATGTAAATCAGGTGGTCAATAAAAACAGCCCTAATATTATAAGTAAAAGCATGGATAGCGGCATTCATAATTTTGCCTTAATGAAGAGTTTGATGGGACTGGATATGAGCATCGATAGTAAAGCGTTAGATTCTTTGGGTGAACATTTCCTAAACAGTAATTGCAGCATGAAAAACTGTGATGAATGTAATTATTGTGCTGAAATGGCCCGAAAAGCAGTGCATAGCGACCCGTTAAATGCAAAAAGAATAGCAGTTATTGAAGATTATCTTAAGAAGGACATGATGCGCTGATGAATATTGTAGTTTGCTTGAAACCGATACAATCTGTGCCTGCTGATTCATTTAACACAGGTTATAAACTTTCCATATCAATACAGGATAGGAACACTTTGCATCAGGCTATGCGGATAAAAAATAGCATAAAAGGTAATGATTGCAAAGTTATAGTAGTTGCTATGTCCAGAATGGATGCAAGAGATTGTTTAAATCAACTTTATGAGTATGGAGTGGATCGGGTATATCTTTTAGCGAATCAAAAGTTTGCAGGAGCGGATACGATTGCAACGGCTTATACCTTAGGCCGGTTTCTGCGTTCTATTGAATATGATTATGTTTTAACAGGTTTTCAGTCAGGTGACAGTGAAACAGGTCTGGTGCCTCCGGCATTGGCGGAAGAACTGGGAATTAAATGTATGACAAACGTTGAAATTAATGGCGTGCTTTCTGATACGGGTTTGGAGATCAGAAGATATTATGAGAATAGTATTGTATCTGTTAATCTAAAAGAACCGGCAGTTTTAAGTATTTGTTTTATGGAAGAAGAGGTTAAGAGACCCTGCTTTCACGATATCTTAGACAATGCCAATGAGATAAGTGTTGTCACAACATTTGATTATGATGAAACCAGAGTGGGAACTTCAGGGTCTAAAACCAAAGTCGAAAGCATTAAAAACAGGGCGGTTAAAAGTAGACGGGGAATGGTATGCGGATTTGAGCAGGGAATGTCTGTGCTGCGGGATTGCATATATGAAGCACAGGCAGATAAGCAGGTGAAAAGATGAATAAGAATATGGCTTGTATATATATAGAGTCTAAGGATACCGAGCCTAATAAGGATAGTCTGGATTTAATTTCTATTTTGAATAAATTTAAGAGGGAATATGGTTTTAAGACATGCGGCTTAGTTATATGCAATACAAAATATCAGAAAAGATTATGTGAATCTCTGGGTGAGATGGAACTTGATGAGATATATGTAAAACACGGTAAAAACATAGTTTTTTATGATGAACAGACATATGCAGACAATCTGTATGATTTCTGCGAAGAGCATAGGCCATTGCTCGTGTTAGGCTGTAATACGGTTCATTCAAAGACTGTTTTGGCGAGATTTTCTTATCGGGCCATGATAGGTATGTGTGCTGATTGCGTGGATTTCTGGTTTAAAAATAATAAAGTATATACAACGCGTCCTATATATAACGGAACAATGTTTGCAGACATATGCACTCAGGAAAATAAATGCATGGTTTGTACTGTCAGCAAAAATCTCTTTGAATATAAAAAGGAAACGGATATCAGGCCTTTGATAAAAGTTGTGAGTCTGGTTGACAATTATCAATTAGAGCAGATAATTACTGATGTTGCAGACGCACACGATGATAAAAAAAAGCATAATAAGATTATGATAGGCATCGGAAGAGGGATTGGAAATATAGCCAACGTGAACAAAGTATTGCAGGTGGCACAGGCGTTATCTGCGGACGTGGGAGGAACGCGTATGGTAATTGAAAATGGTTGGCTGCCCAAAGCGAATCAAATTGGTTTGTCCGGAAAGAACCTAAAAGATTATGACTTATATATTGCTTTGGGAATATCCGGTGCATATCAGCACGTATGCGGAGTGCTGAAGTGTAAATTAATCATAGCAATTAATTCGGATGTAAATTGTGAAATGTTCCGCTATTCTGATATCGGAATTGTCGGAGAGGTTGAAGATGCCCTGAAAGTATTAGATAAAGTTTTTTGCAGAAAAAATGGAATATAAAGGAGTTTGGTTATGGATGCAAATTTGATGGTCAATATCTTAGAAGAGATGTTACAGGATGGTAGTTTGAAAAAAAGCGATTTAAGTAGATTTGCCGAAATTGAAGAGGATGAAACCATTCCGGAAGTTGTTAGATGCAAAATGGAGAGATGGTATATTTCACTGGGAATTGAAGATGTCATAAAGCGAAAACTGAAACTTTCTGCACCGTATTTTACACAGGATGAACTGAAACAAATTAAGGAAAACAATGAAGTACTCTGCTGCTTGCCTAAAGGAGTAACATTATCCGAATTATGCGAACTGTTTCGTTGTAAGTTGTGGATAAATGAAGACAGTTTAGTGAGCAGGCACATTGAAGAAGAGGATTTGTGGTTTGCCGCCAAAATAGAGAAGAATCCTGAGTATATGGACTGTATGGGAAGAGAAATACAGCAGATTATTAAGAAAAACAATTTGTTAAATCTCACAGCAGAGAGATATATTGTCTTGGTTAATACGCTGCATGTTTTTTATGACATGAATATTGATGATACATATAAGACATGGATTCCCATGACTAGATATGAGAAAAAAGCAATGCTTATAGGTGGCTTTGATTCTAATAAGAAGTTATCGTTTCAGGCGTGGATGCCCAATTTCCATACCCCTTATGTGGGAGGCAGGGGAATAAGAATTTGCGATCATATATAATATTAATTAAGGAAAAATTGATAGGAAGCTCGAAAAATGATGGGAAATAGTACTAAAGACAAGTCCGAAGAAAAGGGGATAATAATCAAGACTTTACATACACAGTTATATCCATATATGCAGGAATTCTTGGGCTATAATAAGTTGTATGATTATTTGGGATGCGGATTGAGCGTTGGGAAAATTGTTGAGAATACTTGCAATTCGGATTCTTGGGTTAATGGAATGGTCGTATTTTGGGGGAATTTCCATGAATATCAGTTTATTAAAGAAAGTGATGTTTCATTAACGAAAGTGATGCATATCAGCTCAGAGAATATAATCCCCTTTCTTTTTTATGATTATTTTGTTATAGCCTTTAATGTCCTTGAGATATGCCAATATCATGATGCATATTGTTTGAGTATAGATTCAGAAGGTTTATTGGAGAAGGTGATAGAGTATGTGCTCAAAGACAATGACATTAATGTCTCTTATGTTAAGGAGGTTGAAGAATATGCGTTAATTATGGCTAAAGAGAATGGAATTGGCATCAGGGATAATGCTACGGGAGAAGTATTCAGTATAGAATGTGAAACGGGGAAATGTATTTTTAATAACGCATATCGGAATGAGATTAATGATATACTTAAAAATCTGGAGCCTTCTGATTGGATAACCGCTCACGTCCATAGTGAAAACTTACAGTTTTATTTAAGAACATATGATAAGGCAAAATTAAAGCAAAAAGCATTGGTAATGGATTGGTAGGTGATATTAGGTGGTTTTACAAAAGCTATTAGAAAGCATACGCAATTCGGGAGACAGGAAAGCCCTTTATTATCTCAATAACAACAATTATCTTTATTCTGATATTCTACATAAATATGAGACGTACGACCGGCTTTTAAGTGAGTTGCCCAAGCAGCATGACAAAGCGAGATATTTGGTATATGTAAAGGATCCGTTTGAATATATATGTATTTTTATGGCGGTTATAAAGCATGGGATTGTCATTCCTTTTGAGGCAGCTAAAAAAGAATATAATGAAATGATCATTGGCGAATGCAAGGCGAATTATATTTTTATGCAAGAGGATATAAGTCTCGGCTCATACAGGGCTGAAAAAATATGGAGCGATGGGAAGGTTAATTTACTGGGTATTGATGACTATAGAGAGGACAAGCTTCAAATTGATGAAAATATTATAATATGCTATTTTACTTCCGGTACTACAGGGAAACCCAAGTGCGTGATGTTTTCGGATCAAGCTCTTTATAATAACATAAACAGTCTTGCCGAGTTAATAAAAATAGAAAAGAAAGATGTTTGCTATACTCCAATCTCGCCGATGATGACGGGAGCGCTGAATACAATTTATCTTCCGGCACTTTTAAAAGGAGCATCTGTTGCGGTTAATATTACGTTTCTGGCGGGAAGCGTAATGAAAACAATTAATTCTCAAGGTGTCACGATATTATTTATGGTTCCGCTGCTCTATACGAAAATGTTGGAATCAAATAGTGTCCACTTAATTAACTGGAAAAGCATACGGATGTGTTTGACAAGTTCTTCCTATATGAGCGAGACAATTTTCAAGCAATTTCATGATGTTGCCAATATTTGCATTAGCTCTATCTATTGCTCGTCGGAATGCGGAGTGATTGCCGTTAACTACTCGGATCAAATAGAAATTGCCATGAAATATGTCGGGCATCCATTAAAAGGTACAGAAGTAGAAGTGATTAAGGATGGGAAGATATTGGATGCTGGAGAGTATGGAGAGCTAGTGGTGGCAGGAATCAATAATTCGCAAGGTTATCTTAACTATGATAATAGTGCGCTTGGAATACTACTCCATGGCAAAACCTATTACAAAACAGGAGATTATGGAGCCATAACCGAGAATGGAGTGATTATCTCGGGAAGAATTGCTGACACCATGAATATTGCGGGCCATTTGGTTGATCCCATAGAAATTGAAAAGGTATTAGTTAATTATGAGAAAGTAGAGGATGCTTCAGTTTTTTCTTGCATTGATGATAAACATAATGAGTATATTGTGGCAAAAGTACAGTGCGTCAATAAAGAAATCTGTATGGATGACATTGAATTGAAGCAATATTGCAGACAGAAACTGAGTGATTACAAAATTCCGTCTAATATCATATTTGTCGATAAGATAGAACGAACTGCAAATGGCAAGAAGATCCGACGGGTTTGAAGGTGAAACGCATGGTTTTGGTTATTGGGGGAACTGGATACATAGGTACCAGAATCACGGAATTATTTGAGAGAGACAATATTGATTACAGTATCTTAGATACGAAGGAAGACGTTCATCTAAATCATTATTATGTTGGCAATATATTGGATAAGGATTCCTTAAAAACGGCGGTATCTATGGCGGATACTGTTTTGTATTTGGCGGGAGCACACTTAAGCAATTATGAACGGAATTACGATTTCCTAATAAAAGGTCTTTTGAATTGTCTTGAGCTATGCAGAGAGTATCATGTGAAGCGTTTTATTTATGCAAGTAATGGGGCGGTCTATAGTGATATTGACGGTCGAAAGACATGTGCGGAGGAAGATGACGTTTGCAGTAAAGAAGGGGAAAAGACATATAGCAGCTTGATCTGTAGAGCAGAACGGTTATTGCAAAACGAAGCAGAACGGGAAAATATGAGATGTGTTATTTTGCGGATCGGAGAAGTATATGGACCGGGAATGTATAATCCTTGCAGCAAGAAAAGTGTTTCACTATTAGGCGATGGCAGTTCAGTGTCCTCTAAGATTCATATAACGGATTTTATTAACATTTTATATAAAATCATTTTGGATTCCAAGATTGAAGGCGTTTTTAATATATGTGATTGCTGCCCTGTTGAGCAGATTACTTTTTATCAATACATAAAGGAGCATAGTAGGGACTTTCTCATTAAGCTTTCAGAATATGACGGCACGAATGAAAGACTGTATTGGAGCATTTTTGGTTTGAGAACGCTTAATATCAATATGTCAAATGAGAAGATTTGTAAAGTATTAAAATATGATTTTGTATATAAGACATACAGAGAGGGACTGAATTCTTTATTCAGTGACGTAGGATGAGATGAAAGGAAGAATACTGATATTGCCCAGTCCACCCAATTCTGGGTCGATAGGTTCAACTGTAAAATTTATAGGATTAGCGCATGATTTAATCAAGGAAGGATTTGAAATTGCTTTTGTCTTAGGTGGGAACGTTGCGTCCTTAATTGATAAGGAAAAATTCAAATATTATCATTGTAAACCACCAATTTACAATAATAGTTATGTGGATATCCATAATTACGTTGATTTTGTGGAATGGACAGGAATGGCAGATGTCCCTTATGTCGAATACGCTACAAAGAGATATACCGAAATTATTCGGGATTTTAAGCCGGATTTAATTTTTACGCAGTCTAATCCAAGTGCATGCATTGCCGGAAATAAAGAAAGAATTTCGGTTGTTCAGTTCGCAAGTACGCCGTCAACACCTTATTTTGAAGCGAATAAAGCGGCAGGTGATCGGTTGGTTACAAATTTTAACGGCGTACTGAATAAATATCATCTTCCTAAACTGGATCATGTATGTGAACTGGTTTTTGACAGGGCAGATAAAATCATTGTTCCTTCGATTTTAGAACTGGAATCTGATATTAAGGATTTTACCAATGTCCAATATGGCGGGGCAATACTAAATTACTCGGAGGAAGGTAAAGACACCTTTGAATATGAATTTGACCAGCGGCCTTTGATTTTTATTTACACAAGCATGGGTGCGTTGCCAATAAAAATGTATAGTGAAATCATCAAGGATGCTTTTCAGGATGGAAAGTATAATGTATTATGCAGTACCGGTTTTCACTTCCAACGAGAAGAAATTGAGGCAAGTAATGCTGACAATATCAAATTTGTCGAATATGTGAATATAAATCAAATAATAAAAAGATGTTCTTTTGTGATTTTTCACGGTGGACAAGACATGATGTTGACGACTGTGCTTAACGAAAAACCTAGTATTGTATTATCCGGAAATCATTTTGAACGATCATACAATGCTGCGCAAATGGTTAAAAACAATTTGACTTACTGGATGCACGTCAGCAAATTTAGACCGAGCAAATTAGTCGAAATCGTTGATAATCATTTCAATACATACAATCGAAAGGCGCTTCACAATTTCTCTGAAATTATTAAATCTTATAATAAAAACAAAACATGCATTGATATCGTAAAAAGTGTTCTAAGCAATATTTAATGTATTAAAAAGGAGGTATTACAAAAACATGGTAGAAGAAAATCTGATAATAATATTGAGTGAGATTCTGGGCAAAGAGTTCAGCGTTGAGAGTCTGCGAGGGGTGAATTTAATCGAAGAATATTCGATTAATTCGCTGGATGCCCTACAAATTATTATAGAGATTGAAAAGCGCTGTAACGTGATTATTGACGATGAAGAAAAGATTATTGAAGCTTTTCACTCATTTGAAACCTTAACAGAATATGTAAAAGAATGTATGACCAATTAGCTTTCGCTGATTAATTACATGAAATGGAGGGCATACATGAACTACGAAATTGTAATTGTTGGCGGAGGCATAATGGGATTGAGCACGGCCTATCATCTGTGCTTAAGGGGAATCAAAGGCATAGTAATTGTTGAGCGTCAAGGCTATATAGGCGGACATAGTACCCTAAGGTGCGCCGGGGGAATTCGTTATCAGTTTGCATCAGAAATAAATGTTGACATGTCCGTTGAGAACAGAAAAATAATTGAAAAGATTCAAATGGAAAATGATTTGGATTTTAAATTTTCAAATTGTGGATATGCATTTGTTGTTACGGATTCTGAAAGAGTCAAGATATATAAAGAAGCTGTGAGCATGCAAAACAGAAAAAAGATACCGACTAAGATATATAGTTCTGACGAATTTGCTCAAAAGGTTCCACAGCTGAATTATAAAGATGTAGAATTTATAACTTATTGTGAAGACGAAGGGATATTGGATGTTAATACGGTGGTTAACTATCTGTATAGGAATCTGCTAAACTACGGTGTAGAGTTTTTAATAAATGAAGAGGTCAGCGGCATAAGTGTCGAGCAAGATATCTTTATTGTTAAAACAAATAAACAAAATATTATGGCAAAGAAGATGGTTAATGCTGCGGGACCTTGGAGTAAGGAAATAGCAGCGATGGTTGGTTTAAACATTCCTATTAACAGGGCCTTTCAGCAAGTGCTGGTAACCAGCGAAATAGAAGGCGTGAATAAAGACTTTCCGGTCGTGATTTTTTCTGATATAGGTATTGGCTATCATGAAGAAGGTAAAGGAATTTTAACGCAGTATAACCGAGTATATGATGAGAAAATGAAAGATTCTGAGAACATTGATTATGATTGGTTTTTGAAGCACTGTAGAATTGGCATTGAAAGGTTCAAACAGTTGGAAGACTCATTTCCGGTGACGGAGTGGATTGGTTTTTACGACGAAACACCAGATGGGAATCCCATTATTGGTGAGAGCAAAGCTGTGAAATCCTTTTATAATCTCTGCGGGTTTAACGGACATGGTTTCATGCATGGTTTCATTGCGGGTAAACTTTTGTCGGAGGAAATCATAGATGGCTGTGCGAAAACGCTAAATATAGACGTTTTTCGTGAAGAACGTTTCTCTAATGCAAGAAAGCATACAGAAGTATATAAAATTTAAGCTGGAAGGAGTCAAGAAAAATGTTAGAAGATTCTTGTATTAAATTAATTTTGCAGTTGGTAGATGATAAAAAGATAGATGGGAAGAAACTGCGTAGTGCCCTAGGTACGACTTTTACCAGAGGGCAGGAGATTAGAGAGTGGTTTTATCAGTTCTATACTAATTATGGCATCGAGAATATTACCCAAAAAAAGTTTGAATTATCACAGTGTCCATTCACAGAGGAGGAGATTCAGGAGGCAGAGGAAAATAATGAGGTTATTCTTTGTGTTCCTAAGGGAGTATCAAAAGCACAGTTAGGTGAAATGTTTCATATTGACAGTTGGGCGCTGACTGATCAGTTGGTCGGTGAAACGGTAGAACCGGATGATTTTTGGTTTAAGACCAAAAAGACGCAAAGTCCTGAAAACATCAGACGGACAGGTATTGATATGACATATTTCATTGACAATAATAATTATGTACATTTTACGCTCGAGAGATATCTGGTATTTTTGCAAGTTGTTAAAAAATTGACCGGAGAATACCCAGACCAGGAGTATTGGATTTGGATTACAAAGGGAAGATATGACCGTTCGGGAATGCTAATGGCAGGATTTGACCGACTGAAGAGATTTAACGTTCATGGTTGGATGCCTCAGTTTGATGCGGGATATCTGGGCGCAAGATATGGGGAGTTGCCTCAGAGCAGGAGGTAGTTTGTGATATGAAAGCGCTTGTTTATTGTGCCTTTGGGGATAGTAGATACAAAAAGGAAAGTTTGTATTCGATTAAGTCTTTTCAGCAACATCGGGACGCAACAAATAATGATTGTAAAATCATAGTAGTAACGGATGATAAGGAGGCGTATGGCTCTATAGCGGGTTTGCCCACTATCATTATTGAAGAAGTTGATGCGCGGTTGCTCAAAGAATGGTCTTTGGATTATACATATTATGTGCGTTGTAAGATAAAATGTTTAGAATATTGTTTTGAACGGTATGGATGTGACTTGCTATTTGTAGACACGGATACGATTGTACTACAGGACATAAGCTATGTATTTGATGATATCATAGAGGGCGTGTTTTATATGCACTCCTCTTGTACGCCTATAAACAAAGCGCTTGACGCGATTGCGAATACGAGATTTAAGGACGTAAATCATTTAACGCTACAAAGGATTCACTTTTATAGTTATATTCGGGAGAAGAATTTTATATTCAATGGTAAATATCCAATTGATGTAGATTTTGTTCCGCATAATTCAGGAATAATTGGAATTGCATATAAAAACAGAGATATATTAAATACTGTTTTGGAGGTTTCTGATTTAATATTCCAACGGTTCCAGTATCAGTGTGCAGAGGAGTTTGCATTATCCTATGTGCTACAAAATGTGGGGGAAATTCGTTTGCTGGAGAATATGGTGTTTCATTATCCGGAGGCTAAGTTCACAAGATATTTGGTGGGAAGCATTCTTGATTTTTATGCTGAGGGAGATAAGGAGGAAGCCTGTAATGTCTTGCTAGCACAGGGAATTAAAAATATCAAAGCCATGAACTTGTCTTTGGATGATATTCCATATTTTGTAAGAATGCTGCTCGCATACTCCTCTGAAGCGACGAAAGACTTAAAATTATCTTCGCTTGAAGAGGTATTCACATATTTGGATAAAGACAGCGATTATTATAAAGAGCATAACTCTGTAAAAAAGTTTAAGGTTTATTACAAGTTGATGAAACAATTATGGTAGAAATAT
>CANRVD010000011.1 GCA_947643145.1 uncultured bacterium | reverse complement strand
GTCTAAATTCCCGGTTACATTCTGCCAAAAGCCTCGATGTAGCACCACTACACCTGCGTTTTGGCAGATGTAGCCGAAAATTTATACTTCGTAAAATTCTGCGATATTTAACTTCCGTAGTAATAGTATACAGGGTATAAAGGAGAAGTATTGATGATAAATATTGTGGTTTGTGATGATGATGCTCTTTTTCTGGAAAGAATATGTATTTATATTGATGGGATATTTGAAAAATATAAAATAAAATATCGCATTGCTTCCTATGATTTGCCGCAAAAGTTAATGAAAGGGTTGTCTGAAGGACGAACAGATATCCTGCTGCTTGATATTGATATGCCGGGAATTAGCGGTATGGAGATTGCGGCAAAGTTAAAAGAGGAGAAAGAATCCGTTCTTCTCATATTCGTAACAAGTTATGAGGCATTTGTATATGATACGTTTCAATACCAGCCTTTTGATTTTATCAGAAAGAGCCGTTATGAAAAGGATTTGGGAATTTCACTGGAGCGTGCGGTGCGTCAGTTATCAAATGAAAAAACGGAGTATACGTTAAAAACTTCCGGCAGTATTATTCGTATTCCACTGGCAGAGATTTTGTATTTTGAATCCTGTGCAAATTATGTCAGGGTAGTAACCGCAAGTGATGAATATAAAGAAAAGAAGACAATACATGAGATAGAGAATGAGTTAAATATGCATGGATTTATACGGCTGCACAGGGGATATCTGGTGAATCAGGCAGCGGTATATATATTAAAATGCGATAGGGTTATTATAAGTAATCAGGAAGCGTTACCAATTGGACGTCATTGGAGTGTTTCAGCAAAGGAGGCACTGCTGAGATATATGAGGTGAGGGAGAGTGAAAAATTTACTTTTCAATCAACGAGTTTGTATCTGCGCACTGCTTGCCACAAACATCAGTTATGCGCAATAAAGCAAAGGGGAACAAGGTTTACCTTGCAGAAATGGGATAAATAATGAGGAAAAAAGAAAAAGACGAGATGAAGCAAATTGAGGAAATGTGCCGTCAGGCTGTTACGGAAAATCTGGATTTAAAGGCGAAGCTTGCGCATATTACGAATGCTTATGAAGAACAGAAAAGAATATATGATGAGATGTTAGAGGTCTACCAGGGAACCAGGCGCTTAAAGCATGATATGAGAAATCATTTGATGATGATTGCGGCCTGCCTGCAGAAAGGAAAGACAGAAAATGCGCTGCAGTATACTTCCGAGATTTTAGATAAAATGAATCTGGAATATTCTTATATTGTATCGGGAAATGAGCTGCTTAATTATATTTTGAATGAAAAATTGTCTGCGGCCCAGCACAAGGGAGTATATGTCAAAGCGGAGATTGAGAATTTGAAATTTGGAAAGCTTACCGGAGTTGATTTTTCTGCTTTAGTTGGCAATATATTAGATAACGCCCTGAACGGGGCTGAAAATTCGTGCGAAAAGCAGATGTATATTACAGTGAAGAAAAGGAGAGGCTATGAAACGGTAAAAGTTTCCAATAGTATAGACTGTTCTGTTTTGCAGGGCAATCCGATGCTTGAGACAACAAAGGAAGATAGGGAGGTACATGGTTTCGGTATCGCACAGATAAGGAGTATTGTGGAAAAATATAATGGAATGATGGATATATGGGAAGAAAATGAGATGTTTCATATACAGATTATGTTTGAAGAGGAAAACCTGCTGTAGACTGACAGTCAGGTTTTTTTTACTTATAGGAAATTGCTCGAATATTCAGTGCGAAGAATGCTGTCTATCCCCTGATTTGTGTTATATATCCCCACATGATTGAAAAAAATATTTGTCGGTTTAAAATAGTATTAGTGTAATCTGATTACACATGCACTCTAAAAAAATATATGCACCAAAAGGTAATTGAGCCAGATTATACCAGAGTTAAAAGCAGATAGCAATCCGCAGCATCACTTGGGGATAGTATGGAGGGGAGGTTAAAAATGGTTATTGCAAATCATATAAACAAAGCATTTTTAGAGAAGCAGGTTTTGCGGGATGTTTCGTTTCATATTAAGGAGGGGGAGAGGGTTGGCATTATAGGGGTAAATGGCTCAGGAAAGACAACATTGATGCAGATTTTGATGGGAGTCTTGCTTGCAGACAGCGGTTATGTCAGAGTTGCAGGGGAAAAGTCATGGGAACGGCAAGGGAAGAGAAAAACCCGTATTGGTTTTGTAAGTCCCAGACAGTCCAATCTGCATCCTGACAGAACAGTAGAGGACTCCGTCAATTTGTGCAAAAAGATGTATCCGAAAGCGTGGAAGGTTTCGGAATCTGATTTGGAAAGTATAGATTATGTAAAGGAGTGTCTCAAAATCAAGGATATTTGGAAAGAAATAAGAAGCAGCCTGTCATTAGGGGAACGAATGCGGGCAGAATTCTTATATGCAGTTATGATGAATCCGCATCTGCTGATTATGGACGAGCCGACTACCGGGATGGATTATGAGATGCGGACGAGAGAGTATGAGTGTCTGGACTATTTCCGAAAATGCCATAAGGATATGCCGGTGACCGTTCTGCTTGTGACACATAGCATACAGGAGATGGAATGGCTGTGTGACCGCGTCATTGCTATTCATCATGGGCAGATTATTTTTGATGGGGCATTGGAATATTTGCAGCAAAGATATCTTTCTTTGGGAAAAATTTGTTTTGAAATAGAGGAAGGTGCGTTACATTTTCACGATATGCCAATTAATAAATATGAGATGGATGGGAAAAGGGTGCAAATCATCTTTGATAAGCGTTATGTCAGTGCGAATATTATTTTGCAGCAACTGATGGAAGAGGCGGTAATAAAAAAGATAAGGGTTTTAGATATGGATATGGAGACAATGATACGGAATTTGTATCAGGAAAACCAAAGTCCCAGCAGTAAGCCATAGGAATGTGGTATTTGTGGAAGAGAAAGGAGAGGAAATATTGAATCGTACAGTGATTAGAGTGGAAAACTTAGGAAAGGATTATCAAATACGGAAAAGGACAGAGCGGTTTTGGAAGGATATCTTTTCCAGACAATATGAAGTAAAGAAAGCGGTGGAGGATGTAAATTTTGAGATTGCAGAAGGTGAAATCGTAGGCTATATTGGGCCAAATGGAGCAGGAAAATCCACGACAATTAAAATGCTTACCGGGATTTTGCAGCCGGACCGGGGGCAGGTCTTTGTCAATGGTATCCAGCCGGGAAAGTGCAGGGTAGACAATGCAAAAAATATTGGCGTGGTTTTTGGACAACGGACACAGCTTTGGTGGGATATTCCAGTGAAGGATACTTTGCATTTGATGAAGCATATGTATCATATTCCAGAACAGACCTATCAGGAAAATCTTAAGTTATATTCTGATATCCTTGGATTAGGGGAATTTATGCACCTTCCTGTGCGGCAGCTTTCCCTTGGTCAGAGAATGCGGGCAGATATAGCCTGCGCGATTCTGCACAATCCGCAGATTCTGTATCTGGATGAGCCAACAATAGGACTGGATATCTTTGTAAAAGAAAATGTGCGTGGGTTTATCCATGAAATCAACCAAAAAAAACGCACAACAGTAATATTAACTACACATGATATGTCAGATATTGAAAAGCTGTGCTCCAGAGTGATGGTGATTGACCAGGGAAGGATTATTTATGATGGTAGTCTTTTGGATTTGCGGGAACAGTATGGGCATATGGAGTCTATTGAGGCCAAAGGGGTGTGGGATGATGTTTTTTTAGAGGAAATAAAGCGGCTTCCTTCTGTTTCTGTTACACAGGAAGAGAATCAAATCATGATTCAATACGATAGCAGGAAGGTAGATTCTGATAAAATATTGTTTTTATTGATGAAAAACCAGCGTATCTGTGATATTAAGGTTCATGAGCAGAGTCTGGATGGGATTATTAAGCAATTATATGTGTGTAAGGAAGTGAGGGAAAATGGTATATTTAGAGTATATTAAAAATGCGTTTAAATCGCAGATGTATTACCGCATGAACTGGGGAATGAAAATTATGGGCATTATATTGTCAATTTTTCTCCAGCTCTGTCTGTGGAATGTGCTTGCAGATGATCACTCGGACATCGTATCTATGAGTTATATGGTAGAATATATTTTACTGGGCTGTATGGTTAAATCTCTGACAGCGAGTAATGTTGTTGATTTGGTGAACGGACATATTGGTTCTGGGCAGATTGCAATGGATATGATTAAGCCGATACGTTTTCAGCTTTATATGTTTTGTGAGTCTTTGGGCAATGGTTTGTTTTCCTGTCTTTTTGAATATTTTCCGATAGTGGTAATCTTTTCCATATTTATGAAATCATTTGGGTTATGGGGGAGAATTGACATATTTTTTCTGGCGTCCACTTTTTTAGGGCTATGTCTGTATTTTGTTCTGGCATATTGTTTGGCGCTTACTGGATTTTGGTGGACACAGACCTGGATTCTAGGGCGTTTTCTAAATGACCTTGTAGGTCTGTTTTCCGGAAAAATGGTTCCTGTCTGGATGTTTCCGGAGGCTTTGCTGGCAGTGAGCCGTTGCCTGCCATTTCAACATATGTACTATACACCGATTTCTATGGTATTAGAAGATTTCACGCTGATGCAGAAATGTAGCTTGTTAGGAGTGCAATTATTTTGGTGTCTTTTCTTTCTGTTTTTGGGCAAAGTTATCGAACGCAGGGGGATGTACAGGCTGCAGGTGCAGGGCGGGTGAAAGAAAAAAGAAGGAAGGGTAAAGAGTGAAAAATAAATTTTTCACTTGGCAAGTTTGTGACTGCGCGTTGCTTGCACAAACATTGCATTATGCGCAGAAAGCAGCGCAGAAATGGGGTAAAATATGAAATTGTATACGGAGTTATTAAAAACACTTTTTAAAAGTAAGATGGAATATCGGTTTAATTTCTTCATGGAAATTTTTATCAACATATTTACATATGTGGTGACTTATATAGGTATCTGGGTTTTAATCAGGAGGTTTGGCAGTATTGCCGGATGGGACTTTTATGAATTGATGCTGTTATATAATTTTAATCTGTTTTCTTATGGAGCCGCATGCTTCGTACTGTATATCCCGATGCAGTCGCTGGAGGAAATGGTGCGTATGGGGGATTTTGACGGAGTTTTAGTAAAACCAATGAACCCGTTTTTATATCTATTGATGCGGCAGGGATATTTTGGATTTGTCGGTCATTTGATACTTGGCTTTCTTGTTTTTGGGATTTCCCTGAGCCATCTGCAACTGGAAATTACAGCAGGTTTTCTTTTCGATATGGTATTGAAATTAACAGGTGCGGTGCTGCTGCAAAGTGCGGTTTTGATTTTTACAGGGGCGCTTAGTTTCCGGTTTGTACGTGCACTGGCGGTGAGGAATGTGTTTATCTATACAATTAGGGAATTTATCAATTATCCGGTTAGCATTTATCCTAAAGTGCTTCAGGTTTTCTTAACGGTGATAGTTCCATATGGATTTGTTAATTTCTATCCGGTAGAGGCATTGTTGAATAAGCAGGACGGAATGCTTCCGCTATGGCTTGCTGATGGTGCGGGTCTGTTGCTTGGACTGCTGTTGGCGTATCTGGGGTATTGCTTCTTTATGTCAAGTGTGAGGAAGTACCAGAGTACCGGCTCGTAAGCCATGGATATGGTTCCGTAACTTTTTACTGTAATAGGAAGATTGTAGTTTTGCCTGGCGGGGTGTTTTCGGGCCTGGGAAAACTTCGCACCTCTTTTGACTTATAAGAAACTGCTCGAAAAGTAGCGGTATGCCAGGGGAATACGCGTGTATTCCCCTTTTTCCTGACGTGTGGGAAACACGCTCTGGTGGAATCTTTTAAGATATAGCATATATTTGATATTTTTTCCATTAAACTGATATACCCCCATAAAAAAAGAAAATAGAATTAAGAA
This sequence comes from uncultured bacterium, assembly GCA_947643145.1. Taxonomy (GTDB): domain Bacteria; phylum Bacillota; class Clostridia; order Lachnospirales; family Lachnospiraceae; genus Butyribacter. The sequence goes on along the minus strand of CANRVD010000011.1, from coordinate 49,288 downwards.
AAGGAAAGAGAAGGTGTATGTCATGAAAAAGGATTATAAGAAAAAGTTAGGAACAGTCTTTTTGCCAGTGGCGGCAGTTGTTTTATTACTGGGTGGCTGCCGGGAAAGGGATGCAGCAACTGGTAATAATGCAAAAATTTATTATGCAGCGATTGAAAGTGGTGATTATTATGAAGGGTGGGCAAGCCAGCTGCAGGAACAGGCAAAGAAGCAGGGCTGTGATTTTGCTGTAGGTTATGCGGAAAAGTCTGTAGAAACGCAGGATGCCCAAGTGAAAAGCGCTGTTTCAAAAGGCTGCGACGTCCTTCTGTGTGGTTTGGTTTCTGCAGATATTGCAACGGAAATCAAGGCGGCGGCAGGGGATGTACCGATTGTATTTATCAATCAGGCGCCGGATGATGTGCAGTTGGAAAAAGATTACTATGTTTATGTTGCTTCCGATGAATATATGGCAGGCAGGTATCAGGCGGAATATATCCTGGATAAGCTGGGTGGGAAGGATGAGATTAATGTTGTAATCTTAAAAGGCCCAAAAGGGGCTTCAGGCGCTGTTGGCAGAACGAACGGATTGAAGCAGACATTGAAAGCAAGTGGGAAAAAAATTAACTATGTATTTGAAGATAATGCCGACTGGAGTGAGGACACAGCCAGGGAGATGATGGAGATGTTTCTAAAGACGGGCAGGGCAGTAGATTGTGTGGCAGCAAATAATGATGATATGGCATGTGGAGCTGTCAAGGCCTTTGAGGAAGCAGGTGTGGACTTAGGTTCCGTTTTATTTTTAGGGGTTGATGCTTCAGCGAAGGGGTGTCAGTCAATTGCAGATAATAAAATGGATTTTACTGTATACCAGCCAATGTCAGAACAGATATCGGCGGCTGTTGAGGTTGCGCAAAAGCTGGCAGAAAGAAAGTCAGTAGAGGGGATAAAAGGAGCGGCAAAGGATGGAAAATATATTCTGGTACCTTTTGAAAAGGTAGATGCCCAAAATGTGGCACAATATGCAAATTAAATGCAAGGAATTATGTAATTCGGAGGTGTTCTGATGAAAAAGAAGGGGAAACGGCAGACAAAGTCTGGAAAATTTATTTCAGTTAAAACAAAGCTGTTAGGTATTATTCTGCCTGTGGTTATTCTTATCGTTACGGTATTGACCGGGCTGTCCTATATTGTGTCAAAAAACGTGATGAAAGAAAATGCAGAAGAGCTGTTAAAAACATCTGTGAAAGGGCAGGTTTCCGATATAGAGGCATGGCTTGGCCAAAATTTGAAATCTTTTCAGACTGCAAAACAGGCGCTTGAACAGATGGATTTTACGGAGGAACAGTTACAGTCATTTTTAAATGCATATTATGGTTTTGACAGCAATTTTCCAAATGGATTATATATGGCTGATGCGGATGGTAGATTTTATTGTGCAGAGGCCTTGCGGAGCGCTGATTTGCAGAAGCCGGACGAAATGGAAAATAGGGCTTTGGTAACACAGTCAGAATGGTTTCAGAGTGGACTGTCGAGAGTGAATATGGGATTTACGAATGCTTATACAAATGACAGGGGGGAGCAGGTAATCAGTGCCTGTGGTATGCTGCGGACGGCATCGGGAAATGTACGTGTACTTTCGGCAGATATGTCCCTGGATAAGGTTAGTGTATATGTAAACAGTTTTGTAAAAATGGAAGAAGCAGAATCAATTTTGGTTAATGCAGAAGATAATACAATCTTAGCGTATCGTGACACAGGGCTGATTTCCAAGAGCCTGGGCGAAACAGGTGATACTTTTATGAAAGCAGTTGGGGACAGGATTTTACGAAAGGATGTTGCTGTTGCTGAAATTGATGGAAATATGACAGGGTTTGAAGAGGTAGAGGGAACAAACTGGGTACTGGTATCGTATGTTCCGGCAAAAAGAGTCTACCAGGATTTGAATCATATCAGAAATATCATGATTCTTTTTGGCCTGGTTTCCATATTGGTTTTAACCGGGCTGCTGGAGAGGATTGTCCATATTGTGATTCATCCGATTAAATACCTGACGGGTGTGATTAAGTCTATGACAGACGGGGATTTTACGGTTCACATCCATACGAAATGCAATGACGAAATTGGAGAGATGAGCAGGTGTATTGAAAAATTTATTGATACTATGTGCAACATGATTGCTTCAATTAATAAGGTATCCGGTATTTTGCACGGTCAGGCAGATAGCAGCAGGGATGTATCTGCCCAGATGTTTTCTGCTTCGAAAACGCAGAACCAGTCAATGAAGGAACTGAATGAAACGGTAGAGCAGCTTTCTGTTTCTGTTAATGGGATTGCAGAGAGTGCGACGACGTTAGCAACACTGGTGGCAGAAGCCAGGGACGATGGGGAAGGCGTAAGCAGTAAAATGAGTGAAACGGTTCAGATTTCCCAGGAAGGAAAGACAGCTATGCAGAATGTAAGCGCAGCTATGCAGAATATCAATAATTCTGTAAGAAAGCTGCAGGCTGCGATTGATGGGGTAGAAAAGGCGTCAGAAGAGATTACGAACATAACAGGGGTAATTGGCAATATAGCAGATGAAACCAGCCTGTTATCTTTGAATGCTTCGATTGAAGCAGCCCGTGCCGGTGAGGCAGGAAAAGGATTTACGGTAGTGGCAACAGAAATTGATAAACTGGCGAAGACAAGTATGGAATCTGTCCGGCATATTGACAGCCTTGTTTTGGAAATTAAATCTTCTATTGGAGATGTCATCAGCCAGGCTGGTGATAGTGTGGATAATATTAACCGCAGCAATGAGCTGATTGAAGATGCGGCAGAGACCTTTGACGTGATATTCAGAAATATTGATACAGTAGGGACTTTGGTTCAGCAGATGATAGAAAAGGTTGATAAGGTGGAGGATGAGGCTGGGAATGTTGCAGCCATTTCCGAAGAGCAGGCAGCAAGTGCGCAGGAAATTGCTGCTTCCTCGGATATTTTGGTGGAGCAGGCAAATCATTTGATGGCAAATAGTGAAACAGTAACAAATGAATCAAACGAATTGACAAATTCTGCAGAAGAGTTGTCAGAGCAGATTGGAGTTTTCAAAATTGGAAGCTGATTTTAAGATGGAATGCAGGGATTTTATGAAAAATTATCTATATGCAAAAAGGAGGTCAAAATGGACAAAATACGTTTTTTAGATGAGGATGGAACTTTTGTAATCGAACAGCCGGAAAATTACAGTGCACTTTATTTTCCAATTGCAGGAGAAAAAGGAATTAAAAGTTCCCTGTCGCCGAACCTGGGTGGAGATATCAAAATAAACCAGAATGCTTTTCTGATGGAGCCGGTGAGTGTAGAAAACCTGCATAATAACCGTTCCGGAAGAAATTTTTGGTGTTATGTAAGTGGTTTGGGGGCATGGTCTGCAACAGGGGTATCGGCAGGGCAGGAAAATGAAAAATTTACCGAATTTCAGGATAAGAGCAGCTTAGAAGCAGGTTTTATGCGGCAGGCTGTTACAAGGCAGTCAGGGAAATACCAATTGAAATCGGAAATTCTTTCTTTTGTGCCTTTGGAACATAATGTAGAGATTATGCATATCAGGATTACAAACTTAAACAGAATGGCACAGAGAATTACACCTGTGGCAGCTATTCCTATATTTGGAAGGAGCGCAGATAATATCAGGGACCACAGGCATGTGACTTCATTATTACATAGGATTACAACAACGGAATATGGTGTGTGTGTAAAGCCGACACTGTCTTTTGATGAACGCGGACACCGGAAAAATGAACTGACATATTTTGTATATGGAGTTACAGGGGAGGGAGAAAAACCGGAAAGCTTTTATCCGATAGCTGAAGAGTTTATTGGGGAGGGTGGAAGTTATCTGCGTCCGGTAAAAATCCTGAAAAATGAAAAAGGAGTTCCTGCAGGAACATCTTTTGAGGGAAAGGAAGCGGTAGGAGGCATCCGTTTTGCTGAAGTACTTTTACCGCCGGGGGAGAGTGTTTCCTATACCATTGTGATGGGAATTGCAGGGCAGGAGGATGAGTTAAGGGATATTCCTTCTGCGTATGGAACAACCGAAAAGGTATCCGAAGCGTTAAAACGAATGGAGGACTATTGGCAGGAAAAAGTAAATGTCCGGTATTATACGGGAAATCAGCAGTTTGATAATTTTATGCGCTGGGTAAGCTTTCAGCCGATATTGAGAAGGATTTACGGATGTTCCTTCCTGCCTCACCATGATTATGGCAGGGGCGGCAGGGGATGGCGTGACTTATGGCAGGATTGCCTTTCCCTGCTGATTATGGACCCGGAAGGGGTGCGCCAGATGATTCTTGACAATTATGGCGGAGTCCGGATTGATGGTACGAATGCTACAATTATTGGAGAGAGGCAGGGAGAATTTATAGCAGACAGAAATGGGATTGCACGTGTCTGGATGGACCATGGGGTATGGCCGTTTATGACAACAAAGCTATATATCGACCAGACGGGTGATATAGAAATATTAAAAGAAAAGGCGGCATATTTTAAAGATGAACAGATGAAAAGGGGAACCGGCCTGGATACCTGCTGGGATATGTCATATGGAACACTGCAAAAATGCGAGGATGGAAGTATATATGAGGGGAGTATATTAGAACATTTGCTTTTGCAGCATTTATGCGCATTTTATGAAGTTGGGGAACATAACCATATCAGACTGCGGGGGGCTGACTGGAATGATGCGCTGGATATGGCTGCAGAGCGTGGTGAGAGTGTGGCATTTACCTGTGCCTATGCAGGAAACCTGACGCAGATGGCAGCGCTTTTAAGGCATTTAGAGAGGAAGAATGGCTGGAAACAAATAGAGCTTTTGGAGGAAATCCAGGGGTTATTATATGATGATATCTGTATGTATAAAGATATCTCCAAAAAACAGGAACTTTTACAGAATTATTTAACACTTTGCAGGCATAACGTCAGTGGAGGGAAGATACAGGTTCCGGTAGGTGAACTGGCAGATAATCTCATGCATAAAGCAGAGTGGCTGAAAGAACATATCCGTAAAACGGAGTGGCTTGGGGAAAGCGGGGAGGATGGATGGTTTAACAGTTACTATGATAATGAAGGAAAACAGGTAGAGGGATATTTTAAACAGGGAGTGCGGATGATGCTTACCGGGCAGGTTTTTGCTGTTATGAGTGGGACGGCAGAAGACGGACAGGTGGAAAAAATCTGTAAGAGTGCCAACCGTTATCTGTATAAAAAAGAAGTTGGCGGTTACAGGCTGAATACGGATTTTCATGAGCAAAAATTTAACCTGGGGAGAATGTTTGGTTTTGCATATGGGGAAAAAGAGAATGGGGCTGTTTTTTCGCATATGACAGTTATGTTCGCAAATGCCTTATACCAGCGGGGATTTGTAAAGGAAGGATATCAGGCTTTACAGACACTTGCGGATACTGCCATGCAGTTTGGGGTAAGCAAAATTTATCCGGGAATTCCAGAGTACTTTAATGGGGATGGAAGAGGGATGTATCATTACCTGACGGGGGCCGCAAGCTGGTATATGCTTACCGTTATTACAGAAGTTTTTGGTGTGCATGGGGAAACCGGTGCCATGATCATTCATCCAAAACTGTTAAAGGAACAGTTTGATTCCGAGGGGAATGCAGGGCTTAGGCTTTGGTTTGCCGGAAAGAACTTCCATATTGTATATAAAAATCCAGAAAGATTAACATATGGGGATTATTGTATAAAAAGAGTTGTGTGTGACGGACAGGTGGAACCGGGAAGCTGTGGGGATAAAATATGTTTCGGAAGGGAGAGGATAGATACCTTTTCGGATGCACCCCATGAAATTGAAGTGGAACTGGGGTATGTCTGAAAATTCATTTTAGGAACTGTTAGTTCCTTACAATCTGCACTCACCACTTTGCACCGGTATGGTATTTTTATAAGGGGAATGCGATGGCATTCCCCTTTCTTGGGATTGTTTATAATTACCAGGAGGTGCGGTAATACTGGTCACGATATTTTTTAGGGGTTAATCCGACTGCTTTTTTAAAAGTCTGAATGAAGTGGCTCTGGGAAGAAAAGGCAAGGTAGTTGGCAATTTCAATAAACGTGCAGTCGGAGTATTTCAGTAAATTTTTGGCTTTTTCTATTTTCTTTTCGGCGATATAGTCACTAATTGAAATTCCAAGTTCTTTCTTGAAAAGCCTGGAAAGATAACTGGGAGAGAGTTTGGTATAATCGGCTAGTTCTTTTATGGTAATTCTGCTGTTTAGATGGTTATACACAAAATCCATACAGCGGATAATTGATTTTGAAATGACAGAACTCTTTTTTAACAATAGCATTTTTCCGGTAAAATCAAGGGCCATATCATTATGAAGCTGGGAAATGGACTGGATAGAGTTACAGGAGTCCATTTTTAAGATATAGAAATCACTCAGGCGGTATGCCTGCTCTAATTCCATGCCGGCTTCCACGCAGCGCCTGGTAATCATTGCAACAGTCACAATAAAATGATACCGGATATTCGTTAAAGGATTGGTAGAAAGGATTCCCATTCCTTCTGGATTGATAAACATATTTTCTTTGCAATTTTCCTGTACATAAGCCATATTGCCAGAGCTGACTGCTTCATAGAAAGAATATTCTTCCTCCAGAGAACGATGGGGCGGTTCATATTCTTTGTTAAATTCTGATTGAAACCATTCTTTCTGTAAACTCATATTGTATCTTCCTTTCTGGTTGGTAGCAATCTATGGTTTGCTTTTTGTACATATTATATCATGAATTTGATATTTTTGTATACTATTTTGTATATTTTGGACAAGGGAAAGCTTATGATGGTTACTGTTCACTTCGTGACCAGTAACAGCAGCGTTTGCAACGCTGAATGCACACATTTTGCAAAAATCGTGTAAAATGGCGCTGCTAAACTCGGATTTTTGACAAAAACCCTGTCAAAAATTCTCGAATCTGGCAGGGGTGTGAAAAGTAACTTATGATGTTACTTTTCAAATAGATTTTATGCGGGGAAAGGAACATTAGCAGATATGAAATATGGTTATTTTGATGATGAGAAACGGGAATATGTTATTGAACGGCCGGATACGCCTGCCCCATGGGTAAATTATCTTGGTTCCCCAAGATATGGCGCGATTATTTCTAATAATGCAGGCGGCTATAGTTTTGCAGAATCCGGTGCAAATGGCAGGATTTTGCGCTATGTCTTTAATGGTTTTGACCAGCCGGGACGCTATATGTATATCCGTGACAATGATAGCAGGGATTACTGGTCTGCTTCCTGGCAGCCGGTTGGAAAAGATTTAAGGGAATACAAAAATGAGTGCCGTCATGGTATGGGATATACAAAGATGCTTACAGATTATGGGAATATCCACTCGGAGGCATTGTACTATGTACCGCTTGATAAGGCATATGAGGTTTGGAGCCTGTGCCTTACCAACCAGTCTGAATCGGTAAGGAGTTTAACAGTAACAGGATATGCGGAGTTTACGAATCATAATAATTATGAGCAGGACCAGGTCAATTTACAGTATTCGCAGTTTATTACAAGGACTTTGTTCTGCGGCAATAGAATTTGTCAAATGATTCATGGAAACCTGGCTGATTTAGGAGAAGGGGAGGAGGTAGATAGTAAGGCGGTCATCGAACGCTTCTTTGGGCTTGCAGGGACAGAGGTATCTTCCTATTGTGGGGATAAGGAAAATTTTTTGGGAAGGTACCATGGATATGGAAATCCCATGGGAGTGGAAAATGGGGAGTTAGACGGGGCGCTTAGTTATAATGAAAATGGATGTGGGGCTATATCGGCTGTCATTACGCTGGCGCCGGGGGAGACAAAAAATATTGTGTTTGTTCTGGGGATGAAAAACTCTGTGGAAGCCGGGGCTATATTAAAGCGGTATGAAGATGCAGGGGAAACCTGCAGGCAGGAGTTTGGTGAACTGGTTTCCTATTGGCATGGAAAGCTTTCGCATTTTCAGGTAAAGACGCCAAGCAAGGAATTTAATACCATGATTAATACATGGAATGCCTATAACTGTTTTATGACATTTATCTGGTCGCGTGCAGCTTCGTTTATATACTGTGGGTTACGCAATGGATATGGATACCGGGATACAGTGCAGGATATTCAGGGAATTATCCACTTGGCACCGGAAATGGCGGTTGAGAAGATTCGTTTTATGCTTTCGGCACAGGTTGATAACGGGGGCGGCCTTCCGCTTGTAAAATTTACGCATCATCCGGGGCACGAAGACACACCGGATGATGCATCCTATGTGAAGGAAACCGGGCACCCGGCATACCGGGCAGATGATGCATTATGGCTTTTTCCAACGGTTTACAAGTATATTTCTGAGTCAGGCAATCTTTCTTTTGTGGATGAAGTTATTCCTTTTGCAAACAAGGGGGAAGGTACGGTTTATGAACATTTAAAACGTGCTATTGGATTTTCCATGGACCATCTGGGAATCCATGGAATGCCTGCCGGATTATATGCAGACTGGAATGACTGTTTAAGGCTTGGGAAGAATGGGGAGTCTTCTTTTGTGGCATTCCAGTTCTACCTTGCGTTAACAGTCTTAAAGAAAATTGCGGAATATAAGGAAGATACGGATTATATCAGATATCTGGTAAAAGTGCAGGATGAATTTTTGAAAACCATACAGGAACTTTGCTGGGATGGAGACCGGTTTATCCGTGGATTTACAGAAAGGGGGGAAGTTATTGGGAAAAGTACGAATGCAGAGGCAAATATGTGGCTGAACCCTCAGAGCTGGGCAGTGATTAGCGGGCTTGCAACGGAGGAACAGGCTGAGGCGGCATTAGATATGGTATATCAGAGGCTGAATACGGAGTATGGCGTTCTTTTAATGGATCCGCCTTATCACAGCCATGCTTTTGATGGAGCGCTTGCGGTTATTTATAATGCAGGAACAAAAGAAAATGCCGGAATTTTTTCACAGTCACAGGGCTGGATTATTCTGGCGGAGGCATTACGTGGCCATGGGGAACGTGCTTTTGCGTATTTTATGGAAAATGCACCTGCGGCGCAAAATGACAGGGCGGAAATCCGTAAACTAGAGCCGTACTGTTATGGACAGTTTACAGAAGGGAAAGACAGTGAACATTTTGGGCGTTCCCATGTTCATTGGCTTACCGGTACGGCGTCTACAGTGATGGTGGGCTGTGTTGAGGGGATACTGGGAATGCGTCCGGATTTTGGCGGGCTTCGTATTGCGCCTTCCATTCCAAAGGAGTGGGAGACTTTGGAAATCGACAAAGATTTTAGGGGGAAGCATTTACATATTGAAGTCTGCAATCCGGGACATGCAGAATCAGGCTGCAGGAAGCTGGTTGTGGATGGAACGGAAATGGAAGATAACTATATTCCGGCAGAGTTGCTGAAGGAGAATACAGAAATTAAATTGATTATGTCGTAAAGTGATGTAATGAATTTGATATTATTGTAAACAATATTGTATGTTTATATTTTAAAAAGGTGTATAGTATATTTAAATCAAAGGGAATTTCAAGTTTTGAAATCATAACATTATTTTAACATAGGAGGTAAAAGATATGAGAAAAAGGTTACTTAGTATGGCGCTGGTATCCGCCATGTTGGTCAGCGTTTTGTCAGGCTGTGGTGCAGGAAAAGATTCTGACGATTCCAAGAAAGGTACGGATAATGCAGAGGAAGGAAAAGTTATCAACATCTACGGCTGGAATGATGAATTTTTTAAGCGCGTCAATGCAGTATACCCAGAGGTGGATAAAGTTTCCAAGGATGGGACGGAAATCCACTGGATTATCAATCCAAACAAGGATGGAGTATATCAGGAAAAGCTGGACCAGGCCCTGCGGAATCAGGCAGACGCGGCAGCAGATGACAAGATTGATATGTTCCTGGCGGAGACGGATTATGTATTTAAGTATACAGATGAGGAGGCAGATGTTGCCATTCCGCTTACAGAGCTTGGAATTAATCCGGGTGAGGATTTGGCTGACCAGTATGATTTTACAAAAATTACTGCTTCGGATGCAAGCGGCAATCAAAGGGCTTCTACGTGGCAGTGCTGTCCGGGGCTTCTGGTATATCGCCGTGACATCGCAAAAGAGGTATTTGGTACAGATGACCCGGTAAAAATTGGTGAAAAGGTAAAAGACTGGAAAGTAATGAAAGAAACGGCGGAGGAATTAAAGTCAAAGGGGTACTGTGCATTTGCTTCCTATGCAGATACATTCCGTTTATATGGTAACAGTATTTCACAGCCGTGGGTTACACAGGGTGAGACTGTCATCAAGGTTGACAAAAAGATTATGGATTGGATTAAAGATTCAAAAGAGTGGAAGGATGCCGGATATTTTGATAAGACTGTAAAGGGGCAGTGGAACGATGACTGGAATAAATCAATGGGTTCAAAGTCTAAGGTATTTGCATTCCTGTTCCCGGCATGGGGGATTGATTTTACCTTGAAACCAAACTGGGATGGCGCTGATGGTGCATGGGCTGTTACAAATCCGCCGCAGGAATATAATTGGGGAGGTTCTTATGTGATTGCATGCAGGGGCACAGATAATCCAAAGCATGTAAAAGATATTATTATGGCAGTAACCGGTAATAAAGATAACCTGTTAAAGATTTCCAAGGATTATTTGGATTATACAAATACCGTAAGTGGAATGAGGGAGGCAGCAAAGGATTCTGCTACTTACGCTTCTGATTTCCTTGGGGGACAGAATACATTTGAATATTTTGCCCCTGTGGCCGAGAGAATCCAGATAGCGCCGTTGTCTGCTTATGACCAGGGATGTGTTGAACTGCTTCAGAATGCCTTTAGTGATTATTTTCAGGGCAAAGTTGATTTTGAAAAGGCAAAGTCAAATTTTGAAACAGCAGTTATTGAACGTTATCCGGATATTACAGAGATTCAGTGGCCGGAATAATAGTTGACGTTTGCGGTTTGCAGTACGGCAGGTGTGCTGCAAACCGTTAGTTAGGAAAGGATTGATGGTTATGGGAGAGAAACGTAAAAAGATTAATTACTCGAAGTGGGGATACATATTTATTCTTCCGTTTTTTATTAGTTTTTTTATCTTTTCTTTTATTCCTTTAGCGGATACTATCAGGTACAGCTTTTATGAATACTATCGTTCAGGAATCAAAGAAATCGGGCCGAATTTTATTGGGCTGGCAAACTATATCAGCCTGTTAAAATCAGATATGTTTAAATATGCGGGAAATACTTTTATTTTATGGATGATAGGATTTATTCCGCAGATTGTGATAGCACTGGTGCTTGCCTCATGGTTTGTAGATGCCCGTCTGAAAATCCGTGGAAAGCAGTTTTTCAAAGTGGTGATATACCTGCCAAACCTGATTATGGCATCTGCATTTGCAATGCTGTTTTTTACCATGTTTTCAACAAATGGACCGATTAATTCCATTTTAACGGCTTTTGGCTGGATTAAGCAGCCGATTGATTTTCTTGGCTCTGTATTTGGAACCAGGTCATTAGTTGGCCTTATGAACTTTTTGATGTGGTTTGGGAATACGACAATTATGCTGATGGCAGCGATTATGGGCATCAGCCCGGATATATTTGAAGCATCCGAGATTGACGGCTGTGGTGGTCTGCAGAGATTCTTTTATATTACGCTTCCGCTGATACGTCCAATCCTTGCATATACGCTGATTACTTCCATTATTGGCGGTCTTCAGATGTTTGATGTTCCGCAGATTCTGACGGACGGACAGGGTGCGCCGGACCGTACTTCCATGACTTTGATTATGTTTTTGAACAGTCATTTGAAGAGTAAAAACTATGGTATGGCAGGTTCATTGTCTGTTTATCTGTTCATTGTCAGCAGTATTTTGTGCTTTATAACATATAGGATAACAAATAACGATGACCCGGATGGCTCAAAGGCTGCTGCAAAAAAGGCAAAAAGAGAAAGGAGGAATAAGGTATGATGAGGAAATCAAAATGGAAAAGTAGGGGAATGAGTATTTTTGCCCATCTGGTACTTATATTCCTGTCGTTTCTGTGCCTGTTTTTCTTCTATATCCTGTTCATAAATGCAACACATTCGCATGCAGAATTGCAGAAGGGATTTTCGGCACTGCCGGGGAAAAATTTATTAAAAAACTTTCTGAATGTTGCGAACGATGGAACGTTTCCGATGGTCAGGGGAATTGTAAATAGTTTGATTGTTTCCGGATGTTCTGCAGCAATATGTACTTATTTTTCATCTTTAACAGCGTATGGTTTGTTTGTCTATGATTTTAAGTTTAAAAAGGCTGCCTTTACTTTTATCATGGCTATCCTTGTAATGCCGACACAGGTTACGGCAATGGGATTTTTACGGCTGGTTACTAATATGGGAATGTATGACTCTTTACTTCCGCTGATTATTCCGTCGATTGCATCACCGGCTGTATTTTACTTCATGTACAGTTATCTGCAGTCGTCACTTCCTATGTCATTAGTGGAAGCGGCACGTATTGATGGCTCCGGGGAGTTTCGGACTTTTAACCAGATTGGGCTTCCGATTATGAAGCCGGCAATTGCAGTACAGGCAATTTTTACATTTGTTAGTTCATGGAATAATTATTTTGTTCCAGCCCTGGTTATCCAGTCAAAAGATAAAATGACTGTGCCTATTCTGGTTGCAACCCTTCGAAGCGCAGATTACATGAATTTTGATATGGGGAAAATCTATATGATGATTACAGTAGCAATCATACCGATTATTATTGTATACCTTTTCCTTTCTAAGTATATCATTGCAGGTGTTACACTGGGGGGCGTGAAAGAGTAGCATTGTTACCTGTTTAAAGGCTGCCATAGTTATAAGTCCTTTTTCGGAAGGGCGGCTATGGGAGCCTTTTTCCTTTATAGGAAACTGCTCGGATATTCGATGTGAAGAACGCTGGTTTTGCGTTCTTCTTAGGTTTGACATAGTTCCACTTAGCATGGTTCTTTCATGCGATAGTGGAACTTCAAACCTTTTTGGTTACAGGAAAGTTCCTTTTTAATCTTCGTATTTTTTGAATATTTGGAACAGGACATAGGAGATAAGGTATAGGATGCCTGAGCATCCGATAGTGGATATGATACAGCATACGACAGCCATATTGAGTCCGGCCGCAAAAGCAATATAAGAAATACCCAGTGGAAAAACCATGATGATGACAGTAGCAGGGATATTGGTAATGCTTAGGATGAATGCATTTTTTATAAGCGGAACGATTCCGATTTGATAGCGGGACAGGAGTGGAAATGCATATACGGCTGTTGCTGCAGTGATAAAAGTAAATATCCATATAGGAATTTGAAGAAAATCAACATTTTGTGCTTTTGTGCTGTAAACCGCAGACAAGGCAAAGTTGATACCCAGTCCGGCAAGTGCGGTTGAAACCCAGAGCAGGGTTGCCGGTTTCAGGTTTTCCCTGAATGCTTTCAGGTAGCTTTTAAAAATATACGGGTCCTTTTTATCAATAATTTTAAATAGGACGTGATACATGGCAGAAAGTGATGTACCAATTGTAATGACAGGAATGCAGGTGAAAATAAAAAGAAGATTCAACAATATTAGGTCAAATAGACGGGATAGAATGCGCATGACTGGGTTGTCAGGGTGAAAAAGGTTCATTTTGGCTTTCCTCCTTGGGGTGTTTTATGCTGTTTTTAATATAACAGATGCCTTTGGGAATGTAAAGTTTTCAGATGACACGGAAATCAATTTCCAGTTATTTCTTATCTTTGCCAGGCAGAATAGATATAAATCCCTTGTCGGCACGCTTTCGCTTCGTGAGAGGCGTAACAGACGCTAAGCTCGAAAAAATCTCGCTAAGCGCTGACGTCTCTCAAGAGCCTTCGCGGAATTTATATCTATTCTGCCTGCTCTAATGCTCTAAAATAACTGAAAATTGATTTCCGTGTGATGTAATGCGAAGAATATAGCCGTTAGGTTATGGAGTAAACAGTAACAATAGCCGATATCTATATGTAGTGTAAATTTTCAATAGAGCGTGTCTGAAAATTTGGAAAGGAAATGGAAGAAGAAATGATTGAGAACTGGAATCCGGCATCCGAAGAGGATAAAAGGTTTGTGCAAAAGGAAAGAAAGTGGATGGTATTTTTTTGCGCTTTGGCATGCGTCTGCATTCTGCCCATAGGAGGTCTTGGAACCTGGCAGGCCTATGATATTTATGCAATTTATGTAGATGGATGGAGTTCTGGATTTATTTTAACCAGTGTGCTTTGTGCTGTGGCCGTTTTTCTTGCACTTGTGTTTTTGGTGTCATCACTAAAAAAATACAGGGAAATTGAATCGGGAATACTCTATCAGTCGCAGGGCGGACAGGTAAAGCGGATATGGCAGGAGAAGGATGGCAAAACTGTTACAGATTATTTTAGTTTTGACTATAAAGATTTGGTAACAGGGGAAATAAAAGAGCATAAAAGCGTGAACTATGGAAGAAACCCTGATAGAATGGAGCCGGGGGACTGCCTGCACGTATTGGCGTATAAGCGGGAAGATGCCATGGAGATTACGGATGTATTTAAGCAGCATGCAGAGAAGAAATCTGCGGCGTTTTGGCTGGTATTAGATGCGGTGATTTTAGGCGCCCTGCTTCTTGCAAATATATTTCTTTTTCTGGATTTTGGTATAGCATCTTTGTATATCACTTTTGGAAGTCATCTTTCTATTATTGCAGTCGCTGCGGCAACGTTTCTTTTTGGGATACTGGAAAGAAGGGTGGGTGCTATTGCGGCAGCACTGGCTTTGGCAGGATTCCTGGCGCTTATCGGTACACCGGATACCCTGAAAGATATCAGCCGGGATATGGCAGAAGGACCAAAGGAAATTAAGGCATATATCAATCCTTTGCAGACGGAGACAACTACCAGGACACGCCGCGGCAGAAGGCGTAACCACAATTATAAATTGGATGTTTCTTCAGAGGATGCAAATATCAGGGAAGTGGAAGTCACCAAGGCAGCTTATGATTACTATGTAAAGCTAAGGAGTGGACGCTCTCTTGATGGAACAATGATTTATTATCCGAATAGTGGAATTTTTTTGGCTTTCGATAAGAATGAGGAAAATTAACTGGTAAGTTGTTAAGCATGAGGCAGATGAAATTATTAATACAGTTGTTACTTTAATAGAATCGTCATATACAAATATAACGAAATGATGATGGAGAAGATTCGTTATGAAGGATAATTTTGAAATAGTAAAACTAAATAATGAGCCATATGATTTCCTTGTTATTGCGACATCGAAAGTGTAATTCCAAATTCGTTGAAGTCAAAATATCATTCCCAAAAGTCGCAAAGTCCATTTTTATAAGGCTTCGCGGCTAAAAAAACAAGCAGATAACGGGAGTCGAACCCGCCTTTCCAGCTTGGGAAGCTAGCGTTCTACCGATGAACCATATCTGCATGAAACTATAGTAACATTTTTTGCCAGAAATTGCAATGATTGATTTGTGAAATACTTATTGGTATAATAAAAATATTATAAAAGCTATTTGTCAGGGCATCAGTTTTTGGGATGCCCTTTTTATGGAATAGGAATAGGGAAGCTTGAAGAAAGGATACTGAGTATGAGTATATTTGGAGTTGCCTTAAAAAAGGTAGTGGATGACAGTTATGAGATTGAAACCGGATTTGAATTGCAAAATAAATTAGTCAGCGATTTAAAGAATGGCCTGGTTGGAAATATTCAAAAATTCGCGATTGTTACAGATAGTACAGTGAAGGAATTATATGCAGAGAATATTTGCAATTTGCTGCAAGAAGCAGGTTATCAAGCAGAGATATTTTCATTTGAAGCAGGAGAGAAGAGCAAGACAAGACAGACAAAGGAAAAGATAGAGGATGCCATGCTTGCAAAAGGCTACCGGAGAGACTGCTGTATCATTGCGGTAGGCGGTGGTGTTGTGACAGATTTGGCAGGTTTTACGGCTGGTACTTTTGGACGTGGAATACCATTTATTAATTATGCGACGACGCTGCTTGCAGCAGCAGACGCTTCTGTGGGTGGAAAGACAGCAGTAGATACTCCTCTGGCAACAAATCTTATCGGATTGTTTAACCAGCCAAAGAAGGTCTATCTTGATATTGCAACCTGGAGAAGTTTGCCGGAAAGAGAGCTTTCCAGTGGCATGGCTGAGACTATTAAGCATGCCTGCATGGCAGATAGGGAATTTTTTGATTTTCTGTATGAAAATATGGACAGTATTATGCAGATTGATAAAGCTGCCTGTGAGCATATTGCAGAAGTAAACTGTAAAATCAAGTATCATGTGGTTGAGAAGGATGAAAGGGAAAGTGGACTCCGTGAAATTTTAAATCTTGGTCATACAGTGGGACGGGCGATTGAGACAGTCAGTGATTATCGTCTGCTTCATGGAGAAGCGCTTGCAATCGGCATGACAGCACAGGTAAGACTTGCAACAAAGCTGGGCTATATGACAGAAGCAGAAGCGGGTGAGGTCGTGGCGCTTTATAGGAAAGCAAAACTTCCGGTAGAAATTCCATCCTATATAGAGAGGGAGGAACTGGTCAAAAAACTCTATACGGATAAAAAGGTAAAGAATGGAAAACTGCGTTTTGTTGTGCAGAAGGGCATTGGTAATATTGTAGAGTTTGAGGAAGGTGTTTTTGCAACCCCGATAGAAGAGTCAGTGGCACGTGAAATTATTATGGAATTATAGTTACCGAAATACCGTAAGTAAGGAACTTTGTTATTACTAAGGCGGTTAAATATTGATGAATTTTACGCAGAATAAATTTCTATCTGCAAGGCGGAAGATTAAGCTGCTGGCTTTGCAGTAACAGGGTAAATGGAGGCGGGAATGGAGAAAGAGAAAAATTACAGTCATGTAGTGCACAATTTTGAGCCGGTTTATAATGCAGAGAGTAGAGTGCTGATTCTTGGTTCGTTTCCTTCGGTGAAATCCAGGGAACAGAATTTTTACTATGGACATCCGCAGAACCGTTTTTGGAAGGTAATTGCACAGCTTACCGGGTGGTCGGTGCCTGTGACGGTTGAAGAGAAGAAGAAAATGCTTTTGGAAAACCGGATTGCAATTTGGGATGTGATTGCGTCCTGCGACATTATTGGCTCTAGTGACAGTTCCATTAAAAATGTAGTGGTAAATGATTTTGAATCGGTTTTGCATTGTTCAAAGATTCAAAAGATTTATGCAAATGGCGCAAAAGCATATGACTTGTACCAGAAATATGCACCAGAACCTTTATGTCAGAAGATTATGAAACTGCCTTCTACCAGTCCGGCAAATGCGGCATGGAGTATAGAGAGGCTTTGTGAGGCGTGGGAGGGTATTTTACAGGATACAGGAGTAGGCGGTGGAAGGAATACAATAAGCCATGAGGGTACAAAGGAACGCCCCGGCGATACTTCAGACGGTATGCTTGGCAGAATATCTGGTTTTTTGCTGCAAAATGCGAATCCTTCCATCGTGTATCATGTTAAAAATGATATTCTGAAAAATATCATGGAAGACGATAAACGAGAGCTGCAGGACAGGATTCTGCAGGAAAAAATAATTCAGGATATAATCGCATGCCAAAAGGAAAGCGGCTGGCTGGGCAATGGATTTCATGGAGCGAACAAAAATGCAGGACAATATGAAAACCAGGAAGTTGGTGTTAAATATCTTGGGGAAAAGCTGGTGTATAAGGATACGCCTGTTCTGAAGAATGCCATAGGGGCATTTAAAACTGTTTTCCCGCGGTTGTTCGGCGAATATGATACGGATTGTAACAGATATGCAGCTTCCGGGTCGGATATCATTAAAGCTGCCTGTGTTGCAAGGGCTGGCTATGAAGATTCCTTTGATATCACAAAAGAAATCACCTCTGCGCTGGAATCGTTTGGCAGGGTCACAGAAATAGAATCGGTAACTGATATCGTAAAAATACGAAAAAGGCGTCCTGAGAGAAGCAATCCTGAAGGAATCGCCTACGTCTTTAACAACTATGAGAAATGGCCCTGTTGGTATCATCTGGATATTCTGGCACATACAGATAGCTGGCGGACCAGTGAAAATATAGCCATGTTGGCAGATGCGTTTAACAAGCTGCTGAAAGACATGGGTTTCGATTACCAACCTGCTTATTGCGTAGATATCGGACATCTGGTTGGATGCTGTGGTGCATTCAAGGAGGGCATGAAACTGAGTACGGAAACCGGCGGAGAGCATTATGTATTTCTGAATTTGGTGGAGTATATGTGCCGGTGTGGCCTATACAGCCTGGTTCCGTCACTCAAAAAAGAGGTTGATATTATTTATGCTTCCATTGATGGTCAGGGAATATGCCGTGCCAATTATTCCGAGAAGGCACTTAAGGGAATGGGGTGCTATAGTGGTGGACAGCTGGAGGTGGACTGGAGGAGCAAAACCCGGAAACTTTGTGACGTAACTTACAGGGGATTGCTGATTCTGTATTATTCTGGTTTGCTGACTTGCTAGTACTCCATCCAGTCAGAAATTAGACTTGTGGGCTGTATGGTTTGTGCCAGTGCTAGGCAAAATTTCGACGGCGATGCGGTGGCATCGTCTAGAAATTTTAACGACGCAATGGTGCAAACCATGCGGTTCATGAGTTCAATTTCTGGCCGGATGGAGTACTAGAGCGTGTTTGAAAATAGTTCACAGGAGCATCACAAGCAGGGCAGGTACAGTGTTTGGGAATATCGCATTCAACACGGCGAAAAACAGGTTTGATGGTCTTATGGTAGCGTTGCTCATAGTAGCCGATGAGATCCTTCCAGTTCCATTCCTGTTTGAAAGAGATAACTTTAGGAAGCTGGTCAATCTTAAATTTTTGATATTTTGGGGAATGGGAATCATCAAAAGCCCATTGTTTAAGAGGAATATATCTACAGATAAAATTAATTAACCAGCAAATCTGTTTATGCTGGTATTGAATAAGTTGAAGTAAATAAAGTATAATGTCCATGAGCATTGGCTCCTTTCTGGGATGTTTGTTTGGCGATAGACATTATACCCAAAAAGGGAGGTCAATGCTCTTTTTATTTGTAATCTTCCATAAATCAAGGCTTTAGTAATAAAAAATCAGGTAGGATTTGACACTACCAACAGGAATAGGGGGATAATAAGATGAGTAAAAAACAAAAGAAAAAGTGTGGGATAGTTCTTTGTCTGATATCGGCTGTCTTGTTAGCTATTGGCATTACGGTAAGCAGGATGGATTTTTCCAGGGTGAATGCGTTTAGCCAAAAGTATACAGGCATATTGGATATCATTGAAATCATTATTTCCTTTACGTCAGTTTTTTCCATTGTCCTGCTATACCGTCAAATCAAGGCAGAACATGAAAAATCAAGAAGGGAAAAGACCGTTGATTTACTGGTGCAGTGGTCATTACAGCTGAAACCTGAGACGAATATGGCGGTAAAGATTGTTGAAAAGTTTGACAGGCAGCAGTGTGTGGATTTGTTCACCATGTCTGAGTTTGCCGTTGAAAAGAATATATATAAAGATATCAGAAGCTTACTTGGTAATGGTAAGTGCAAAAAAGGAAAAAGAAAAGATAGGCGTGGCAGGGTTAAATTATCAAAAGAAGAAGTTAAAAAATTGCGGTTTTTAGTGATTTTATATTTGAATATGCTGGAATCCATTCTGGCTGCGTGGCAAATGAGTATTGTTGACAGAGAGATGATAGAGAGACAATTTTCTTATTTGTATAAACCGGAAGAAGATAAAAAATGTTTAGAAAATTTTAGGATAGCTGCCGGAGGTGAGGAATGTTATCCTGCCATTAGTGGATTTATTATGAAATTGCAGGAAGACAGGAGAGAGATGATAAAAGAGAAAGGATACATAGAATAACCCTTGAAAAAGCTTTGGCTGTGTTTGCTTTACAGATGCTGGCGGATGGCCATGCCCTATAGCACAGCCATCCGTCGGCATCGTCTCAACGGAAATACTCTGTTTTCAAAAAGGATACCAAAGGCTCAATGTACACTTTTGATGAAATATCATAAGAATTTGAGATTGCACGTACGAATTCTTTATCTTCCTCTGTCTGTTCGTTTTGGTTTTTAATTTTCCGTTTCATAACAGCGGCAAAAGCCTTCATCATTAATTTTTCCGGCAACGGCATTTTTTCATAACATAAACCACCCTGCATATAAAAATGAGGGATACGGCGTAGTTCATCTGTGGTAAAATTATTTTTCCATGCTTCCTGAATGGTTTTCTCAGCGGTATTGGGAGTGGCACCTGTTGCAAAGACGACAAAATTTTTTACATTGCCTTTTGCCGCCAGTTCTTTGGCTTTTTTCAGTCCGTCAACTCCTCCGGCAAAAAATCTCCCGCCAAATACTACGATATCATACTGCGATATGGTTTCAGCGGTTACATTTTTTAAATCCATAAGTGTGCCATTTATCTCATTGGCTATCATTTCTGCATACTGCTTTGTAAAGCCGGTTACGCTTTTATAGCAGACTAAAATTTTACGGTTCATAGTTCACCTCATTTTTGCGCTGGTTTTGCGTTCTTCTTAGATTTGGTTTAGTCATACTTAGCATGGTATTTTCATGCGATAGTGAAACTTTAAACCTTTTTCATAAAGATTTCATAAACCCTTTCCTGTTGTGCGAAAATTTCATCGGCTGAAATTCCTGGTGTCGTCATGGAAAAAATGGTACCAATACCAATAGTATAAATCAGCATATCCAGATGTATCTGCTTTGCCTGCTCCACACTGATATTTAAACTTTTGGCAAGAAACGCAGGGATTTGTCCGCTGGCTTCCATATGGTACAAATCGTCCAAAGAAGAAACGCCGTCCCGTCTGTGCAGAATGAAAATTTTATAAAGGTTTGGTTCTTCTTTGGCCAACTGAATATATGCATGACCTGTACTGCGGAAGGGGTCATCTTTATCAATATGTGATGCCACATAATCTCTGACAAAACATTTTGCTCGTTCCGTTACATCCTGACGTAATCCATCCATATTTTTACAGTAGCTGTAAATTGGCTGTACGGAGCAGCCGATTTTTTCTGCGATTGCTTTGACCATAACCTGTTCCATTCCACCGCTCCGGGCAAGTTCAAAAGCGGCATCAATTACCATTTCTTTTGTGATGCGCTGCTTTGGCATCGTTATCCCTCTCTTTCATAATTAATTGCAAGTTATCTTGCTAACAGTTTGAAGTTGCTGACATATAACATAACTGGTTTATATAAAGAGTTTATATAAATGGATTATACATATAACCATAAATATTGTCAATCTTTAATGACTAAATGCTGATGAATTTTACGCAATCAGATACTTGACAAAAGAAAAAACACACCATATAATTACTACATTACTTAAGTAATGTAGTAATGGATAAGGAGGCAGGTGAGGATGTGAAAATCAATTTCAATGATGTAGTGCCAATTTATATTCAGATTGCGGACGCAATTGAGGATGATATTTTGACAGGACATCTGGGAGCAGGTGAGAACTGCTATTCCCAAATACAGTTAGCCAAAGAGCTGAATATTAACCCTGCGACTGCGGCAAAAGGAATCCGCGTGCTTGTAGACCGCGGTGTATTGGAAAAGGTGCGGGGGCAGGCAATGGTGGTCAGAGAGGATGCAGTGGAAATCATACGGCAGCGGAAATTGGAGCAGATGCTGTCAGAGATGGTTGAAAATCTGGTAAGGGAAGCACAGAAGTTAGAGATTTCTGAGGAGGTGCTTATCGGGAAAATCAGTCAGGTTTATCAGAAAAAATAGAATTAAATTTAGAAAATGGAGTGAAGAGAGAATATGGAAGAATTTGCGGTTAGCATAGAGGGATTGAAAAAAACATATCGCAGCCATGTGGCCTTAGATGGGATTACAGTTAATCTGAATAAAAATCAGATAATTGGCCTGATTGGGGCAAATGGAAGCGGAAAGACAACACTTATGAAAATCTGTACAGGCCTGGAAGGCGCAGACAGCGGAAGGATTCGTATGTTTGGAGAGGATGCCCGAACTATGATTATAGGTGGAGAAATGATATATACCATGCATGACCTACCAGTGGGGAGAGGTTATGGTATTTCAGAAATTATCAGGTTTTATAAGATTGCATACACAGATTTTGATGAAAATTTTTGTAAAAAACTGTTGGAGCTTTTTGAAATTCCATTGAAAAAATCCTGTTCTGCCCTGTCGCAGGGTATGAAAAGCGCAGTCCACTTTTCCTGTGCCATGGCAACGAGGTGCAGGCTCACTTTGTTTGATGAGCCGTTTATTGGAATGGATATTGCAAAAAGAAAGCTGGCATATGAAGTGCTGCTTCGTGACTATATGGAGCATCCAAGGACAATCCTGCTATCCAGCCATAATTTGCTGGAAATAGAAGGATTGCTTTCAGAAATGCTTTTGATTCATAAAGGGAAGCTGGTTTTTTATCAGGATATGGATGATGTCCGGGAGATGCTTTTTCGGGTAGATGGCAAGGAAGAGGAGATATCTGGGTTTGTGGAGAAGGAAGATACCATATATATGGAGAAAAAGGAGATTGAAAGCTTTGCTATACTGAGAGGCTCTGTAGAAAGCGATTTGGCAGCACAGGCTTTGAAGAGGGGGCTTACTGTCAGTGCTGTTACGCCAGAGGATGTCAGTGTATATCTTACCATGACAAAAGAGAGAAAGGGGACAGAGGACTTATGGGAGTGCTGATTGGAAAGGAAGAAAATAGAAAGAAGCTTGTATGGGAGAACATAAAAAGGCTTTTGAAGATACAACTTATGCAGAACTACAGGTTTTATTTTGCAGTCGTACTTTTGCAGTTTGGCTGTATCGTATGTGATATTGTGTTAGATTTTACGGGAATGAGAAAAGGTGGAGGATTGCGGTTTTATGAAATTGGTCACATGTCGGTAATCGGAACATTGCTGTTTTTTGGTTTTCTCTGCCTGCAGACATATAATAGCTTTTGCAATGATAAAATAAGCATGTATCCCGGGACGAGGCAAAGCCGATATTTTTCGAGGGTTATACTGGACCATTTGGTAATGGCGGGCTATGTTGCTTATATGGCAGTCTTGTATTTTGTGGTAGCTGGTGTTTATCAGGTGATTCACCAGATAATTCCGACAGTCAGGACAGAATATCTTTTTTCGTGGAAGTATCTTTTTGCAGGATGCATCCAGCTTCTGTTTTGGGGAATGATGGTGTATGGCTCTGTAATGCTGATTTACAATTTTATGGCATGGCTTGGGGTTAGAAGTTATATTCTGGTATGTATCATTCTTTTTGGGATTGCTGTATTTGGCATGACAGGGGTTCAAAGAATCTATCTGCCGTTTGTGTTTCATCAGTATCCGAAAATTGCAAGTGGGATGCAGGTGCTTGCTTTAGAAATTTTGATTTGGGCAGTTGCCTTAATATTTAGCAGTCTGTTAATTCTTCTGTCAAGGAAGCAGTTTGGCATTTTACGTATGGCACCGACAATTCTCGTTGGAACTATGCTTATCTTCAGTATTGGATTAGGATGGAAGATTACCAATGTACAGGTAGTGGCTGATAACGATGAATACGGGGGTTGGTATGAAGGTCGGAGGGACTTGGAAGACAGGGGTTATCAGAATATGCAGTATCGTGATTTTGTTCTGGCCTATCCTGAAAACACTAGAATGAAGTTTTTTGAAAATTATTCTTCGGGAAACTTTATTCTGTTTGAAGGAGATAATGAAAATTACAGATATGCAATAACTCCGTTTGTGACAGTCTGTTCGGCAGATGAGATGAAGCAGCGCGACAGTTCTTTTGATGAGACACAGGTAACAAAGGATGCTTTTGTACTTCGGCTGGCAGGAAGTAAGGTGGAATATAATGGCAGGCCATTATACCAGAAGATACTGGATGGGCTGTCTCTGAAGGAAAAACAGGGTATGCTTTATTATGATATTGCAGATTCATTATATTCTTTCAACCATATCTTTGGCAATGCCTATTATCTGGCAGGAATGTCAAAGGTGAATATGACGGAGTGGATGTATAATGTTATGGATGGAATAGCAAATCTGGATATTGTAGTTGATGAGGAGACGATGCAGGAGTGGATTAATTTCCAAAAAGAGCAAAATGATTAAAAAAGGAATTGAAATTCCTTCCAAAATGTTATATTCTAAAGAAAGAATCCATACGACTGGCGGATAAATGGGATTACCCATAGGGAGTATGGAAATAGAAATGTCGACCGCCTGGGCAGTTTTAGTCAGACTGCTCAGGTATTTTTTGTTTATGGCAATAGGTTTGCTGGCGAAGCCCGCAATCTGTTGTTCATTCCTGCGAAGTAACGAGCCAAGCGCGAACTTGTTCGCATTTGGCGACTGCCGCGGGGTATTTGACTTGGGACAGGAAGCTGTCCAAAATGTAGTGGTGTGCTTGTTGAAAGGAAGGAGAACAGAGTATGCAGGTGATTTCATTGGAAAAGGAGTTAAAAGGAAATTCATATCCGGGAAGAGGGATTATCATTGGCAAATCAAAGGATGGCAAACATGCGGTAACTGCTTATTTTATCATGGGAAGAAGTGAAAACAGCAGAAACAGGATTTTTGTGGAAGAGGGTGAAGGAATCCGTACAGAAGCATTTGATGCTTCCAAGTTAAGTGACCCAAGTCTGATTATCTATGCACCGGTTCGTGTGCTTGGAAACAAGACAATTGTTACAAATGGAGACCAGACAGATACTATTTATGAGTTAATGGACAAGCAGCAGACGTTTGAGCAGGCGCTTCGTACCAGGGAGTTTGAACCGGATGCGCCAAATTATACCCCTAGGATTTCCGGTATTATGCATATTGAGAATGGAATGTATAATTATGCAATGTCTATTTTGAAGAGCAACAATGGAAATCCAGATGGCTGCAACCGCTACACGTTTTCTTATACCAGCCCGGCAGCAGGGGAAGGTCATTTTATCCATACATATATGGGCGATGGAAATCCGCTTCCAAGTTTTGAAGGAGAGCCGAAGTTAGTAGAGATTCCGGATGATATGGATGCGTTTACCAATATGCTTTGGGAAAGCCTGAATGAGGATAATAAGGTTTCGCTTTTTGTGCGTTATATTGATATTGCAACCGGCAAATATCAATCAGTAATCGTAAATAAAAAGGTTTGAAACGCCACTAACGTATGAAAGAACCGTGCTAAGTGGAACTTCAAACCTAAAAAGAACGTAAAAGTGGCATTCTTCTTTCATCTGGCAGATACAAATATTGAAAATGTGCAATAGGGTAAAGTGAACTTCATTTTGCAGAAATGAGGTAAGAGTGAAAAATAAATTTTTCACTCGGCAAGTTTGTGTCTGCGCTGCGACACAAACATTGTGTTATGCGCAAAGGGCAGCGCAGAAATGAGGTAAATATGAAAGAATTAGAATTAAAGTATGGATGCAACCCAAATCAGAAACCATCTAAGATTTATATGCAGGATGGAACAGAGCTTCCGATTCAGGTATTAAACGGAAAGCCGGGATATATTAATTTTCTGGATGCATTTAATGGCTGGCAGTTGGTGAAAGAATTGAAAAAAGCAACGGGACTTCCGGCAGCAACGTCGTTTAAGCATGTTTCTCCAGCGGGAGCAGCAGTAGGGCTTCCGCTTAGTGAAGTAGAGGCAAAGATTTACTGGGTAGATGACTTAGGAGAGCTTTCACCGCTTGCCAGCGCATATGCAAGGGCAAGAGGAGCGGACCGTATGTCTTCTTATGGTGATTTTATCGCTCTTTCGGATGTGTGTGATGTTTCTACAGCAAAAGTGATTAAGAGGGAATTTTCAGACGGTATTATCGCACCGGGATATGAGCCGGAAGCGCTAGAGCTTTTGAAGGAAAAGAAAAAAGGCAGCTATGCGGTTATTCAGATAGATGAAAATTATACTCCAAATCCAATTGAGCACAAGGAAGTATATGGCATTACTTTTGAACAGGGACGCAATGAACTAAATATTGATGATGATTTCTTTGGCAATGTAGTAACAGCAAATAAAGAGATTCCGCAGTCTGCAAAGATTGATATGGCGATTGCCATGATTACCCTGAAGTATACGCAGTCAAATTCCGTATGCTATGTAAAGGGCGGGCAGGCCATTGGTATTGGTGCAGGTCAGCAGTCCCGCATTCACTGTACACGTCTTGCCGGGAGTAAAGCAGATAACTGGCTGCTCCGCCAGTCACCACAGGTATTAAATCTTCCATTTAAGACGGACATGAAGCGTGCAGACAGGGATAATGCCATTGATTTGTATATCGGAGAGGATTATATGGATGTTTTGGCAGATGGTGAGTGGGAAAAGGCATTTACGAAAAAGCCTCCTGTATTCACCAAAGAGGAAAAGCAGGAATGGCTTGCTAAGGCTACCGATGTTACACTTGGTTCCGATGCATTCTTTCCGTTTAGCGATAATGTAGAGCGTGCATTCCGCAGTGGTGTAAAATATATTGCGCAGCCAGGCGGCTCAATTCGTGACAATGACGTTATTGAAGCCTGTAATAAGCATGGGATTGCCATGTGCTTTACAGGAATCCGTCTGTTCCATCATTAATAGATCTGTTTATATTTCTTTCAGATGCCTTGCAGGAAACTGCGGGGCATTTTTTGGTATAATCATTATTTGTTTACGAAATGTTAACATTTTATCTACATATGTACCTGTTTGGTATTGTTATAATAATAGAGTAAGAAATGCATTCTTGACAGAAAAATGCTGATAAAGTAATATTAATATGTTAGTATGCTAATTAGGTAATGTTATCAACACAAAGAAAAAGGGGTAAGCAAATGGAGAAGGTAAAAATCGAGCTGCAGGATATCAGTAAGAGTTACTATTCAGAAACGACAGTGACACAGGCGCTGCGGAAAATTAGCCTGTCGTTTGCTGAGCATGAATTTGTGGCAATTACTGGTGAAAGCGGCAGTGGAAAATCAACACTTTTAAACATCATTGGCGGTATGGATAACTTCGACGATGGTGAAATGTTTGTGGATGGCCAGCCGACGTTCCAGTACGATGAACAGGACTGGGAAGAGTACCGGAGAAATAAGATTGGCTATGTTTTTCAGGATTACAGTCTGGTAGGGCATTATACAGCTCTGGCAAATGTAATGAGCGCGCTTCTGATTATGGGATATGAGCAGGAACGGGCGGAAGAGACGGCGATGAATTATCTTGCGCAGGTAGGTCTGCATGGGTTTGAAACCCATAGGGCTTCGGAGCTTTCAAGCGGTCAGAAGCAGAGATTGTCTATTGCCAGGGCACTTGCAAAGGATACCGGTATTATTGTAGCGGATGAGCCGACGGGCAATCTGGACAGTGATACCGGGGATCAGATTGTCAGCCTGCTTAGGGATTTGTCAAGGGAGCGGCTGGTTATCATGGTTACGCATAACTATGATCAGGCGGAAGCGTATGTGACAAGAAAAATCAGGCTGCATGATGGCAGGGTTGTTTCGGATGTTTCGGTGAATCAGGAAGCATCTGGTCAGGATACCCAGACAGCAGAGAGGGAAACAGAGGAAGCCAAAGAAAAGCTGTCAGAAGAATTGAAAAAAGCTGGTTCATCTGTAAGGATGCGCAGTGAGAAAGAAGAGAAAAAACGGCAGAATAAGGTGGCGGCTTATTTTGCCGGTATGAACAGACGAACACAAAGAGGCAGGGCATTTTTGTTTACATTTTTCCTGTTTGTGGTGAGTACGGTCTCTTTTCTGTTTATTGGAGAGCTTTTCCAGCATGCAGATGATACGCTGACAAAGGAATATAGTACATCGGTCTTTAAAAAGGAAGACAGGGAACGTCTGGTGGTAAAGCGTGAAGATGGAAAAGAGATAACACAGGAGGATATAGAAAAGTTTAATTCGTTATCTAATGTAGTAATGGCAGATTCCTGTGATTATGCCAATGATATTAATTACTACATGGAGGAAGGGGAAGACTATAAGTATATTTATGGAATCCAGAAAGGAGTGATGGGAAATGAGATAAAATCAGTCTCCTTCTTGAATGAAAAACGTTTTATGTTGTCAACAGACTGTATTGCCAAGGAGGATTTGGCCGAGGGGCGTTTGCCTGAGACAAGAAATGAGATTGTTCTGTATTCTGCGGATAAAAAGGATTTGGAAAAGGAAATATTGTTTTATTTCCAGTCACGTAACAGCTGGGGGCCAAATGAATATTATTGTAAGGAAATGACAGTTGTAGGGCTGCTAAAGGAAGAGACGGAACAGGTCTACTTTTCGAAGGAGCTATGTAATATGCTTTCCCTAGGTATGGATTATGGGGAATACCGTCTGTATACACAATATGACAAATGGTATGGGGATTACAAATTAAAAAGGGAGTATATTCCTGTGATTGGAGATGATTTAGAGAAGGACGAAATAAGGATTTCCTATAAAAACGAGCAAACCGGGCCTTTAGGGAAAGTGCTGTTCCACTTTGATGCGTGTGACAGGAACAAGGTCCGGACTGGTGAAACAAAGGAGCAGGATGCAGTGGTTGTGGAGGATTTTCACGAGGGTACCGAAAATATTCTGGAATTCAGTGAAGAATTTTTCTATCAGTATTGTCCAAAAGACAGGGGAAGTATCCAGGCGTCAGTTTATTTGACCAGTTATGCCAAGGTGGATTCTGTCATTAGGAAGTTGGAGAGAATGGGGTATGGGGCACAGAGTACTTACCGTGTCGGTGTGACCGATTATGTGGAAGAGCTGGTGAATGAGCGGATGACGATTATAGGAATCTCTATTTTTGGGCTGGTTGCTATTCTTTTAGCGGAAGTGCTGATTTTACGTTCCCTGATGAAAATCCGCGTAAAAGATTATTTTGTTCTGAAGTTCATCGGTATGAGAATGCATCTTATCCGAAAAATCAGTTACTATGAAATTCTTGCATACTGTCTGGCAGCAATCGTGGTGACGGTTATAATTATGTGGATTTTGCGAATTGCAGGAGTATCGATTATTGGAGAAATGATGTGGTACTATAGTTTTGGTGCATACCTTGTGTTTGTAGTTTATAATTTTGTAGTCAGTGTATTGACGGTAGCTTCCTTCAATCACTTGTTGAAAGGCAGGTTGAACGCATGATTCGAGTAAATAATTTACATAAATATTATAACAAGGGAAAGAAAAGTGAACAGCATGTTCTGAACAGTGTAAATCTGGAATTTGAGAAGACGGGATTGGTCTGTATTTTGGGCGAAAGCGGATCAGGAAAGACAACACTGTTAAATATTATTGGTGGGTTGGATACTTTTTCAGAGGGTACGGTTTCGATTGAAGAAGTTACATTTAATAAATATGAGCCAAAGCGTATGGAGCCAATTCGGAATGACCGCTTTGACTATATATTTCAGAATTATTATCTGTTGCAGGATTATTCCGTAGCATATAATGTGAAACTGGCTCTGAATCGGTATGATTTGTCAGACGAAGAGAAGGAGGAACGCGTTGACTATGTCCTTGATATGTTAGGAATGGGAAAGTTTAAGAAAAAGCTGGTATCGAAGCTTTCCGGCGGTCAGCAGCAGCGCGTATCCATTGCCAGAGCACTGGTAAAGTCACCGGATATTATTCTTGCGGATGAGCCAACTGGAAATTTGGATGAAGAGAATACGTTACGTACCATGAGCATTTTAAAAAGTATTTCCAAGGAATGTCTGGTAATCTTAGTTACACATGAAAAACGCATCGCCAAATTCTTTGGTGACAGGATTATTGAGATCTGTGACGGAAAGATTGTAAAGGACGAGGATAACAGAAATTTATCTGCTTATGAGCGCAGCGATGATTCCAATATCTATTTGCGGGAGATGGAGTGCAAAACGCTTGGGAATGATTATGCAGATTTTAAGATGTATTGTGGAAAGAATGAGGTGCCGGAAAAGCTTTCTCTGAATTTTGCATGGAAAGAGGGAAAACTCTATATTCAGAATAATATGGATTGCGATATCCTATTGGAAGGACAGGAAAATGGCGTGCAGATGTTAGATGAAGAACGGCCGACATTGGACATGGAAGAAATTGATAAATTTTCCTATAATCTTTCCAAACTTCCAAGTAAAGGCACAGCAAAGCTTGCACCAAGGGAAATTTGGCGCATGGCACTGGAAAATCTTCATTTGATGGGGAAAAAGCAGGCATTTATTATTGTCGTGCTGTTAGTAACGGCAGTGATGCTTTCTATTACAACAGCTGAATTTGTCAATACGATTTCTGTAGACAAGGAGGCTGTCATCGAAACGGACTCCCATTATATCAGGCTTGATTTCCCAAAGGTTAGTTCGTTTCGTGTGGAAACCCAGAAACGGAGAATCATAGACTATATCCAAAAAAATACGGAAAATAATAATTACGGAGATTTGTTTTATATACCGGATGCTAATGTATATCTGGTAGGTTTTGGCTATACCCAGATGAAAAATCTGACACAGATTGTCAGAGGATATTCTTTTGTCTCAAAAGAGCATTTGAAAGAGGAGTCGGTGATTCATGGAGAGATGCCGGTAAAGAGAGATGAAGTAGTTATTGATAAGATTGTAATTGACAAACTGCAGGATTCCAGTGGTGTAACGGCGGGACTATATGATACGGTGGACACTTATCTTGGTACGGAATTAAAAGTCTCAGGTTCAAGCAGTGGACTGACAATTACGGGAATTTGTGACACCGGAGAGCCGGCAATTTACTGTGGGCAGAATGTATTGTTTGGCTTTGATTTGAAAGGATATTCGATTGCAAATGTAGAAGAATTGCAGGCGGAGGATTCGGAGGAATACAAGGATGTAAAACTTGCGGATGATGAAATCCTTGTCAGGAAAGGTTTGTTGGACTCTTACGGTCTGTCTGTTGGAGATACGGAAAAGCTTGGGGATTCCTATATACATGAATATGAAATTGCAGGGACAATTCCGGATGAGATTGGCGTTGATTATGTTCTGACAGACAAGGGTTGTCAGGATGTCAGGGAACTTTTGATTTATGAGAGGGCATACTGTATGGTCTACTGCAAAGATACATCGGCTGCAAAGAAATATTTCACAGATGCGGGCAAAGAATATATGAATGCCTTTAAGCTGGGAGTAAAGATACCTTATGAAGAGGAATTAAAGGTTTATAAAGAAGCACACAGCATGAATGTGGATGCCAAGAAGCTGATTACTGTTATTATTGTTGGGATTTCGCTGCTTATGGTGTATTTTATGATAAAATCAAATGCCATGTCGCGAAGCGAGGAATTGACAGTATACCGTTTGCTCGGAATTTCCAGAGGAAGTATTTTAAAGGCATATATACTGGAAATGGTTTTGATGACATGCTATACCTCTTTGCCGGCTGTTTTAGTGACAAGCGGAGTAATTAAGTTTATCAGTGCAATTCCATCTTTGGAGATTGGCCTGCTATTCCCCTGGTGGTCGGTATTGGTGCTGTTAGTGGCAATTTATGCAGTCCACTCCTTGATAAGTGTCCTGCCAATTTATGGAATCCTTTCAAAGCCGCCTGCAACGCTGGCAGTAAAGGAATAATAGAAAAAGTTGCTACAAAATAAGGAGACAGAGATATGGCATGTGATAAGATATTTTTGGCATTATTAGCAGCTTCCTCTGCCCACGCGGAAGCAAGCAGGAAGGCATTTACTGCAATGGGGTTAACAGAAGGACAGCCTAAAGTTCTGTATATTTTAAACAGGCAGGATGGGTATGTGCAGAAGGATTTGGCAGAATTCTGCGGAATTCGTCAGTCTACACTGACTGTTCTTTTGTCGAAAATGGAAAAACAGAATTTTATCAAAAAAAAATCCTGTTATGTATCAGGGGGGAAACATGCAAACAGGATTTATCTAACCGAAGAAGGAAAGGCTATGGCAGACCGTCTAGAGGATGTGGTAGAGGATTTGGAACAAAAAACATTTAAAGGTTTTTCAAAAGAGGAGAGAGAGGTTTTGTTAAGGCTTCTTAGTATGGCAGAGGAAAATCTCAGGGAAGAATAAGAAAACAGGATAAAGGGTTGTTGCCTTAGGGCAGCAGCCCTTTAAAAAAAATTAAAATATTCTGCATGGCAGATGAAAAAAATTCATTACAAAAATGAAAAAAACTCTTTACATTTTCTATCAGAAATATATAATAGTAGAGTGCGTATGAACAGCACAGCATTGATATTCGTTGTCAATGCTTAAAAATATGAAAAGGATATGCGCAGACAGGCGCAGGAAAGTGGAGGAAGAAATGAAGAACGGAATTGAAATCAGATGGCATGGACGTGGTGGTCAGGGTGCAAAGACGGCAGCTTTGCTGCTTGCTGATGTTGCTTTTAAGACAGGACGTAATGTACAGGGATTCCCAGAGTATGGCCCGGAGCGTATGGGAGCGCCGATTACAGCGTACAACAGAATTAGTTCTGACAAGATTCGTGTTCATTCTAATATATATCACCCGGATTATGTTGTAGTGGTTGATGAAACATTGCTTGGCTCGGTAGACGTAACAGCAGGACTGAAAAAAACAGGTGCGATTATTATCAACACAGCAAAGTCAAGGGAAGAAATCGAAGAGCATCTGGGCGGTTATGAAGGCCGTGTATTTATGGTGGATGCCAGAAAAATATCTGTGGAGACATTGGGAAAGAATTTCCCGAATTCCCCGATGCTCGCAGCAGCAGTAGCAGTCAGCAAGGTAATGCCGAGAGAGAAATTTATCAAAGAAATGCGCGCATCTTATCAGCATAAGTTTGCAAAGAAGCCGGAAGTGATTGATGGAAACATGAAAGCACTGGAAATGGCATTTGATAAAGTAGAAGGGACGATGGAGGCAGAACAGCTTACGATTTCTGCCTAACTAGTACTATAGTTGTAAACTGCTTTAAAAAAGTAACTGATTGGAGATTAATACAATGAGAACCGATATAACAAAAATAAATGAAAAGACTCCTCATGACCAGTTAACAGAGGGACTTATGATTTTTGCCGGAGCCACTTCAAAGCATTTTAAGACAGGGGAGTGGAGAACAAATACACCGGTTTTCCATGAAGATAAGTGTAAGCAGTGTCTGCTTTGTGCACCGGTTTGCCCGGATTCCAGTATTCCGGTACAGGATGGCAGGCGTCTTGCTTTTGATATGGACCACTGCAAAGGATGCGGCATTTGCGCCAATGTATGTCCTTTTGATGCAATTGAGATGAAGGAGGGAAATGAATAATGGCAATAAAAGAACGTATGTCAGGAAACGAGGCGGTTTCTTTTGCAATCCGCCAAATCAATCCGGATGTTATGCCGGCGTTTCCAATTACCCCTTCTACAGAAATTCCGCAGATGGTGTCTACATATATAGCAAATGGAGAGATAGATACAGAGTTTATTCCGGTAGAAAGTGAGCATTCTGCAATGAGCGCAACGATTGGTGCGGAGGCAGCCGGAGCAAGAAGCCTTACGGCAACGTCTTCGGCCGGACTGGCGCTGATGTGGGAGGAACTTCTGCTTGCAGCCTCAAACCGTCTTCCGCTTGTACTTGCTTTGGTAAACCGTACATTATCCGGCCCGATTAACATTAACTGTGACCATTCTGATGGTATGGGTGCAAGAGACACCGGATGGATTCAGATTTATGCGGAAAATAACCAGGAGGCATATGATAATTTCATTCAGGCATATCCGATTGCAGAAGATACCAGAGTACACCTTCCGGTAATGATTTGCCAGGATGGCTTTATTACCAGCCATGCGGTAGAAAATATTACCCTGCTGGAGGATGAACCCGTTAAAAATTTCGTAGGGGAATACCAGCCGGAGGAGTTTTTGTTAAATCCCGGCAAACCGATTGCAGTAGGGCCTTATTCTGTCAGCAATTATGCAATGGAGGCCAAGAAAAACCAGGAGATTGCTTTGGAAAACTCCAAAGAAGTTATTTTAGAAGTAGCAAAGAAATTTCAAAAGATTTCCGGCAGGGAATATGGTCTTTTTGAGGAATATAAAACACAGGATGCAGATTATATTATGCTTATTATGGGTTCGGCAGCCGGTACGGCAAAGCAGGCTGTGGATGACCTTCGGGATAAAGGAAAGAAGGTCGGCGTGTTAAAGCTTCGCGTGTTCCGCCCATTTCCGGCAGAGGAAATTGCTATGGCATTGAAAAATTGCAAGGCAGTTGCAATTATGGACAGGTGTGAAAGCTATAATGGAAATGGAGGCCCTCTTGGAAGTGAAGTATCTGCCGGACTTTTCCGTAATAAGGTAATGATTGAAACAGTGAATTATATCTATGGTCTTGCAGGGCGTGACTTTACCGTTGGGGATGCCTGTGATATCTTTTCTGAATTAGATGATATGATAGTGAATGGAAAAGAAGTAGAGCAATACCAATATGTGAGATTACGTAAATAGGAGGCCGCAGATGAGTGATTATAGTTTAAAAACCATGATGAATAAGCCGGACAGACTTGCACCAGGACATCGTATGTGTGCAGGCTGTGGAGCGACAATTGGTGTCCGTGCGGTGCTTCGCGCACTTCACGAGGGGGACCATGCAGTAATTGGAAATGCAACAGGCTGTCTTGAGGTATCTTCCTTTATGTATCCTTACACAGCGTGGGAAGACAGTTATATCCATAATGCATTTGAAAATGCAGGGGCAACGCTTAGTGGTGTTGAAACTGCTTATAAAGTTTTGAAGAAAAGAGGAAAGCTTCCAGAGGATGTGAATTTTAAGTTTATTACCTTTGGTGGTGACGGCGGAACATACGATATCGGATTTCAGTCTTTGTCCGGTGCGATGGAACGTGGTCATGATATGGTATATGTCTGTTACGATAATGGTGCGTATATGAATACCGGAATCCAGCGTTCGTCTGCTACGCCGATGTACGCAGATACAACGACTACCCCGGTTGGCAAAAAGTCAAATGGCAAGATGCAGAACCGTAAGGATTTGGCAAGCATTATTGCTGACCATGACGTACCGTATGTTGCGCAGACTACATTTACAACGAACTTTGAGGATATCCATAGAAAATCTGAAAAAGCAATTTATACAGAAGGCGCCAGCTTTTTAAATATTATGGCACCATGCCCAAGAGGCTGGCGTTATGATACGCCTGATATTATGAAGATTTGCAAGCTGGCAGTTGAGACCTGCTACTGGCCGCTCTTTGAGGTGGAACATGGAAAGTGGAGTCTTTCCTATGAGCCCAAAAAGAAGCTTCCGATTGAAGACTTCCTCCGAGAGCAGGGAAGATTTAAACACCTTTTCAAAAAGGGAAATGAGGATTTGCTGGTACAGTTTCAGGCTGAGGTTGACAGGCGTTGGGAAGATTTACTATATAAATGTGCAAGGGCATAAAATATGACACTTTTATCTTATCAGGTTTTAAAAACAGTTGCTGATCAGGGCAGTTTCCGAAAGGCAGCGGATATCCTTGGTCTGACGCCTTCGGCGATTAGCCATACGATTGCATCTTTGGAAAATGAACTTGGTTTTTCTGTTTTGAACCGCAGTAAGCTTGGTGTTACTTTGACGAATTATGGAGAGCACCTGCTTCCTTATGTGAATGCTGTGTTAAACAGTGATGAGAGTCTGCAGCAGGCAATCGCAGAATTCAACGGATTAAAGCAGGGAAAAGTCAAGGTAGGATGTTTTTCCAGTGTTTGTACCAACTGGCTTCCAAATGTTATGCATTCTTTTGGGAAAGAATATCCAGGGATTACGATAGAGGTTTTTCAGGGAACATATGATGATGTTGTATACTGGATTAAAAACGGTGTTGTCGATTTGGGGTTTTTATCGGTATCCAGTGCCGGTGATATTCCGATTGAGCCGCTTTACAAAGACCCGCTTCTCTGTGTCGTGCCTAAAGGTAGCAGGAATAGTACACAGGAGTTTATGGGAATTGATGAGATGAGAGGGCATCAGTTTGTGACACAGAGGGAATCAACCGATGCCGATATCCAGAATTTTTTAAAGGAAAATTCTTTGGACATTCAGTCTAATTACCATGTGGTAGATGACCTTTCCACGATTGCAATGGTAGCACATGGATTTGGAATCTGTATTATGCCGGAAATGGTTATGAATGATATTCCCTATCAGGTAGATTCTTACCGGGTTTTGCCGGAAGCATACCGGATTATTGGAATTGCGGTTATGAATCCTGAATTTATGGCACCGGCAGTCAGAACGATGTATAATCATGTTCTGGCAGCATACCAGCAGGAAGAATATCAGAAGAAGAGTTAAGATGCAGGAATTATAAAAAGACAGTTCATTAGTACCATCCTGTCTATAAACAAAACTAGGGCTGCTGAATGGGGATACTATATTCTTATGGAAAAGCAGGCTTGTCCTGCTTTTTTGAATTGTGGCAATAAGTTTGCCGGCAAAGCCTGCAATCTATTGTTTAAAGTAAGCTTGGCACAGCATAGTGGTCATCAAAAAAAACGCATTAGCGTTTTGCCAGGGAAACGTGCTGACGTTCCCTTTCAATACGAAACGGAGGATTGATATGTATCAGTTAACAATAGAACAGAGTTTTGATTCTGCGCATTTTCTGTCAGGGTATATTGGAAAGTGTGGAAATATACATGGGCACCGCTGGAGGGTACTGTTACAGGTGCAGTCAGAGGAATTAAGGGAGGATTTACAGCAGAGGGGAATGTGTGTGGATTTTTCTACCTTAAAGGAGGAGCTGAAGGAAATCGTGGACAGCTATGACCACACTTTATTGATTGAGCAAAAAACCTTAAAGGACAAGACGATGGAAGCGTTAGCAGAAGAAGGTTTTCCGGTGGTGGAGCTTGCGTTCCGGCCAACGGCAGAAAATTTCGCAAGGCATTTTTATGAACTTTTTGTAGCAAAAGGATATGATGTTGCAGTAGTCCATGTGTATGAAACACCGAATAACTGTGCATCATACCGGAAATGAGCAGGATATGAAATATGAAGTAGTAGAAATTTTCCAAAGCATTAACGGGGAGGGAATGAAGGCAGGCGAGCTTGCTGTGTTCCTTCGTTTGAAAGGCTGTAACCTTGCCTGCAGGTATTGTGATACTGCCTGGGCAAATGTAGAGGATGCAGAGTTCAGGGAAATGGATGAGGAAGAGATTGTACATGAAGTAAAACGATATAAAGTAAAAAATGTAACAGTAACAGGCGGTGAGCCGCTATTAAGAAAAGGAATGCGGCTGCTTCTTACGAAACTTACAGAAGCCGGTTTTTTTGTGGAAATTGAAACAAATGGAAGTGTAGCGTTGCAGGAATTTGCAGGGATTTCACCAAATCTTTCCTTTACAATGGATTATAAGCTTGGCGGCAGTGGCATGGAAGATAAAATGGATATCAGGAATTTTTCGTTTTTGACAAAAAAGGACACAGTAAAGTTTGTCGTTTCTGATAATAGAGATATGGAACGGGCATATGATGTGTCAAAGAGATTTTTATCAGACGGACAATGCAATCTCCTAATCAGTCCAGTCTTTGGTGAAATTAAGCTGGAAGAGATCGTGGAGTTTATGAAGGAGCATCATTGGACACAGGCGCGTATGCAGCTACAGATGCACAAGATAATCTGGGATCCGGAGAAGCAGGGGGTTTGACAGCGTAAATTTAGCGCATCAGCGAAGCCGGTGTGCTTTTTAAAAACAGTCGCAGCATGGAGGCAGAATATGGCAATTGATACAGAAGCAATTAAGGAGCATGTTAGAGGAATTTTGGCAGCTCTGGGGGATAATCCGGACAGAGAAGGTTTAAAAGAAACACCGGACAGGGTAGCACGGATGTATGAAGAGGTTTTTGAGGGGATGAACTACAGCAATCATGAGATTGCAGAAATGTTTCACAAAACGTTTGAGGATAAGATGGATTTTACGAATGCCAGTCAGGATATGGTTCTGGTGAAGGATATTGAGATTTTCAGCTATTGTGAGCATCATTTGGCACTGATGTATGATATGAAGGTGACAGTGGCGTATCTTCCAAAAGGAAAGGTGATCGGCCTTAGTAAGATTGCGCGTATTGCGGATATGGTTGGGAAGAGGCTGCAGCTTCAGGAAAGGATTGGCTCTGATATTGCCCAAATATTACAGGAGATTCTTGGAAGTGAGGATGTGGCAGTTGTGATAGAGGGAACCCATAGCTGTATGACGGCAAGGGGAATAAAAAAAGGGACGGCGGCTACCAAAACATATACTTTGCGGGGGGCTTTTCGTGAGGATAAGTTTTTGCAGATGCGGTTAGAAGGATAGAAACAGGAGAAATGAGGTAAATGATGAAAGCAATGGTTTTATCAAGTGGAGGAATTGACAGTACAACCTGTCTTGGACTGGCGGTGGAGCGTTTTGGAAGGGAAAATGTTGTAGCACTCTCCATTTCGTATGGACAGAAGCATGAAAAGGAAATCCAGGCTTCGGATGCAGTTGCAAGGCATTATGGTGTAGAGCATATCTGCCTTGATTTGGCAAAGATTTTTGAGCATAGTAATTGCTCTTTGCTGCAGCATTCGACACAGGAGATTCCGGCAGAAGCTTACGCGGAGCAGTTAGAAAAGACGGAAGGAAAGCCGGTATCAACCTATGTTCCATTTCGAAATGGTCTTTTTTTGTCCTCGGCGGCCAGTATAGCGCTTTCGTATGGCTGCGAAGTGATTTATTATGGTGCGCATGCGGATGATGCTGCTGGGAATGCCTATCCAGATTGCAGCAGTGATTTTAATAAGGCGATTTCGGAAGCAATTTATATTGGAAGCGGAAACCAACTTATGGTAGAAGCTCCATTTGTAAATATGACTAAGACAGAGGTTGTAAAGATTGGGCTGGAGCGGAAGGTTCCATATGAGCTGACATGGAGCTGCTATGAGGGAAAGGAAGAGCCGTGCGGTGTCTGTGGAACATGTCTTGACAGGGCAGAGGCATTTCGGCTGAATGGGGTAAAAGACCCAGTGTACTAGTACAACGAAAATTAAGTTTTGGATAGTTTGACGCAGAATATTTTTCTGAGAGTGCTGCTTCACAAACGCAGGCGTAGCGGTGGCTACGTCGAGGCTTGGGGAGTAGTGCTATCAGGAAAATAAGCAAGTCAAACTGCCAATTACTTAATATTCGTTGTACTAGGAGTAATATAAAGGAATTATTGTCCTGATGTTATAAGAAAGAAAGGAAAGGCATGACAGAACATGAGTAGAAGAGAAGAGGAAAAAGGGATTACATTGCTTGGAAATCAAAATATAGAATATAAAGGGGATTATGCACCGGATGTGTTGGAAACCTTTGAAAATAAGCACCCGGATAATGATTACTTTGTTAAATTTAACTGCCCAGAGTTTACCAGCCTGTGTCCGATTACCGGACAGCCGGATTTTGCCAATATTGTGATTTCTTATGTGCCGGGAGAAAAGATGGTGGAGAGTAAATCACTGAAATTATATCTTTTTAGTTTTCGGAACCATGGTGATTTTCATGAAGACTGCGTTAATATTATTATGAAGGATTTAATCCGTCTGATGGAGCCAAAATATATTGAGGTGTGGGGAAAGTTCACACCAAGAGGCGGAATTTCCATTGATCCATACTGCAATTATGGGAAAGCAGGAACAAAGTGGGAAAAGATGGCGCAGGAACGGTTGTTTTGGCATGATATGTATCCTGAGCGTGTTGACAACCGTTAAAAGAATAGCAGAAAACCAGGGCAGCATATTTGATACGATAGTTATGGAAAAGAAGTGATTGAAAGAAGGAGGGAATGGATTGGAGTTTAACAGTATACTTTTTGGAAATCATCCATATAAGCTGGAGAAAAAAGAACCGGCTTTTTTTCAGGATTTACAGTTAGATTATATACTGCGTCTTATCAGCAATTCTGTAAGAGGGTATCATATTGCGCCATATTATTATACGTTACCCGGAGATAGGGAAGTAATCGAATTCCGTCAGCAGGTGCTAAAAGACCTTTCAGATGAAAAATTATTTGACTGTATCAGGGAATTTTGCAAAAAGGTACAAAGGTCACGCCAGCTTGGTTCTTATATTTATCAATGTGAAGAAACCATGCAAAAGGCCAGTTATCATTTAGAGGCGGCAAAGTGTTACTGGGAGGCTCTAAAGAAGCTAAAGAAAGATATGGGGTCCTGTTTCTTCTCTTCGGATGGAATGAAGGCATTTCAGGCATATGTACATAGATGTATTGAGGAATTGAAAGCCCGTGGGTTTGAGGAAGCAATTGAACGTGCCAGTGACTTTTTTGCTAAAATACGTTTCCAACTGGTAATTGAGCAGGATAGTATGACGATTACAGAGGGAGAAGGAAGCGGAGAAAATTATCTGGAAGGGTTGGCAGATTTGGTAAAGGCAGAAAAGGGGGCAGTTCAGGCCAGCTTATACGATATTTATCCGAATTCTTTAGAGCAGTCTGTTTTAGAGTCTGTTCTTATTAAGATGCTGAAAAAAAGCAACCCGGATATTTTTCGGGAATTAAAGAGTTTTTATGAAAATTATTCAGAATTTTATTCGGAAAAGATATTATGCTTTGAGGAAGAAGTGCAGTTCTATTTGAGTTTTATTCTGTTTGCACGAAGAACAGAAGACATAGGTTTTTCTTTGCAGTTTCCATCGGTTTCAGACGGAGATTTCTTTGGGAGCGGATTGTATGATTTGGCATTAGCATGGAAAAACGGGAAAGGATATCATATTGTATCAAATGAGTTTGCTTATTCGGAAAAAGCAGCTTTTTTTGTAGTGACAGGGCCGAATCAGGGAGGCAAGACAACGTTTGCACGCTCCATGGGGCAGGCGGTGTATTTTGCAATGATGGGATTAAAAGGAAATGCCCTTACCCTTACTGTGCCAATGTTTGAGGGACTTGCAACTCATTTTGAAGCGGAAGAAACGTTGCTTTCCAATTCTGGAAAGTTAAAAGAGGAAATTGACCGGCTAGTACCGATGATGCAGCAGGAAAAAAGACGGCAGTTTGTAATTTTAAACGAATTATTTACAACAGCGACGACATATGATGCCATGATTATGGGAAAAAAGGTAATGGCACATTTTATTGGAAGAGACTGCTACGGTATTTATGTAACGCATATTCAGGAGCTTGCAGAGGAATCCGAATCCATAGTCAGCCTAGTCGCACAGTTAGAGGAAGGAGAAGAGGAAAAAAGGACATACCGTATTCTTCCAATGAAGGCACAAGGACATGGATATACGGATTCTTTAGTAAAGGAATTTGAGCTGCGCTATGAGGATATCTTAAGGAGACTGGGTTAATCTGGCGAAAGGGGTGCAATTAATATGGATTCATTTTTACTATATCGTGGCAGTTCTGCGGAAACAAAAAAGAGTTATTTGTTTCAACGGGATATTTTAAAAGATTTAAATCTTGATGTTTTGTTTAAGACAATGGCAAGAGGAGATGACTTTTTATATCAGGCGGCAAAAAAAGTTATGATGATACCGCTTCAGACACCGGAGGAAATATGTTACCGACAGGAAATCATACAGGATTTCTGGGATAATTCTACGTTTTTGGATGAGTTGTACGAATGTACGGTGAAGCAGCAAAGGGAAGTGCGTATTTTCAAGGAAGAGATGGAAAAAAACCGTACCCGCAGTGTGAAGAAAACAAGTGAAATTTTAGAAAAATTATCTTTTCTGACACAGTCGCAAAAGGTGTTAACTGACTTAAGGGAATTACTGAAAAAGTACCGGGAAAATCTGCATTCCGAGGGGCTTTGCGGACTTCTTGACAGGCTGACGGAAGAGCCGTTAGAAGAGCTTATGGAGAAGTTAGAGGATATGGATTTTTTTGTTTCCGGTGGAGAGATTGGCTATACCCTGCAGTTTGGAGGCGGTTTAAAAATCAGTGAAGCCAGAGTAAATTATTGTATGAGCAGGCAGGAGGAAAGGCCAAAAAATAAGCAGAAAACATTGCAAAAATTGTTTTTGAAATACGTAAAGAAAAATACAATGATATATCGGAATAATGAGGAGCTGGCAACTGACATTGAACGGTTAAAAGAACTGTCAATATTGCAGATGTTAGCGGTTTTACAGCCTTATTTGGATAATGTGCTGCATTTTTTGGAACAGCTGGCTTTGGAAGTTGCTTTTTACAAGGGGGTTCTTAATTTTAAAACCAGAATGTGGGAACTTTCCATTTCTCTTTGTCAGCCGGAGCCGCTTCCAGGGGACAGCAATACGATATCTTTTGATAAATTATATGAGCTTACAATGGCAATTCATGTACAGAGGATGCCGGTGGGAAATACACTTTCTTTGCCAGATACCATGCTGACATTGATTACCGGCGCAAATCAGGGCGGAAAATCTACCTTTTTAAGAAGCTATGGGATTGCGCTTCTTTTAATGCAGTGCGGTATGCCTGTTCCTGCCAAGTCATTTCGTGCACCAGTATACCGCCAGATATTTACGCATTTTACGAGGCGTGAAGATGAGCATTTAAACAGTGGAAGGCTGCGGGAAGAACTTAAGAGGATGAGTGAGATGGTGCAGGTGGCAGAACCGGGCTGCATTTTTTTGCTCAATGAATCCTTTGCCAGTACGACGGAAAAAGAGGGAGCTAAGATTGCTGAGGGGATTTTGCAGGCATTTTATGAAAAAGGGATTTCTGTTATGATGGTGACTCATTTGTTTCAGTTATCAAGGAAGCTATACCAGCAGAAGCTGGAAGGTGTGGCTTTCCTGCTTGCAGAGAGAAAGCAGGATGGGACAAGGACATACCGAATCCTTCCGGGAGCGCCGGAACATACCAGCTATGGAACGGATTTATTTAAAGTACTTGAGGATTTATAATTACTGTGAATTATCACTTAATATTCATTATGAATTGTAAAAAGTAAATGTTTTTGCTTTGATATATGAGAAATGAGAAATAGACGCGGACGGGAAAATAGTGTATAATATAGGAACAACTTTTGGACGCAATATAGCAGGCAACGTAAGGGAGGAGCAATAATATGAAAAAACTTAGTTTAAAAGTGGTTATTCCACAGATTATTCTGGCTGCTGTTTGTATCATTTCGGCAATATGGGGGATTAATTCTACTCAGGATCTGAAGAAGGCAAGTATGTCAAAATCGGAGGCAAATATCATAGCGATTCATCAATTAGATATTGTATCCAATAATTTCCAGGTGATGCAGAAATTACTTTTAACTCATATTTTATCGGGCAATGATGACGATGCTGCCATTGAAAAAGAAAAAATTGATGCAGTACTGGCAGAGATTGAAACAGAAAAGAGTGAATATGAGAAACATATTGAGGGGGAAGAGGAAAAAAAGCTGTATGGTACGTTTAATGAACAGTATCAGGAGTTAATTGAGGTATATCTTGGTGCAGTAGATTTAAGTGCTGCCTATGATAAATCAAAGGCAATTGAACTTTCTAAGAAAGATATTGCAACAATGGAAAGCCAGATAGAAGAGACAATTAATCAAATGGTTCAGATTCGTCAGGAAGGTGCCCAAAATTTTATTAAGGAGCAGTCAGAGGTCTTTGACCAGAATATGGCAGTCAATACTACATTAATTGTTATATCAGTAATTATCAGTATTCTTGCAATCCTTTCGTGCTATATTACAATTGTAGCGCCTACAAAGAAGTCGATTACCAGCCTTAGGAATATTATTCAGAAGATGGAGAATAACCAATGCAACCTGAATGAGAGAATTCAGGTGCGTTCAAAGGATGAGATTGGGCAGTTGGTAAATGGTATTAATGCGTTCCTCGGTACCTTACAGGGAGTTATTGGAGATATTTCAAATGGTTCCAGCAATTTGGAAAATGTGATTATGGATGTAACGGACAGCGTGAATAGTGTGAATAACAGCTCAAGAAGTGTTTCCGATGTTATGGAACAGCTTGCGGCTTCGATGGAAGAGGTTTCCGCAACAATATCTATGGTTGACCAGCATGTAGCAGGGGTAGAGGAAAATATTGCTGATTTTGCAAAGGTAAGCAACTCAATTCTTGATTATTCACAGGAGATGCAGGAACGGGCAGATATCTTAGAGAAAAAGGCAGTTGAGAGCCAGAGTGTCACCGGAAATATGGTGGGAGAAATGATATCGGGCTTAAAGCTTGCGATTGAGCACAGCAGGAGCGTGGAGCAGGTAGAAAGCCTGACAAATGATATTTTATCAATTTCAAGCCAGACAAATCTTTTGGCATTAAATGCGTCAATTGAAGCGGCAAGGGCAGGTGAGGCAGGAAAAGGCTTTGCTGTGGTTGCGGATGAAATACGACAGCTAGCTGACAGCAGCCGGGAAACAGCCAATAATATCCAAAAGATTAATGAGAATGTTATTGCAGCGGTGAATGAGCTGAATGAGAATGCAAATAAAATGGTAGAATATATTGACAAGAGTATCCTTCCTGATTATGATGATTTTGTAGATTCCGGGCGTCAGTATAACAAAGATTCAATTTATATAAGCCAGGAAATGCATCATTTTTCACAAAAGGCAGAAAGTATTCATGATATTACGGAAGAACTGGTGAAGTCGATAGAGCAGATTGCTGGTGTAATCGAAGACAGTGCTATGGGAGTAGACAGTGCTGCAAAGGGAACCGTAGCACTGAGCAGCGAAATTCAAAAAATTCAAAAGGATATGGATATCAGTGAGGATGTTGCCCTTCAGATGAAGAATCAGTGTGAGCGGTTTGAAAATGCATAAAATGTGTTTGCATTTTATGGAAATATATTATATCCTTATATAAGGTAAATACATAATTTTGGTATTGCAATATAATCTGATTATATTGTAATACCTTTTTTATGGGATAGGAAACTGCTCGAAATGTAGCGGTACGCCAACAAAAATTCTGAAGGAATTTTTGCTGGCGCACCAGCGAAGTCGGTGCACTTCTTTATGAACTAGGAAAGTTTTGGAAATATTCAATGTGAAGAACGCTGTT
Organism: uncultured bacterium; assembly: GCA_947643145.1. Lineage (GTDB taxonomy): Bacteria > Bacillota > Clostridia > Lachnospirales > Lachnospiraceae > Butyribacter. The sequence goes on along the minus strand of CANRVD010000011.1, from coordinate 4,305 downwards.
TTGCGTTTTTCGGAGGTTTGATTTGTTCCGTTTGACATGGTTCTTTCTTGCATTGGTGGAACTTCAAACCTTTTTTGCGAAAGGAAAAGGTATCAGTCTATGGATATTTTTAATGTGTTGACTATGCTGGGCGGCCTCGCCCTGTTCCTGTATGGCATGCATATTATGGGAGACGGGCTGGCAAAGGTATCCGGCGGCAGACTGGAAGAGATTTTGGAAAAGTTTACTTCGAGACCAATTACCGCAGTTTTACTGGGAGCTGGGGTTACAGCGGTAATCCAGTCTTCTTCTGCTACTACAGTAATGGTTGTAGGTTTTGTTAATTCTGGTATTATGAAACTGTCACAGGCAGTAGGAATTATTATGGGTGCTAATATTGGTACAACTATTACTTCATGGGTTCTTAGTCTGACTGGAATAGAGGGAGATGGTTTTCTTCTCCAAATGCTGAAGCCATCCTCCTTTTCACCAATTTTAGCGATTATTGGTGTGTTTCTGATTCTCTTTGCAAAAAGCATGAAGAAAAAGGATGTTGGTACTATCTTAGCAGGCTTTGCCATTCTGATGACAGGTATGGATACAATGAGTGGGGCGGTTAAGCCATTAGCGGAGGTAGAGGAGTTCACAAACCTGTTTCTGTTATTTGGTAATAATCCGGTTCTTGGTGTTGTTGCGGGTGCTATATTAACTGCTGTGATTCAGAGTTCTTCTGCTTCGGTTGGTATTTTGCAGGCGCTTTGTAAAACGGGGTCTGTTTCTTATTCTTCTGCCCTTCCTATTATTATGGGACAGAATATTGGTACTTGTGTTACAGCACTGTTATCTGCAATCGGGGCAAATAAAAATGCAAAAAGGGCTGCCTGTGTGCATTTTTACTTCAATTTGATTGGCACGATTGCATTTATGGCTGCATTTTATATTATTAATGCGATTCGGCCGTTTACTTTTATGGAGGATGCAGTGGGAACAACGGGAATTGCCGTGATTCACAGTTGCTTTAATGTGGCAGCAACATTAATCCTGCTTCCATTCCGTAATGCATTGGAAAAACTGGCCACCCTTACGATTCGCGATGTACAGGAAGAAGAAGTCAGGGATGGTTTGCGGCTTCTGGATGAAAGATTTTTGGAGAAACCGGCTTTTGCCATTGCACAGACAAGAAAGGCGGCAGCTGAAATGGCGCAGGCGGCAAAAGAAGCATTATATCTTTCTATCAATTTGATCGATAATTATGAGAAAGAAAACGCGAAAAAGGTTTCAGAATTGGAAGATTTGGTAGACCGATACGAGGATGAGCTTGGTACTTATCTGATGAAAATCAGTAATGCCGATTTGTCAAACAGGGATTCGCAGACCGTTTCCATGCTGCTTCACTGTATTGGTGATTTTGAGAGAATTTCAGACCATGCCTGCAATATCATGGAAACGGCAAAGCAGGTGCACAATAAAAATGAGTCATTTTCCGATAAGGCAAGGGAAGAGCTTTTTGTTTATGAAAATGCGATTAAAGAGATTCTTTCCATGACCTGTGATGCCTTTGAAAAAGAAAATACCATGCTAGCTGCCCGTGTGGAGCCTTTGGAAGAGGTGATTGATACGTTAAATGATGAGTTAAAGAAAAAACACGTCAAACGCCTGCGCAAAGGTAAGTGTACGATTGAACTGGGGTTTGTGCTTTCTGATATTACAACAAATTTTGAGCGTGTTGCTGACCATTGTTCCAATATTGCTGTCAGTGTGATTCAGACTAAGGAAGAGGGCTTTGAATCCCATGAGTATCTGGACAGGGTAAAGGGCGAGGACAATATAGAGTTTACAAACCGGTATAAAGAATACCGTAAGAAGTATAAGCTTCCGTAAACAAGGTTTGGTTCAGGGGTTAGTACCTGAAGTAATGTATTAAATTGGAGATGGATTATGGGAAATGCGATTGTAACGCTGAAAAAGGGTGAGGGAAGAACTGTAAAAAGCGGAGGTTTGTGGATTTATGACAATGAGATTGCTTCGGTGATGGGGAATATCTCGAATGGAGATATGGTTATTGTGCATGATTTTGATGGTTATCCGTTAGGAAAAGGATTTATCAATAGAAATTCCAAAATCCGTATCCGTTTGATGACAAGAGATTCCGGGCAGGAGATTGACAGGGAGTTTTTGCGGATGCGCCTTCAGAATGCATGGGAATACCGCAGGAAAACAGTAAATACAGATAGCTGCCGGATTGTTTTTGGTGAAGCGGATTTCCTGCCGGGGCTGGTAATTGATAAGTTTAGCGATGTTTTGGTGGTGCAGTCCCTTGCTTTGGGGATTGACCGCCTGAAAGAGGAGATTGTTGTCCTGTTAAAAGAAATCCTTTTGAAAGATGGGGTTACGATTCGCGGCGTATATGAAAGAAGTGATGCGAAGGTACGGAAGCAGGAAGGGCTGGAGTGTGTCAAGGGATTTATTGGTGAAGAGTTTGACACTGAGGTTGAGATTGTAGAAAATGGTGTCCGGTATCTGGTAGATGTGAAGGAGGGACAAAAGACAGGCTTCTTTTTAGACCAGAAGTATAATCGTGAAGCAGTCCGCAGGCTCTGTAACGGAGCGAGGGTACTGGACTGCTTTACCCATACCGGTTCTTTTGCGCTAAATGCAGGGCTTGCGGGCGCAAAGAGTGTGCTTGGTTTGGATGCTTCGGAGTCTGGTATTTTGCAGGCAAGGAAAAATGCTGGGTTAAATGGGTTGTCTGATACAGTGCTGTTTGAATGTGCTGATGTTTTTGAAAAACTGCCGGAACTGGAAGAAAAGGGAGAAAAGTTTGATGTGGTTATTCTGGACCCGCCGGCTTTTACAAAATCACGCAATTCTGTGAAAAATGCCATAAAGGGGTATCGGGAGATTAACCTTAGGGCAATGAAGCTTATTAAGGACGGCGGTTTTTTGGCAACCTGCTCCTGCTCACATTTTATGAATGAAGAGCTTTTTGCAAAAACAATCGGGCAGGCGGCAGCAAATGTCCACAAACGCCTGCGTCAGGTGGAGTTTCGGACACAGGCACCGGATCACCCAATTTTGTGGGCGGCAAATGAGTCCTATTATTTGAAATTTTATATTTTTCAGGTGTGTGATGAGAAATAAGCTGTGAAAATGCCGTCAATGCTGTATTTATGCCTCTTTTGACTATTGCATGAAAAAGTATTAAGTGTCGTAACTTATCGTAAAATGGTGTAATATATCACAAAAATGGTGTAGAAAATGGTGTAAAATTTGGGTAGAACAATTAAATATTTTGGACACATGCATAAGTCCATAACTGATTAAGTAATTCAAAATTAGGATTCTTATTCAGATATGGGCTTATTTTAGTGCCTAAATTTATCAGGTGGAAGTTTATTCATCCACAATCCGAAAGCCCCTCTATGGCGATTCTGATACGTTACAGGGGTATTACACGACAATGACTACAGTAACTTAAAACAGCAATTTCATTGACAATCCGCAAAGAAAGGAGCAGTGCATCAATGGCAAAAAGAGTAAGCAACATGAATGAACTACAGAAAGCACTCATGCCTGCAATGGTAAACATGACGGATACATTAGCAGAAAGGGTATATGAGACATTAAACCACTTCTTACAGGAGTACTATAACAGTTATTCTCCGGTATATTACAGAAGGTTATATGATTTTCTCCGGTCAGCAACGAAAATAGAGCCGAAGGTAAAAGGGAACAAAGTAATTGCATCCGTATACATTGATACTGGCTATATGGATAATTATTACAACGCAACAGGCGAGGAGGTAGCATCATGGGCAAATGAAGGTTTGCATGGCGGTACAGTCAAAGGCAACAATACACCCCATGTGTGGGATGATACCATAAAACATACAGTTGACAGCGGGGAATTATTAAAATTGGCAGCAGATTACCTGCAAAGCAAAGGGATTTCAGTAAGTGTAAAGTAATTGGATCGGTACAAGACCAATGTGATAGAAAGCAAGAAAACGAAGAAAGGATGATGCAGTGTGGCAGTAAATAGAAAAGCGTTCATTGACCGCATGGCTGAAAACGGAGACAGAACAAAAAAGTCATGTAAGGAATATCTGGATCTGATGTTAGATACATTTTATGAACTTCTGGAAGAAGGTGAGACAATTCTATTCACAGGAATTATGAAAGCAGAAACAAAAATAACACTAGAAAGACCAGCAAGGAACCCACAAAACGGGGAAGTATGTATTGTGCCGGAAAGGAAACGCATTAAAGTGACATTTAGTGAAGTGTTGAGGGACAGATTGAACGGTGAGAGGGATTAACGGATTA
>CANRVD010000010.1 GCA_947643145.1 uncultured bacterium | reverse complement strand
TTCATTTGTCCCAAAATCCCTATATTGTTTTATAAGCGACTTGCTTGAAGGATCATTTTGAATGATTAACAGTTCTGTCCGGTAATATCGTATAAAATTAAAAGTTTTATCCCCTATTTTTTCAAAACCCTCCTCCAATTCTTTGCATAGATTTATACAAGTTTCTAATAATGTATTTCTATTACTCATACTTTCATATGGAATACTAAACTCTTTAATAAATTGCTTAAAGATCTCATAATCAACTACACTATCATAGACAACCAGATTATATAATGCCTCTTTACTCAAAAGAAAAAGAATTGTAAATTTTTGATAGTACAGATTAAATTCCTCAAGATGTGCACTCAAATATTTTTGAATAAATGCACCGTTTTTTTTGATTTTTAATAACTTATCTGCATCGTTAGAACCATCCAAATAATATAATCTATATACATCAAAATAGATTCGTCTAGCCAAATGCAGATTGTCATAACTCACCTTATCGCAGATGCTTTTTGTGTCTTTGAGCACATCAAGAAAATCCGAAAAAGCAAACTTTCCCTTGTGCATATCAATATGCAATCTCCAGTATTTTTTTTGCAATTTTAAATAAGGTGAATCTGAATAATAATCCTTTAATTTGATATTTTTCGAATATTCAGTATGGTCGATTTGCAAAAGGTGGTAAAAACTCTCTAATGCAAGATTAATATTATTCTCCTTTTTGGCATCTATGAGTAGGGATTTAAACAATCTTCGAGATTTTATAAGTTCACCCGCACGGTCACAAAGAATTCCGATTTCTCTTTTATAAATGGAAACAATGCCCTTTTCAACTGATTCAATGTAATTCATCTCATTTAGCAATACTCTAAAATTTGTGTTTATGGCAATAGAGTCAAATATTTCAGACTGCCGAGCTTTTTTATCGGTAAAAAAACAACCATATAAAAAAGCAAGTCGAAAATTTTCGTTTAGATTATATTCATATTGTTGCTTAATAATATTAAAAGCTGTATTTTTAAATTTTTTTGACATATATCCTAATTTAAAATAATGCTTTGCTACCTGAGAATTAAAAATATAAATTTTACCAAATCCGTAAGGAGAACGATCAACAAAACCACAAGAGTGTAATTCGCTTAAAATAAAATCAAGTAATAGTTTTTCTTTTTTACTTGAAATATGTCTTGCTAACTGTTCTTTTGTAAAACTGCCTGTAAAAATGCAAATACTAGAAATCATAAAAATGATTTGTTGATTAAGATTTTCTTGCTCAATTCTTTTATTCAAAAAATTAACTATATCGATAAAAGTTGTGCTTTTATTGTTAATATCTTTCTCGCACATATTCATATAATGAAATTGTGTGCTTCGATCTACTTCACAGAATGATTTTAATTTGTATTTGGGCAATTACCACAACAATTCTGCTGCTTTTACTCATTGTAAAAAATAAAATTACATATAGAAAATTAAATGAAACATTAGAAAAAATAATTGATGGCAAAAGTATAACAGAAATTCCATTTAATGAAAGCGAATTATCATTACTTTCCAATCAGTTAAAAACAATATCGAATAAATTAGATTTTGAAATTGGCAGGGCGGATTCAGAAAAAGAGCAGATTAAACAGCTTATTTCCAATATGTCGCATCAACTTAAAACACCTTTGGCAAATGTAATGATGTATGAAGAATTGCTGGATAGTAATGATTTGTCAGAAGCAAAGCGGGCAGACTTTATGAAAAAGTTAAAAGCACAATCAGAGAAAATAAACTGGCTGTTAGAATCTCTGTTTAAAATGTCAAAACTGGAACAAAATGTAATCGAATTTGATATAACAGAAACAGGAATAAAAACTACAATCCGAAATGCAGTTAATGCTGTCTATGAAAAAGCAGAAAAAAAGAAGATTGAAATTCATGTTGCAGACTTTGAGGATATTGTGTTATTACACAATCCAAAATGGACTTCCGAAGTATTTGAAAACCTGTTAGAAAATGCAATGAAATATACGGCTGATTCCGGTTCCATTGAAATATCCGTAGAATGTCTGGAAACTTACAGCATGATACATGTAAAAGACAATGGAATAGGAATTTCAAAAGAAGATATTCCATATATATTCAACCGCTTCTATCGCAGTGAGAAGGTAAATGAAATCGAAGGCTCCGGGATAGGTTTATATTTATCAAAAATAATACTGGAAAAAGAAAAAGGTTATATGACTGTCAAATCAGAAATCGGAAAGGGAAGTGTTTTTTCAGTATTCCTACAAAATTGTTAGAATCTTTTTGCTCCCTGTAGGATTTCTGTAAAGAACATCGGCTATTATGAAAACAATAGATTGCAGGCTTCGCCAGCAAACCTATTGTCACAAATTGATAAGGCGAATCTATTAATATTTAGCTTTATTATAAAAAAATAGCAAAGGAGACAATCATATGGCAATTTTAGAGATAAGAAATCTAAGCAAAAATTATGGCAAAGGCGAAAATCAGGTAAAAGCGCTGAAACATATTGAATTTCAAATTAATCAGGGTGAGTTTGTCGCATTATTAGGCACTTCCGGCTCTGGAAAAAGTACACTGCTTAATATTATTGGTGGACTAGATACTGCAGCCAAAGGTGAAATTAAGATTCAGGGAAAAAATATTGCAAAACTCAAAGCGAAAGAGCTGGCAATTTTCCGCAGAAGAAATATTGGTTTTGTTTTTCAGAATTATAGTTTAATGCCGGTATTAAATGTATATGATAATGTTGCGCTGCCTGTTTCCTTTGACAGGGGACGGCATATTGACCATGCATATATTAAGCAATTACTACAGGATCTGAAAATATGGGACAAACGAACGAAATATCCCAGTGAATTATCTGGCGGACAACAGCAGAGGGTTGCAATCGCAAGGGCTTTGGCCAATAAACCTTCTCTTATCCTTGCTGATGAACCGACCGGAAACCTTGATTCCAAGACTACAAATGATGTAATCAGCCTTTTGAAAACAAGCGGAAAACAGTACAATCAAACAATTCTTATGGTAACACATAATGAAATTATCGCACAAAGCTGTGACAGAATTATCCGCATTGAGGACGGATTCCTTTTGGAAAACGGAAAGGATGGTGGATTTTATGCCTAACACGATAAAGCTGGCAATTTCCTATATACGTTACTATAAGAAACAGACGGTTATTTTATTTTTGGGAATTTCTATGTCGGTTCTATTACTGAACGGAATCGCTTCTCTGATATACAGCAACCATAATGCAGATTACACAAATGCCAAAAAAGAATATGGCAGTTGGAATTATGCAATATCGGTTTCTGAAAATCTGGCAAAAGAAAATGGCATCAAATATTCCGATGATACTTTTAATTTAAAACAGATAGGTTTATATTGCTCAAAGCAGTATGAAAATGATAATCAAAATATAACCTTTTGCTATGGGGATAACGCCTATTTTAAAATGACAGGAAGGACCTTGCTGGAAGGAAAATATCCTGAAAAACCAAATGAAATCGCACTGGACTACTATGCACTTCACAATCTGGATATGGATTATACATTAGGGAACACATTAAAACTGGGAGATAACACGTATATTTTAACAGGGATTATTTCAGAAGGTGCAAAAACAGATGACAATTCCATCATGGTATTTTCGACTCAAAATACAATCATAAAAATGGGCGCAAACAGCTTCTTTTATCTGGAGTTTTCAGATAAAAAGCGCGCTTATGAGCAATTCCAAACATTTTTACAGACAAATCAAATCCATCTGGCAGACTGGGAAATGAATGATGGGATTGCCACATATATCGGAGCGGAGCCAAAAGAGACCTTCGTAGATATTATCCGTACCGCATCACAGTTAAAAGAGGGAAAACTCATTTTTTTTCTGGGAACATTAGATAACAATTCAAATATTTTACAAAAGATGGTTTTTGCCGTAATTTTTATATTTGGTATATTTATTATTCACAGCATCCTTCAGGTTACTGTTGAAAAAAGAATAGGCCAATACGGAATACTGGAAGTATTAGGTATCGAAGAAAAAAATATGTTCGCTATGATACTGGCAGAACTACTACTCCTGTTTTTTCCTGCCTACTTTATTGGAAGCATTTTGGGAATTATGATAGCCAAAGCACTTTATAACGGAGAATTTAAAGTTGATACCAGTTCTCTGTGTTTGGGATTTATTTTGTTTTTTATCTTTTTATTGTTATGCTGTATGATAACCACCCGCAATATGCGTAAAGATACACAAACAGAAAAAATAAGAAATTATTCCGGCAAGCAAAACCGTAAAATTATCTGCCTGAAAAGACATAACCTCATGGGCGTTCTTAGCAAAAGATTTATTTTGGCAAAAAGTTCTACCTTTATCGGAATTATTATTTCCCTTTCACTAGGAGGGGTTCTGTTTATCTGCACTACTTATGTTGCAGATAATGCGAAACAAAATAATATACATGCCATGCAGACAGATGATGGACTTTACACGGATATTAATGTTTCCATTGAAGATGATGATTTAGGTAAGGTAATCCCAAAAGATATTATCAATCATATAAAAGAAACAAAGATAGAAGGAATAAAAGATTTATTTCCTGTATCCTATACATTAGGCGAGGTACCCTTAACAAATGGAATATTCCAATGGACAGAATTTTATCCAGAGGTATCTAACGATTCTGACGCAGCACCGGATAGGGATATTATGGAAAAATACAACGGAATTATCACCAAGCAAAGCGAGCTTAATTATAAACTTAAAGTAAATGTATATGGATATGAGGAACAGCAGCTATCCGACTTGTCTGAATATTTGTTAGAAGGAAGTATTGAACCTGATACCATGACGCAAAATAATCATGTAATTTTAAAAACACTTATGGATGGCGCCGGGTACTATGACGGAATTGATATTCATCCCGGTGACCATATAGCCCTGAAAGTCCCTAAAAACACTGTACATGATGATACGGAGCTGTTAAAGTTTCAGTCCGATGATGATAATTATATTGAAAAAGATTTTGTTGTATCTGCTATCGTAAGCCGATGCATGGGAGAAACAGACGAGTTTATCGGAGCTGGCACTGATATCGTAAGTATTATTATGCCGCAGCAGATGATGAAATCCAACTATGATATTACAGATTATAATAATGTAAATATAAATTTGCAGGAATCCGCAGACAGTAAAGATGTTATAGAAGAACTCAGACCTTTTTTCTCCAGTCTGAACCGATGTGTAATAAATGATAATACCATTAACATTGATAAGAAAAATGCTGTTTTAATGCAAAAAGTATATTTTTTTCATGGAATAGCCATTATACTGTTTTTTATCAGTTTGCTGCACACAATAAACAGCATGAAACACCAAATCCAGTCCAGGCGCTATGAATTAGGAATTCTTCGCGCAATGGGGATTACAGAGACGGGATTTCGCAAAATGCTGATAAAAGAAGGATTCTTTTATGGTATGGCAACCAGTATCTCTATGATAGTGCTGACTGTTATTTGCCAAAAAATACTGGCAGGTATTATGCAGCACGTTGTTCGCTATATTATAGTAAACAATAATGTTCCAATACTTCCATTCCTTATAATGATTTTCATTAATGTTATAGTTTGTGTACTGATTATGTTACTGTCATGCCGAGAATTATTGCATGCAAATATTGTTGATGAAATCAAGCAAAAAACTTGATTTTTCCATTATCTTCCTTTATCCTATTGTAGGAAATAATATTTTTGGTACAAAACACCAAAGAACGGAGGAAGAAATGAAAAAGGCTTTACTATTACTTGGAACCTGCTTTTGTCTGGTACTGACAGGCTGTTCCGCCAAAAACATCTCAAAAACAGTGAAAAACGTAACAGAAAACATTCCATCAACTTCTAAAGATGATGCGACACCAACTCCTGTGGTTTCTGCCACACCTGCCCCAAAAGAAACCGTTCTAAAACTTGGTAAAAAAGGGACGACAGGTGATTGGAAAATCTGCGTGAAGAAAGCAGAGAAGAAAGCGCAAATTAAAAATGGCGCATATCGTGTCTTTAAGCCAGACAAAGGAGACCAGTTTATCTGTATTACAGCTACTGTCCGTAATAATGGCAAAAAGAAAGACACCTTTCTTCCAAAGGTAGGTTACAAAGACAAAATGCTTACTGCAACGCTTTATTATAAGGATAAGTATGAATATCAACCATTGGAGCTTTTTAGTTATGATAAAGACTTAGTCGCTACTTCTGTCAATCCTCTAACTTCTAAAAGTGGGATTATTGCTTTTGCAGTTCCAAAGAAAGTTGCAAAAGCTAAAAAAAGTTTAACCTTGAGAATTGGTACAGAATCCGATTATCTCTTGTATTCCTTTAAATAAAGTTTGAAGTTTCACTTTCGCATATAAGGCCATGCTAAATGAAACAGTCAAAGGGTGGATACAAGAAGTTGAAACTTCTTGTATCCACCCTTTGATCTATTCTAAAGATTAATAAAATTTTCTGTCTGTGAATTTAATGATATGGCAATCTTCTTGTTGTCATCCATAGCTTCCGTTACCTGCGTAATTTCACGAACCAAATCATTCGTATTCATAGCAACTTCGCTAACTCCCTTTGTACTCTCATCAACGGCTGTAGCAATACCATTAATTGAGTAATTGATATTTTCAACCAGTCGCTGCAATTCTTCGGCCATACCATTAAACCAGATTACTACCTCATTAATATGCTCTGCATCTTTGCTGTACTGTTTACCTGCATTAACAAATCCATCATAATCAGGAAGAATATTTTCATTAATATATTTTACAATAGAATCGGAACTGGCAATCAAATCTTTTACAGCTATAATAACCATATTGTTAATACTCTGAATATTATTTGCCGTTTCACGGCTGGAATCTGCAAGCTGGCGAATCTCATCCGCCACCACCGCAAAACCTCTTCCTGCCCCACCAGCCCTTGCTGCTTCAATAGAAGCATTCAATGCCAATAAATTCGTCTGACTGGATATGCTCAAAATCTCATCCGTCAAATCATTGATTCTGTCAACACGGCGGCTGTCTTCAATAGCCTGTTTGACATTATCTATAATATCATTTACAACGACACTGGTATTCTGCTTATTTTCAACCGCTGTTCCTTCCAGATTCTCAGCACGTTTCTGCATATCAACAACATATTCAACCAAGGTCTTGGAGGAATTTGCAAGGTTTATCACATTATCATCAACGTTATCAGCACTTGCACTGATTGTTGTAAGGGTAGAAGAAATTTCTTCCATAGAAGCAGACAATTCATCCAAAACAGAAGAAATATCATTAGAATTATCATTTGCTGTAGCAACTCTCTGAACTACTACTCCAACCGTTTCTTCCAGCTTACTGGAATTTCCGGAAATCTGATGCAAAATATTTTGAAGAGTTTCTATAAATATATTAATTCCATTTGCCATCTCGCCAATTTCATCCGTACCACGTACAGGCACACGCAATGACAAATCTCCCTGCTCATTTTTAATGCTCGTAATAACCGCACGAAGCTTCCTGTTAATAGCCATAATCGGTCTTGTAATCTCAGCCCAGCAGACTGCTATTGAAAACAATACAACAACAATGGCAATTACCATAATTACAATTGCAATCACGATTGCCGCAGAATATACCTTCTTCTGCGACTGAACAGCACTGTCTCTGGCAGCCTGCTTCTGCTCAACGATTGCTGTAATCTGCCCGTGAATCTCTTTACCTGCATCCGTCAGCGTTGTATTTGCAATTTCAATCGCCTGCTTTTTATAATTTGCACTGCTATAGGTAATCAGATTGTTATAATCTTCTATGTATAAATTATATCTCCGCTTAAAATTGCTATAGATATCCAGCTCTTTTTTGTCATCCATATGCATTCCAAGCTTTGCACTGATTGAGTTAATCTCCAGCCGCAGAGTCTGGTACTCATCCTCTAACGCAGCCATTGCTTCCTCTTCCTCCGCAATACAATGTGCAAATGCCAGTTTCTGCATTGACTCAAAATCTGAGTAAACACGTTCCAAATTTGAAATATCTTTATTAAAATAATCAGATATTTTTGAACTTGCAGACATCATCCTCCCTAATTCATAAATGCTGACAGCACAGGAGCCAACCAGAAGGATTGCTAACAAAGCAATTGGAATCATGATTTTTAAGCGCACACTCATATTTTTTAAGAATTTCAAATGATTCGATACTACATATTCTTTCTCTTCTTTTTTACGCTTTTTTCCTGCTTTCCCTCTTGCCTTTTTATTTTTTCTAGCCATATCCCTCTTGCCTTTTATATGTTTCATACAGCACGCCTCCTTTCTCACTGAACTGCCTGCCATTATCTTATCAGGAAATCTCCCGGCATATCCAACGTGAAGAACGCTGCTTTTGCGTTCTTCTTAGGTTTAAATTAGTTCCACTTAGTATGGTTCTTTCATGCATTAATGGAACTTTCAAACCTTTTTCATTATTTGCTCATAGCAATCAGTTCATTTAACATTTTAGGAAGCTCGGTATCCATATTCTCGTCAGTAAACTGGCAGGTTCCAACTGCTTTATGTCCGCCGCCACCATACTTTAACATCAGGCTTCCTACATTTACATCAGATGTACGGTTTAAGATACTGTATCCTACCGCTGCTGAACATCCCTTTCCGCCTTTTCCTGACACAATCCATGCAGAAATATTCTGCTCAGGATACATGCTGTAAATCATAAAGCGATTACCGGAATAAATCGGGTCAACTCCACGTAAATCAGAAATAATAACCTTTCCATCTACACGCGTATGTGCCTTCACCATCTCCTGAAACTTTTCGCTCTGCTCATTGTATGTATCAATACGTTCCAACACATCCGGCATCAAAAGAATTTCTTCTGTGGTTTTTGTACGGCAGGCATCAATCAATTCCTCCATAAGCTGATAGTTAGGAATCCGGAAATTTCTCCAACGTCCAAGCCCGGTACGCGGGTCCATAATAAATCCAACCAAAATCCAGCCTGTTGGATGGAGAATCTCATCAATTGTTAAATTTGCAGAGTCCACCTTATCCACAGCTTCCATCATATCGTCAAACTGCGGAAATTTCTCCCTGCCACCGTAATATTCATAAATAATACGTGCACAAGACGGAGTAATACGACTCTCTCCCTTATATTTCCCCTCTAACTGCTGTCTTTCCTGCTCACTGCTATGGTGGTCAAACCAAAGTCCACAGCCTTCTACAAATGGAACATTTGCCAAACAGTCATCTTCCGTTACCTCTACCAGACCATCCTGTAAATCCTTCGGATGTGCAAATTTCCAATGGTCAATAATACCAGCTTCTTTTAACAGAGCCGCACAGGCTAATCCATCAAAATCTGAACGTGTAATCAATCTCATGATTCCTTTCCTCCAATCCGCATTCTAATATTTTCAATACTCCTATTATACGACATAGCCTTGAAAAATTCTAGTGCAACGTTCAATTTCAATTAATTCTCATTAGTTTTTTGCCCGGTTTACACAGGACATTTTCTTAAAAGCATAAGCTGAAAGCAACAGACGCGGCTTTCTACTCCTTTGCTGCCAAGGTTGCAGGTGGTTTAGACAAAGTCCGGCAGACCGGAATAAAACTAATCAGCAGATTCAGAAGATATGCCTGAATAATGCTTCCTTTCGCAATTCCAAATACCTACAATTTCCCAAGCTTTTTCCGGCATTCTTCCATAAATTAAGTCCTCTTCATCATCACCTGCTATACCGCTGATTACATTTAACAGCGTAGACTTTCCACTGCCACTCTCCCCTGTAATTGCCACAAACTCGCTTTGCAAAATTCCAGATGAACTTTGCGCAAAGCAAGTGTAACAGGCGTATCCGTATAATAATACTTACTGATATTTTGTAATACTATCATGCCTTTTTCTCCCCCTTATTATAAAAAGGGCACAGACTTCGCTTGTGCCCTAGAGCGTGTTTGAAAATTGCTTCGCAATTCTTGTTGGCCTACCTCCACATACCAAAAAATTTCCTATACGATGAAATATGTGAAAAGATGAAATTATAAAGTTACTCCTCTATTCTTGAAAAAGCAAGATTAGAGGCCTTCTTTTTTAGAATATCATAATCATAACTGCCCTTGACTGTAATATCGCCATCCGCACTTGCCACAAAGCTGATTGTCAAAACATCTTCTTTCTTGTCTGCTAATTCATAAATAACAGCATCGGTGTCATTAAATGTAATCTCCGTTTCCTTATACTGCTTAAATATATTCCCTAACATATCCGCGCCATCCTCATGACGGTAATAAACCGTTTTCCTTTTTGTATCGTATACAATAAAAGTCTGGGATTTTGTTCCATTATATATTAACTGCGCATAACGGTCTTTTTCCTTCTCAGAAGAAATCCATTTCAAATCACAATAATAGCCCTGAATATCTTCAAATTTTTTAGAGTCTCCTCTTGGAAAAAGAACAACGGACTGAATCACCTCACTCCCAGTACTATCAGGCTTTGCAGAAACCAGCATAACCGTATTGCCTGCTGTATCCTCCAAAGTATGTTCCTGTACTTCCCCACTGTTTGTCCCTGCTTCTGCTTTCTCCTGATATGTCTTTAAATCCTCTTCTGTCATTTCCCGTTTCTCATATGTCTTTTTTATATCATTCCAGACATAATAATCCGTTTCTTCCTTATTTGGCACCATAAAAATCGTATCAATTCCCTCCGGCTTTTCAAATGGAACAGACTCACTAAGAACTGTCGCATCCCCTGCCGCACTAATATCCCTGCACAAAATCTCAAAGGACTTATTTTCAAGGTTTAAAAGAACATAGGAATAGGTCTGGTATTCTGTTTCACTTCCCTCTTCCATGGCAGAAGCATCCTCTACCCTCTGTCCAAGTACAAGCTCCTGTACCCCATCATTATTATAATCACTGATACAAAGTGTGACATCTTTTGAAAAATACTGTTTTCCCTCTTCCAAATCCGGGAAAATATTTCCTACCTTGCGGGAAGTGATTTCATTTTCCAGCTTATCATACATCTTTAAAACAAAATCTCCCTGATAACCCTGTTCCCTTTCTTCGCCATCCTCCATTTCCAACTGAATCACGATATCCAGTCCCTCTGGAGACGTTGTATTCATCTTTGTTATTACATTGTCATCCTTTTCGGGAAACAATTTCTCCTCTTTTTTCTCCTGCCTGCCATTTCCCCAGGTACCACCGTTCCAGGCAATCTGCATTGGTCTTAGAAGGAAACAGAAAACAATTACCAATGAAAAAATCAGAAATGCAAAAAGGGTGTCCGAATTTTTCACCCCGCCCTGATACATTATACGGTAAGCCCTTTTACTCATATTCTCTTCGCGGATTCCTACAAAAAACGGCCCACTTGTAATTGCCATACCACGTACCGGTTTCTTTTCCTTTGCAAAATTAATCAATCCCTGTGCATATGCTTTTCTCCCTGATGCAGCTTCTCCTCTGACTGTTCTGTCATCTGCTGCCATCTCCATGTCCTGATTCCACCAGTAATAATAAATCCACATTACTGGATTGAACCAGTGTACTGCCATCACAATAAGCATAAAAAAACGAGCTGCTCCATCCATACAATGCATTTCAAAATGACGCAGAATCCATTTCATTTCTTTTGCAAGATAGCCATCCGGCACGTAAAGCTTCCTTCGAAAAAATCCTAACTGAATCGGCACTGCAGCCTGATTTGTTTCATAAATGCCTTCTACAAGCATTTCCGCAGACTGTAAATCTTTTTTTATCCTATGGGTATTTATCAGGGCAAAAAGTAAAATTCCTATTACACCAGCCACCCAAATAATGCTGCAAATCATAAAAGTATCTGCAGCAGCTATCTCATTTTTAAATACCGCTATCCAGCTTCGCATAATTCCTTTTCCGTCTCTAATCGTAAGCCCCATCTGATTTAGAATCCGGTGATATAATCTGTTCCATGACGGTACAATGCATAATGCGCTGGAAAGGGAAACCGGGCAGATACTCCTTAAAAGAAAAATCCACCAAATCCAAACGGTATACTTTTTTCTAAAATTTCTCAAGAGAAATCTTACTGCTGCCACAAAAGGCAGCAGTAAGACCATAAGAATTCCAAGTGAAAATACAGTATAAAAAATCCGGTATAACCAGTCCATTTTTCTCTCCATTTTCTTCTTTTTTTTCTTTCACTTTTCCAATCATGCCTGTTTCGCCGACACAGGCATTCTTCTTACATTTTTTTAATCTTTACTGTACTCTTTTGTCCTTTGTTTTTCAATAGTTTTTTATAACTGCTAAACTGTTTTTTTGGAACCTTAATCACACAATTTTTATGAATTCCTTTGAACGCATTTTTCTGTACAGTCTTTAACTTCGTGATGGCAATTGTAATTTTCTTCATTTTGCTGCACTTTGCAAATGCATTTTTTCCAATTCCCGTAACGGTGTACTTAACGCCCTTGTAAGTGATAGTATTGGCAAGCTTAACAGATGTTAAACTCTTTTTCGTTATTCCAACTGCCATAATGGTTCCTTTGCCGTTTACGGCATTGTTGGTAACTTTAAATTTAACATTTCCAGAAGTAAATGTCGCACCCTTTTTCAGCTTCGTTTTGCTGCCATCCTCTGAATCATCTAAATCATCTTCCCCAAGCTTCACCGGAACCGGAGTATCAAGTTTAGCGCCCTGTACATCCCAATTCACTGTCAGTGCATTAAACATCTGCCTGTTTCCTACCGGAGCTGTCCCGGTACATAAGATTCCTGTTCCGCCATATGCATTTTCTGTAATTGAAGCACTCAGTTCTACGCTGTGTTTTAACCCTGCATTGATTTGCTTTTCACTCTGCTCGTGCGTAGTAGAAATATTAGCGCTGAAAACACCATTCTTTATGGAAAGCGCTATGGTACATTCTGCATTATAAGCAGAGGTCGTAACTTTATCACTGATATATGTTACATTTTCCTTGTCATAAGCTATCAGAGCAGCCTGCACACCACAGTCCAGATTTGAGATTCTTTCCAAACGAAGTGCATAACCAGTCAGGGTTTCTGTATCAAACTTAATATAAATATCCATATACTGTTTGGCACTTCCAAATCCCTGCCCTGCATTTTTCTCTGGATTTACAACAAGGGTAAGCTCCATATCCCCATAAGTTCCTTTTGGCGGAGTATATAATAATCTTGCACCTCTGTCCATTGTCATAAGTCCGTAGAGATTTTCTGAGCCGTAACCAACTGCACCCAGTCCATATGTCCAGCCTTCTGCATAAGTTGTCTTTCCCTCTTCCTCTGTCATCCAGGCCCGGTATACATCTCTGGTCCAAAATCCCGGTATAATCTGTGGCTGTCTTTTATAACCAAAATCAGAAAAGTCAGTAGAATATGTAAATGGACTTGCCGTTACGTCAGATGCTGCTACTGTTTTTTCTGAAATAACCGTAACCTCTTCTCCTGCATATGTGCATAACTGCTTTGGGGTAATGACTGCCTTAATATAATATCCAATATCTCCATAGTTTAACATATATGACTTCTTTGGTGCATTTTCTGGAGATACAGAGATTAATGCACATTCTTTTCCTTTTGCATCGCTGCAACGGTACCATTTAATATCTGAATAATCTGATAATAATTCTTCATTTGGCAGCGAATACTGCAGGTTAACCACTCCATCCACCGGCAATGTCATAACAGGTTTTGATACGAATTTTGGTGCCGGCTGTGTTTCTGGTGCAGCAGTAATATAAACGCCGGAGCAAAGCCCGTTTTCTTCCCTTGCGTAAATCATTCCCTTTGCAATGGTCAGTCCTTCATTTTTACAGGTAAGTATGCAGGTTCCATCCCCATTATCTTTCAGGGTAATAAAATCCTTTAAACTATCTTCTGCCTCCCATGTGATTTTTCCATGTGAAGAATCCTCTGTATTTGTAAAACCGCCTGGTGTTGTTGAAACAGAAAGCGTATCACCACTTGAAAGCGTAACCGAACTTGAGCTGCATCTTAAAATAGTTGGAAGGGCTGTATAATCTTTTCCTGCTGCCGCAGATGCTGCTTCCAAAATTGTTTTCTGATTCATAGGGTCATAATTATCCTCACCTTTAAGCAGATTATATACATTATAAATAATTTCATTATTATACTCTACCCGGTATGCATCCATTGCTGCTTTTCCTGTGATATCTACCGTATCATACGGCTGTCTGGAATCCATTTGGTAATTGGAAACCGTTTCCTGCTTTGCTTCTCCATTTTCATCTGTATAATTATAATTTACCGTAATATTTCCGGCATAGCAGCGAAGGGACGGTGCAGGGTCAGGTGTCCATCCAATGTACTGGTCTTTTTTACTGCTGTTAAATATACCATCAATAATGGCAACCACACCACCAACCTTAGTCAGATACTGGTCAGCATTGTGCTTGATATTAAATGTACAGCCAAGCATAACAGAACCGGTTCCTGTAGTATTGTAAAAAGGCTTTGAGCTGTAAAAATCAAAATCACATTTTACGTAAACTGCACTCGTTGGTAAGGAATCGTCTGTACATTCAAAATGACAGTCCTGAAAAAGAATTTTTGTTCCGCCTACAAATGGACAGGAATTTAAACGGCTGATAAAATTACAATTCTCTGCCGTAATCTTTGAACCATTTGTCAGTATAAGCTGTGACTGGGTAATTGCTGTCTGTCTCTTTTCACGTCCCAGTTCCGGCTTCAATGGATAATTCAAATCCACACAGCAGTAATTTCCCATAGTAAGGTTTTCTGTATGGGTTCCGGTTCCATTGATAAAAAACATAGTAAAGTTTCCAATCGCTCCCGCATTCTGTCCGCGGTTTACCGCAAAGACTACGTTTTCAGGATTATCTGTCAGACCATTCAGAGAAAGATAACTACAGTTCATCCAAAGACCGTACGGTACCTTATCTCCATTCACCCCTTCCCTGACTTCCGGGTCATCGGGATTATCGATCCAGTATACATAGGGCGCAAGATATACATTCATTGGCTTGTCCTGTGTGCCGCTTGTAATTGCACCCTCATTATAAGCAGTTACAAAATCATTGTATACATACTTATATTGTTTACACATTTCATCACTTAACGTACCATCTATGTAGATAGCATTTTCACCAAGTTTGATGCTTTCCCCTTTGTATTCAATCGTATCGCCATAAAAATAAACCGGATTGTTGGAATCCAGTGGTTCATTTAACGGTGCTGCCGCTGTCACAGGCGTAGAAAGAAAAAGCCATGCCACTGCTAATAAAAAAGGGCACAGACTTCGCTTGTGCCCTAACAAAAACGCTAAAGTGTTTTTGCTGGCGTATCTCCATATACCGAGAACTTTTCTATCCCATAAAAACAACACCAAAGCATTTCCTATCCCCGCAAATTGTTTTGATTTACGTTCTTCTTTCATATTATTCCTCCATTTCTTTACTGCCTACGGGTTACCTAAGTGATAATACATTCATCATTTGATGCTTTTTCTTATAATATCCGCATCCACTGCTTCGGCTCCATTTAATATTTCCTTCTCAGATTCATAAATAGCTTGGTCGATGCGATTCGTTTTTGCAAATTTGTCATATAATTCACTACTCATAACAACCAAGTCGCTATATCCATTTTTGTAATAAATTATAGCATAATTATGCTACTTTCACAATGAAAATATACTCTTGAAACTACTCTGTTGCTGTTCACATATAAGAACTATTCCCCACGCTTTCTTTTTCAAAAAAACCATGCTATAGTATGAATGTTGCAATAATTAAATTATTCTTTGGACAATATATTGCTAAGGCAGTTAAATTATCTGATATTACTTCGGAAGTTAAATATCGCAAGATTCTGCGAAGTAAAAATTGTGATATTTAACTTCCGAAGTAATCCCATTATAACACAAGAAAGGTATGGTCATTTTATGAAATATGGATTTATCAAAGCAGCCGCAATCACTCCTGATATTTTAGTTGGAGATACCACAAATAACACAAGCCAGATTATAAAAAGTATGGAGGCTGCACAGAAGGCAGGCGCCAAACTTGCCGTCTTCCCGGAGCTTTGCCTGACCGGGTATACCTGTAATGACCTTTTTTTACAGGACATTTTATTAAAGGAAAGTTTAGCCGGACTGAAACAGATTTTAGCCGCCTCTGCTGTTATGGATATGGTAACCGTAGTCGGCCTGCCCTTTTTCCTGCGAAATTCCTTATACAATATAGCCGCAGTCATCCATAAAGGGATTCTTCTTGGCATTGTGCCAAAGCAGAATATTCCGAATTATTCTGAATTTTACGAGGCACGCCACTTTGCAAAACCAGCCGCTGGAAACGAGAGTATTCAAATCCCAGAGCTTGGAGAGCAGGGAAAGGATATTCCTTTTGGTACAAATCTTCTTTTCAAAGCGGCAAATCTGCCGGAATTTGTACTTGGCATAGATATCTGTGAAGATCTTTGGATGCCTGTTCCGCCTTCCTGCAGCCATGCGATGGCGGGCGCAACCGTAATTGCCAACCTCTCTGCCAGCGACGAGACAACAGGCAAGGATATCTATCGTCGAGAACTTGTCTGCAACCAGTCTGCGCGCCTTATCTGTGGATATGTCTATGCAGATGCGGGGGAAGGGGAATCTTCCACCGACTTAGTGTTTGCTGCCCACAATCTGATTGCAGAAAATGACAACCTGTTAAAAGAAAGCGCACGTTTTTCCAATGAAATCATTTGCAGTGAAATTGACCTCGGCAAACTGATTAGCGAACGCCGCCGTATGGGGACTTTTGGCGGGACAACCCCTGTAGATAATTACCAAATCATAACCTTTTCCTATCAGAGTATAGAAAATACAGAGCTTACAAGAAATTTTGCGCCGACTCCGTTTGTCCCACAGGACAAAACAGACCGTGACCGCAGATGTAATGAAATCCTAAGCATTCAGGCACTGGGACTGAAACGGCGTCTGGCACATACGCACTGCCAAAATGCCGTAATCGGTATTTCCGGTGGGCTGGACTCTACGCTGGCATTGCTTGTCACAGCAAAAGCATTTGATATGCTGGGTCTTGACAGAAGCGGTATCTTATCTGTTACCATGCCCTGCTTTGGTACAACAGACCGCACCTATCAAAATGCCTGTGAACTGACAAAAACACTCGGTGCTACCTTAAAAGAAGTGCCTATCCATGAAGCAGTTGACCTTCATTTCCGGGATATTGAGCACGACAAATCCGTACACGATATTACTTATGAAAATTCACAGGCAAGACAGAGAACATTAATTCTCATGGATTTGGCTAACCAAAGAAACGGAATGGTAATCGGTACCGGTGATATGTCTGAACTTGCGCTTGGCTGGGCAACCTATAATGGCGACCATATGTCCATGTATGGCGTAAACTGCTCCGTACCTAAGACACTGGTTCGTTATCTTGTGCTCTATTATGCCGAGACTACTACAAATAAAAAACTTCACGACATTTTGATGGATATTTTAGATACTCCGGTCAGTCCGGAACTTTTACCGCCAAAGGACGGAAAAATTTCCCAAAAAACAGAGGATATTGTCGGACCATATGAATTACACGATTTTTACCTGTATTATATGATGCGTTTTGGCTTTACACCGTCCAAAATCTATCGGCTGGCTGTGCATACTTTTGCCAGAACTTACGATGAAGCCACAATATATAAATGGCTTCAGACCTTTTACCGCCGTTTCTTTTCCCAGCAGTTTAAACGCTCCTGCCTGCCGGACGGCCCAAAAGTAGGGAGCGTCGCACTATCCCCGCGTGGAGACTGGCGTATGCCAAGCGATGCTTCCGTAAGAATCTGGATGCAGGATTTAGAAGCAATCCAACCTTAATCATTGGGGCTGTCGGGAAATAGGAAATTTCAACAAGATATGGTTTTTATTATCTCATAGATACCAATATCTAGTACGAAAAATTTATTTCCTAGCAGCCCCATTTTCTTACTACTCCAACACAATTTCCTTTCCAAGCGTGAAAGAATAAATCACTTTTTCTGCCACTTGAAGGCCCGTCAGGCGTTCTAACGCCTCCGCATAATAGGAAAGCTGTGTCTGGTACCGTTCTGCCAGTTCCTTTTCCTGCCCGGTCCGTATAAAATCTGTTTTATAATCCACCAGTATTATTTTATCCTCCTCAAAGAAAAAGGCGTCAATAATTCCCTGTACTATAATCATCTCCTTACTGGTACTTTCCTGGTATACTTCATCTGCATTCAGTCCAAGCATAAATGGCTGTTCTCTACGCAGAAATCCCTTTTTCTGCGCAGCAGACATCCTTCTGCCAATTCTGCTTTTTGCAAATGAGGCAAATTTCTGTACATCTAAAAGACGGCTCTCGTCCTCACTCATATAGCCATCCTGCACCATTTTCTTAAGAAATGCCTTAAAATCCTCTGCCTTCCATGCCTTCCCCTCCATCAAATGATATGGAAAATGTTCCATAACCAAATGATACAAAGTTCCTCTCGTTGCCTGGCTTGCCTCCTGATTTTCCTTTAAAAACGCAGGCTGCAAAATCCTTTTATCTTCCCCTCTTTCTTCGGTATCTATCGGCTCTCCCTCTCTTGTAGCCTTATCGGCTTCGCAAATAAAAGTATTATCATACAATTCCCTTGCTCCATCCTCTTCTATCTGCTGCCATCTTCCCTCTGACTGGCGTTTCAGCTCCGTCACCGATACCTTCACAGGCAGTGTGGTATCCGCTTCATACGGATAGCAGTACGCTGACTGCCGCTCTATCTCCTGACGCATATTTTCATCATATACTGTGGACAAATTCCAATTTTCCAATGCCCTGTACTGCTCTGCAGCATCAGCAAGAACCGCCTTTTCATCCTGTATGATATTTTCCGGAAACGTTAACATTACCTGAAAAAGTTCATCCCTCTCTGCTGTAGAAAAAGCTTCCCGTTCCTCTCCTTCCGAAAGATATTCACCCAAAGCATTACTAAGGCTGTCCCGTTTTAAAAGTGCAGGCATAATCCAGTCAAGATAAGTCTGTGCACTGCTAAGCTGAAAAAATCCCAAATGGGCGGCTTTTCCAAGCCAGCCTGTCAGTTTTTTATTAAGCCCCGAAACTGTTCCGGTAATAATAAGCTGTTCCTTGGCACGTGTAAGCGCTACATAAAGAATCCTTATTTCCTCCGCCAAAGTATTCTGTGTAATCTGGTTTACCATAAATCGTTTCAAAAGCGTTGGCTGCTTCACCCTAAGCTCCAAATCCACAAAATCGCATCCCACACCGTAATCCCCATCTATAATCGTACTCTTTCTGGCATCCATCAAATTAAACTGTTTTCCCATTCCTGCCACAAAAACAACAGGAAACTCCAGACCTTTGCTTTTATGAATCGTCATAATACGGACTGCATTCGTATTCTCACCATTTACTGCCGCCTCCCCAAAATCCACATTTGATTTTCTAAGGCTTTCAATGTACCTTGTAAATCCATAAATTCCCTGATGCCCATTTTGCGCAAACTCTAAAGACTGCTGTAAAAGAATATCAAGATTTGCCTGACGCTTCTCACCCGAAGGCATCGCTGCCATCAAATGATAATAGCCTGTTTCCTCATAAATTCTGCGAAGCAGCTCATAAACGGAATGTGTCAGTGCATAATGCCTGTAATTGTCCAGCCGTCCCACAAAAGCTGCCAGCTTTTCCTCTAAAATAACAGCATCCCCTTCCTCCATGGAACAATCTTCCTTCTTACGGGATTTTAAAAAATACACCGCCTTATCCCAGTAATTTACTCCGTCTGGCATTGTCCCAATCCATGCAAGTTCCTCATCCGTTATTTCCCCAAGGCACGAACGGAGTACGGCCACCAAAGGAATATCCTGACGCGGATTATCCACAATATGAAGCAGGTTTAATATCGTCTCTACCTCCAAAGTAGTAAAATATCCCGTCTTCGTATCTGCATATGCCGGAATTCCCATATCATTCAGCACTTCTATAAACTCATCCGACCATCCGGTCAGACTGCGCAGAAGAATGGCTATATCTCCATACTCTACAGGGCGGTAGCCATTTTTTCCATTGACAAAAAGCGGATTTTCCCCCTGTACCATATCACGAATCTTTTCACCAATCACTGCTGCCTCTAAAGATTTCTTCTGCAAAAAGGCATCTTCACTTTTCTGCTCAATCAGAACCATCTCCGTTTTACCCGCAGTTCTTCCCTCATGGGAAGCAAAAGAAGCACCTGCTGCAAGTTTCGCATCCTCATCATATTCAATTCCACCAAGACTATTTTTCATAATCTTCTCAAAAATATAATTTGCCGAGTCTAATACACTCTTCCTGCTTCGGAAGTTTTGGTGCAAATCAATTCTCTGATACGGGCCTTCTTCTTTCGTATAAGTATCACGTTTTTCCTGAAAAAGCTCCGGCCTTGCCAAACGGAATTTATAAATACTCTGTTTCACATCGCCAACCATAAAAAGATATGGTTTATTTTCTGGCGCGCGGCAGAGACTGGTCAGCAAAAGCTCCTGAATATAGTTGCTGTCCTGATATTCATCCGTCAAAATTTCTTCATAATACTCCTGTAGTTCTTTTGCTGTTTCACTTGGATGTGCTCCGTTTTCATCCTTCTCCAAAAGGATTTCCAACGCAAAACGCTCCATATCGGCAAAATCAAGAATCCCCTCTTCTGTCTTTCTCTCTGCAAATGCTTTAGAAAAATCAAGCGTCAAATCCACTAGCTCTCTGACAGCCGGTGCCATAACCTGAATATCGGAAAGCATCTCTTCCATACTTTGAAAAAAGAACCTCTCCTTAATTTTTTCCAGCCCCTGCTTCTGATAGCTTTCGCGCAGATTTTTCACAAATTCCTTCTTTCCACTGTCCACTTCCTTACTGCGGATTGCTTTCAAACGCGCCGGATTATATGCTGTAAATGAATCCTGATATTCCTGATAACTTCCATTCTCCTTTAAGCTTTCCAAAAAACGGATATCTGACCTGATTGCTTCTGTATACGCCTCCGGTCCTCCCGTCTCCATACAGACACACAGCGCTTTCTTTGCCATATCTAAAAACTCTGTCACGCAGGCTGCCAGATATTTCAAAAGGCTTTTCATCCATTCCCCTTTTTCCAGTTCATCGGTACTGCTATAATCATAAAATTCCTTACACGTGGCAAGCCATTCCTCCGGCCACGGATAACTGGTCGAAAAACGGTATAATGACAAAACCATCTCTTCCACCGCAGAATCCGTTCTTCCCGTTGAAAGCATATCAGTAAACGAAAGAAAACCATCCTCCTTCTTTTCTCTCGCCTGCTGATACTTTTCTTCCAAAAGTTCCGCTAATACCTCCTGCTTCATCAATTCCAAATCCGTCTCATCACCTACACGAAAGGACGGCTCCAAATCAATGACATGAAAATAATTTCTGATAATCCACTGGCAAAAACTGTCAATGGTTGTAATCTGTGCAGTATGCAAAAGACTTGCCTGCCTTTGGATATGCTCATTTTCCGGCTCTTCTAAAAGTTTTTCTTCCAATGCATTCCCGATACGCGCCCGCATCTCTGCCGCCGCCGCTTTTGTAAACGTTACTACTAAAAGCCTGTCGATATCCTTTGGGGAATTCCCCTCCGTAATCTCAGAAATAATACGCTCAACAAGTACTGCCGTCTTTCCTGAACCTGCTGCTGCCGATACCAAAATATTCCGGTCACGCAAATCAATTACCTGCTGTTGCTCCTTTGTCCACATTGTTTTGCTCATTTTTTACCTCATCTCTGCGCTGACTTTGCGCATAACACAATGTTTGTGTCGCAGCGCAAACACAAACTTGCCGAGTGAAAAATTTATTTTTCTCTCTACCCCATCTCTGCGTTATTCGATTCCTCTCGTAGACGGTACATTACATCATCATTGCTAAGTTTTTCCAAAGTGCGGTAATCATTTCCCTCTATCTTTCTGTCAAAACGGCAGATACTGTGATATGGACAATATCCACAGGCTGTCTCACCCGCAGAATCCGTTTTCCGGTATGGATTTATAGCAATCTTTCCGCCCATAATCTCATCCCTGATATCCATTAGCTTCTTTTCCGTATATTCCATTAAATCTGCAAAATCCTTTGTCGTCACTGTTTTAGAAATCTTTTTTAAACTGCCATCTTTATTCGTAGCAAAAGGCAGAATATCAGAAGACCTGTTTGCCACCAGTCCGCCATTTTCTCCAAGAAAGCCAGAATCCAAAGACGGAAGGACCGGATTATCTTCATTCAAAAGCCCGTCCATCTTTAACCCTTTTAAAATAATATTTTCTATACTTGCCTTATCTGCCTTTCCTTCTGCCATAGGGTCATCAATATTGTAGTACAGCACTCCCGCCGGAATTACAACGGTTTTTGTCTTACTCTCTATTTCCGATATCCCGGCCTTCAGGTAAATCATCAACTGCATTTGTAGACCAAAATACAAATCCGAAAGGGAAATATTCTTCTTTCCCGTTTTATAATCCACAACCTTTAAATACGTTTTCCCTTCCTCTTTCATGCTGTCAATTCTGTCAATTCTACCAACCAGCCGCAGCAAATCATCTTTCTCTCTCTCAAGCTCCTGCACCACCCCTTCTCCTCTGGTATGCTGCAATATTTCAAAAGAAATTTCGCTGTCTATCGTACGAAACTGTCCAAGATCCATCTGCTTCGTAATCGCCCAGACCGTTCTTGCAAGAAGCCTGCGAAGCCTTGTTATCAAATACGTATCCCTCTCCGTACTATATAAAAGGCCATTTTTATATCGCTCCACCACTGCATTAATGCATTGGTTTGCCCTGATATGCTGCTCCTTCTCACTGATTTCATTCCAATTCTTCCCCTCCTGAATCAATTCCTTTGTATACAATTCAAGCGCTTCATGCACAATATTTCCGATATCAAAAAATTCTACCTGATGCTCCTCCCGCTCCTTCAAATGCAGTCCATAGCGCATAAAATAAGAAAACGCACATGCCGCATACTGCTCAAACTGCGAAGTACTTCCTGTTAATATGTCATGGTATAACGCTTTTACCACCTCTTTTGAAAGTGCCGTTTCCTCCTCTCTGTAAAAAGCCGCAGCAACTAACTGCCGGCACTCCTTTCTTTTCGCCTCACTCTCTTTATAAAAGCGAAAAACCTCCTGCCATTGCTTTTCATGAAAATCCCTGTTTCGCAGTCCATGAATCAGATAGTCCTTTCCCATATTGTTATGCAACAGATAACAACTATCCTTCCTATTATTTTCTACACAGACTGAAAGCTCTGGAAAAATCTTTTGCAGTCTGTCCACAATATAAGAAGGATTCTGCTGTTTTCCATCATTTCCTGATTCACAATATGTCAGATACAAATGATTGGAAGGCTTTGTCAGATTCAGATAAAGATAAAACTGCTCCGTATATATATTTTCCCTTGTCGTAGGTGCCAGTTCAAACTCCTCGTCTGCCAGAAAGAGCCTTTCCGAATCCGAAATCACACCGCCCCTGCTTCCGCTCTTTGGAATATTACAGTCATTCATCCCCAAAAAGAAAAGATACTTAACATGCGCAAGTCTTGTGCGGTTAATATCACCTACAACTACCTGGTCAACCCCCGGCGGAATCAGTCCAATTCTGGCCTCGCTAAATCCGGTATCCAGTATCTCCTTAAATTCACGCAGCGTCATCCGTTCATCCCCTAGCAGCTCTACCAGCCTGTCAAATACCCCCAGTACGATTTCATAAACCTGTTCATACTCCCTTGCCATAGCAAGGTCATTCTCTGCCGTAAACTCCTCTATAAGCTCTTCAATCTTAAAAGAAAACTCCTCCCGTACCATCCATTCGCAAAAAGCCTTTGCAAATTCATAGACCGTATGTTTCCCAGTACCTACTGTTTCATAAAGCTCCTCTATCTGCTCCAAAAACTCCACACGCACCTCATCAATCTGCAGATTAATTTTCTCTAATTCCTCTTTACTTACCCCACGAAAAACTCTCTTACATTCCCAAACCTCATTCCACTTTTTAAAGCCTCTGATTCCCGTGGCACGCAGAAAATTATCCAGTAAATCCACCTCTTCTCCTGCCACTCTGCTGAAAAGATTTTTTTCGAAGGAAAGCACCTTTTCGATTTGAAACCCAGACAAAAAAATCTCAATAGCATTATCTATCATCTGTACAAAAGGATTTGCCAGAATACTTTTTTTCTGATCCACAAAACACGGAATCCCGGCACGTTCAAAAATCTCTCCTGCAAGCATTCCATAAACGCTCAAATCTCCGGTAATAACAGCAATATCCCGGTAACGGCAAACTCCTTCACGCAGCAAACTGCGAATCTGCTGCAGTGCAAACTCCACTTCCTTTTCCGGCTGCTTTAATACATGAATAGAAATATCCTTTATCTCACCTTCTGTTTTCTTCAATGGATAACGGAACAGATTATTTTCTAATGCAAATAAATCCTCTGTATCCTGAAACCTTGTTTCTTGTCTTTTTAAGCCTGTCCATATTTCCGGACAGACCTCCACTCTGTTCTCCTGCGCGATTTTCCGCAATCTGCAAATCGTCTGCTGGCTCATATAAAAAAGCCCATGATGCGCTCCTGTTTTCACAATCGACTCCCGCCTGTCAATCGTAACAGAAACGTATACTTTCCCCGCAGTCCGCAGCAGCCTCTCCATAAAGCGGTACTGGGTTGGCGTAAATCCGGTAAACCCATCCAGACAGACAATACTGTCCCGCAAAATACCAGATTCCTCCGTTACATCTGCCAGCACTGTCAGAATCTCTTCAGACGTAATATAGTGCTCCTTTAAGTAATCCATAAAGCCTTTATAAATAACCTTAATATCCTCAAGCTTTTTTGCAAGCACCGGATGTTTCCCCGCTGCCTCTATCATTTCATCAATTGTCTGCTCATCCGCGCCATATTGCAAAAGCTCCGATAAAAAGGACTTAATTTCCTGCACATATCCTTTTTTATGTATATTCTTACTAAAATAACCAAGCTGGTCCTCCAAATTGATTAAAACTTTTTTCAATATCATGGTTTTACCCATATCGTCTAACACTGGCGTATTACCCGCACCTGTTTCTGAAAATACACGAAAAGCAAGACGCAGAAAACTTTGCACATCAATGTTCATAATACCCTTTACATCACTCATGGCAATCAGTTCTTTCTGCGTCTGCATTGTAAACTGCTCCGGTACTAAAAATATGTACTGACATTTCGGATTCTTTTTTGCATCCTCCGTTATCAAATGCTGCATAAAATATGTTTTTCCCCTGCCAGAGCCACCCAAAACAAATTGTAGCGACATAAACATTTCCTCCTTCTGTAGTTTACTACACACCATTCGGTTACTTTTTCCCAGGAATACCAGTCATTCATTCTTAAGCTATTTTTTGTGTTCCTGCATCATTTCACTTACAGACTGTACAATCAGTTTCTCTGTATACTGAGATTCCTCTGATATTACAATTTCTTCCATACTCTTGCCTGCTGCCAGCTGCTTCGATATTTTATCTACTGTCGGCTGCATAAGTGGATACATTGTCTCAACACTTTCATCCAGATTTACCAGTTCTACAGACTTTACATTATCTTCGTCCAAAGACAACTGGAGATTTACCATAGCATCTCCAATCTGGATTTCCTTTGTATAAACGCCTGCCTCATATTCCTGCTCTATCTCATCCGGTACAGAGGCAGTCTCCCCGTTTTTATCCTTTCCCGGTAAAAGCATTATTACTAATAATACGATTGCCAGTATACTAAGACCAAGTAAAACCAAAGAATAAATGACTTTTTTTGACTGTAGAACAACAATTCTGGTTCCTGCCATAACTCCCCCTCCGTTTACAACTCATTCTATCCAGACGGTGACAGCTCACCCGCCATTCTTTTTATTATTATATTAGCCATAAAAACCATTTATTCCATTTTTCATTTTCCTGTGCAAAAGTAATTTTCTGATTTGCTATTCCTCTTCCGAATGACCTTGTTCTTCTGTCTCCCGATTCGCATATTCAATCAGCCGGAATGCCTGTATTGCAAAACCGCTGATTGCTAACATCAGGGTAGCAGGACCAATCAAAATCCCCAAAAACATTGTAACATTATTCCATATAAAAAATGCAACCAAAAGAGCAGAAATAAAAAATAAAAAAATTGTCTTAATAAAATACCGTATCGTTATTGAAAAAGAATTGCGTAATGTATTAATTACCGTATTTTCATAGCGTGCCTGTAACGGAAATGCATAAATCAAATGCATAAAGGCCAATACCGATGCAAGAATTCCAACGATTAGATATCCAATACTACTCTGGTTTAATTGCTCTGCGGCATTGAAAAACTGAAAATCCATCCAGATTGCATAAACAGCGATTAGAAAAATAATGCCTATAATCGTTCCTTTTTTTAAATTTTCCCGGTACGCCTGAAAATAAGCTTTTGCTATATATCCTTCCTGCTCGTCCACCATTTTTAATGTAATATGAAATGCCGCTGTCGTTGCTGGTCCTACCATAACCAAAGGAATATAACTTATCAACTGATATGCACCAAGACCTGAAAAAGCCAAAACAAGTTGAATGATAAACATTTCTGCCACTCCACCTGCAAAAAGCCATAGTATATTAAGTTTTAGCATATCTGCCAAACGGCTCATAAACTTATAAAACGGACTCTCCAAACTAAAAAAATTACTCATATCGCTCTCCTTTTTATCGCTGCACTGCTACATTTCAAGAAAAAGGGGAATGGCAGCGCATTCCCTTGGTGATCACCATGCTGTGGCAAAATTTCCTATAAGTTGAAAAAGGGCTGTTCCCACAAGAACAGCCCTATCCCTTCTTTAAAGGAATTGCCTGAAGCAGTTCCTTATATTTTTTATACAAGCTGCACGTATTGACTATCAGTACTGCCAAACTTCTATAAAATATTATTCTGCATCCTCTTTCTTCGCATCGGAATTTGAGTCTGCACCTGCTTTCTCCTCAGCTTCTATTTTAGCCAAAGATTCGTCACACAGAGCCTTAAGTCTCTTGGCCTCCTTTATAGACCATTCTACGCATTTGTCGTAGCCATATTTCTGACACTTCTTAGTCATGTCACTGACTATCTTATCAAACTCTTTGTCTGACTCCGCATACATTGCCTTCCATGAACCATTCTTAATCTCATTCGTTACCTGGGACCATGTTGTTCTAAACTCCGGCTCCTTTGGCGTCTTTGCATAAGAAGTTCCCGGCTTCAATACATAGTTACTCTTTTCCATGTAATCATTGATTCCGGTGCAGCCTGTCTTTTCACGCCAGTCTGCCTCGATTGCTGTCTTATTCTCATCAAGGGTTGATTTCCAGTTAATATAGTTGTATGTTTCACCATTTGCTTCTGGATTTTTAGCATCTAATGACCATGTTGTATTTACAATCTGCAGGGAGCCATCCTGAAATGTTCCTTTATAACCATTTCCCATTTTAGTAGTACTCTTGCTCTTCTGACAATTCTTACCTAACTCTGTAAGATAAGGATTACCCTCTTTATCATAATCCCAGCATATTTCCTTTGGTCCATAAGTTTCTATCATCTTTCCTTCCGGAGTTGATAACCAGTTCAGAACCTCCATGCACTTTTCCGGATATTCTGTTTTCGCACCAATTGTCCAAATCCTGTCACCACCCTGTGGGTTCATGCCGTATGCAATCGGAGTAGCTTCTTCCGGCCGCATACAAAACATCATCTTTCCTTCCTCTAAATGAACCGGCTTATTGTAAGCAAGCTGACCCGAATAGTTAAAAATGGAGAACATGGTACCACCATTCTGAACCTTTGCAATCATTTTCTCATAATTCTGTGTCATAGAGTCAGGGTCTAACATACCTTCCTGATATAAGTCATTAAAGAATTTTAACATTTCAAGGTATGGACCATCCTTCTCCAGGGCGTCATGGTACTCACCTGTCTGCAGGTCCACTAAACCTAACTCCAGTTCTTCATATCCATAATAAGCAGTTGCCATAGCTTTTACATACATAACCATAGCATCATCCCACTCAGGCCATAAAGAAACCGCATAGGTCTTATTTCCGGAATCATCCTCTGGACAAAGCTCTGTCATATCTTTCATCAGCTTCTTGAAATCTTCCAAATTTTTTACTTCCGGATATCCTAACTGCTTATATAAATCCCAGCGTACATCCCATGTATAAAAGAAAGATGCATGTTCTGAATAGGAAGTTGCAACATCATAACCAAAACCATATAGAGTATCCCTTTCACCATCTGTAATGTCAGAAGTCAGATTTTGGTTCTTTTTTAATGCCTCCTGCATATGCTCCTTGATATAAGGTCCAAAATCAGATAATACATCATCCTCATTCCAGTCATAAAGCATCTTATTCTTTACAGCATCCGGATACTGGTCACTATCATTTTTCCATACAATGATATCTCCAAGGTCCCCGTCTTCCATACGTGTCTCATATACACCGTTTCCATCTGGAATAATATTTAACTGTACATTCAGCTTCTCCTTAAAAATATCAGCAATCCATCCAGCCTGCATACCAGAATAATTTGCTGTCTGGCTGTATACTTCCAATGTAATTACCTCATCTTCCTTTTTACCGCCGCCACAGCCGGACAGGCTTACAACCATACTGGAAACAAGCAGCATAGAAGTCAGTTTCTTCATTAAATTTTTACGCATTCCTTATTCCTCCTTACATTTTATATTAATATTTACAATAATCTGTCAAAATACTCAATATCAGACATATATTATTAACCCTTAACAGCGCCCAGCATAATACCCTTTTCAAAATATCTCTGCATAAACGGATATACACAGAAAATAGGAATAATAGATGCCATGGAAACTGTATATTTAATAACCTTAGAATTCAATGCCTCATCCATAGCCTGCTGTGCTGCTGAACCGCCCAGACTCATCAATGTCTGAAGGTTAGATGAAGCATTCAGGTAATTATACAATCTGTGCTGTAAAGTAAACATCGGGTCATTGCCCTGCATATAAATCAGGGAATCCTGAAAAGAGTTCCAATGTCCTACTGCACCAAAGATAGCTACTGTTGCAAGAATTGGTTTACTAAGCGGCCATATTATCTTACTAAATACCGTCATGTAAGACGCTCCATCTATAAAGGCGCTTTCCTCCAGTTCCGCAGGTATGGATTCAATATACGTTTTGACCAGAATAATATTGTAAGGAGCTACAATACCAGGAAGGATATATACCAGATAATTCTGAGTCAGTCCTAATAAATCCATATTCAGATAAGTAGGAATCAAACCTGCGTTAAAATACATTGTAATAACAAGAAAACGATACCAGAAACTTCTGTGCCACATATCCTGCTTTGTTACAAGATATCCAACAAATGCAGAAGCAAGCACCATCAATGCCGTACCGATAATTGTTCTTGATACTGTAATCAGGAAAGAAGTACCCAAATCACCAACTTCCCTCAATGCAATATAGTTATCAATATTAAATCCTTTTGGATAAAAGTTAATCATACCTCTTTTTACCAGTTCATTATCTGATATGGTATTTATAAACAGATAATAAAATGGGAAAATACAAGTAAATGTAAATACCGAGAAAAACAGGTAGTTGAATACTGCAAATACAATATCGCTTGGCTTTGTGCGATACATTTTTTTATGCTTTTTATAATATTCTTTTTCTCTTTTTGCATCAAGTTTTTCCTGTGCTGTTTTTGCCATACGTATTCACCTCCTATATAATACTCTCACCACGGAGCAGTTTTGATATCGCATTTGCCCCAAACAGCAAAATAACACTAATCACCGATTTAAACATTCCGACTACAGTAGACAATGGTATACTACCGCTGCCAATACCCAGTCGGTATACATATAAATCCAATACACGGATGGATTTTTCATTATCCGCATTTGCAAATACAAGATACTGGTCAAGTCCATTACTTAAGATACCGGAAATTGCCATCAGAAGTAATACAAAAAATGTAGGAAGCAGACCCGGCAGCGTAATATTTAACATCTTCTGGAACCGTCCGGCACCGTCCACAGTAGCCGCTTCATAAAGCGACTGGTCAATACCGGATATGCCTGCAATATAAATAATAGCGCTCCAGCCTACACCTTTCCAGCATCCCCAGCCCCACATTTTAATCCATGTATGGGAATCCCCCTTCAGGTAATTGATACCACCTGCACTTTGCTCTATCATACCAAGCTCTTTCCCAACAGTATTGATGAAACCGTCTGATGCGAAAATAGAAAGCGCAACAGCATATACAAGTACCCAGCTTATAAAGTTTGGAATTGTTGTAAATGCTTGTACGAAACGGCGGAACCTCATATTGCCAACTTCGCAGAGCAAAATAGCAAATGCCATTGGAATCCACTGCGTCAGAATATTCAGCCCGCTGATTCCAAGAGTATTAATCATAACATTAACAATATCCTCACGGGTAGCTGCATTTTGAAATAAATAGGAAAACCACTTTAAACCCACAAACTTATCCATTGAAAGCGCACTACCGGATGTATAGTCAAAGAATGCATATCTCCAGCCATAAAGCGGCAGATAGCAGAATAAGAATGCCAAAAATGCAAACGGCAGAAACATTAGGAATAACTTATATTTTGATTCCATCTCATAAGGCATTTCCTCTGTCAGTTTTGGCAGCTTTATTCCCAGTATTACAGAGAGAATAATTAATATCAAAGCAATGGCGCCAAAAACAAATACGCCTACCGGCATCTCTGGATTTACCTTATTTGCACGTGTTGTATCCTGAACTAATATGTAAGCTACAAAACATACAACATAACCAATAATTTCTGCAAGTCCCCCCCCAATGCTGTACTTTATACCAAGCTTCTTAAACTTTAAGTTACCAAGGGACATGCATGCACCTGCTCCCGTTGCAACCAAACCAAGAACGGCAATTACTGCTCCAATATAAAGTACAATAAAATACATCTCATCTGTCCATCCCATACGGAACGGCCTTCCACAATTCTCAGTGAGAGTTGAGTAAGAAACAGCAGATGTAAATAATGAAATTTTATCACTGATTAACCCGCATATTTTAGCAGGATTAGCAATCGGAAAGAAGATCATGACAATCGCAATAATAGTAACAAGCCTATGCACCACATAAAGATTGTCTATCGCCCCTTTCTTCTCTATTATCTCCTCTTTCATAGCAACCTCCTTTAATTCTTTCATCTCTCCCGTTTTCAGATATCCGAGAGAAAAAGAGATGAGATACAAAACCCACCTCACCTCTCAAACTAATTATCGCTGAGAAGAATTACTTTTTCTTCTTTGTTATTACTACAACTCCACCAATCACTACTAAAATAACAACAACAATACCGCCGATTAGTGCCGGAGACATGCCACCAGAACTGGAACTGCTGTCATCATCTTTATTATCATCTGTTGCTGCATCATCTTTTTCAGGTTCAGGAGTCGGGGTTGGCTCTACCGCATCTGGATTGTCATTAGCCATACCTGAAATCTTAAAAGTTATCTTAATAGAATCAGACGGTGCTACTACACTTGGAGATTCATAATATCCCTGGTCTTTCTGATAACTGTTTACTACATCAAAACGAAGTAATTTTGACGCATCTTCCTCTTCCCAGTTATAAAAAACCTCTTCCGGAAGAGTAATCGGCATATCATCCATGTATAATTTTACATCTGAAATCTGTACCGTATCTTTTGCAGATACTGGAATATCCGTATCAACATAAACCATGGCAAGCGCTGCATTCGGGTCTGTTGAGGCAAGCCCATTATTGATATTCTCAAGACTTACCGTATAAAAACCATTTCCTGTAATCTCGGCATCTGTAACTGTAGCATCCAGTTTCACAAGCCCATCTGTGCCTGACTGTAAAAAGTCATTGAACGTGCAGTCAGTACCTTCAAAAGATGTTCCATCTATTCCCAAGGTTTCTGAATACCAAGGGTCGCGGAAAATCCATGTTTGTGTCTGCTGTAGTCCAAAATAAGCATGGTAAGTGCCCTCCGGGTCAAACTTTGCCTTTCCTGCTTTCTTACCCGCTTTGCTGACAGGTGTTACTGCATCCGCTATATTCGGCACTGCCGTAACAGCTACCGCCATAAGCATGACAGATGCAGATATTGTCATTGCAATTTTTTTCAATGTTTTTCTCATTATTTGTTCCTCCTCTTTTAAAAAAAAATTACATTTGCCCACGTGTACCTAGCAAAGTATACCATAAATTTTCACAAAAGTAACCTCATTTTTTTCACTTTTTTGCATAAAAATTAAGAATTCATGGTAAAATGTCTGCTTTTCAAGATATATTTTATAAATATGCTTCCCCTTTTCTCTATTTTCCGCACATTTTTATATATTATTCACAAACACAGTTATCTGTTTCCCTGAAATTAGAAAAAGAAAGAATGCTTCCTATTATAATAGGAAGCATTCTTTCCCGAAAGCGTATATTCCATCCAATTTTATTCATTTTCCCTTTTCTATATCTTCCCGGTCAGCCGTCAATCTTAAACTGCACCTGCAATGGCTGTTTCAGTGGCTTACCGCTTAGTGATGTTACCTTTGTAGTAATGTTCAATATGTAAGACTCATTCTGTGCATATGGCTCAAGTGGTTCTATCTCAATTTCATTTTCCAAAGAATTATACCGGATTGCTGTCTTAAGCGGCGACATAGAAAGCGTTGTCACGTATAAGTTCACGCTGTTTACCGTCTTAGGATCAAGTGGTATATTGAATTTAACCTTCCATAGAAAATTTCCGGTTTTAAACTTTAAATCCTGTCTAACTTTTGATTCCAAACCTTCTGTCATTGATTCAAATGCCAAATAATTTGCCATGATACTCCCCATTTCTGCGCTGCTTTTATAGACTCTAACTTTATGTCAGGCAGCGCACAGACACAAAGTGCAAGACGAATATATATTCGCTTTCCTCTCTACTACCTAGCTTTAATGATATCATAATTGAAGTATTTTGTGTAGTTTTTTCTGAATTTAAAATATATATTTTTTCTTATAAAAAAACTTCCAAGTTATGTTATACTTATTATAAAAGTGCAAAGTATTTGCAAGTAAATAATATCCCACCATGCAAAACTACTGCTTTGACCCTAAGAAGAACGTAAAATCAACGTTCTTCACCTTGGAATATACTAAAAACTTTTCTAACACATAG
This sequence comes from uncultured bacterium, assembly GCA_947643145.1. Lineage (GTDB taxonomy): Bacteria > Bacillota > Clostridia > Lachnospirales > Lachnospiraceae > Butyribacter. Next base: position 22,985 of record CANRVD010000010.1, on the reverse strand, counting down.
AGAATAGGAGATATTTATGGCAAAAATAGATTTTAAACCGGGAAACATGCTTTATCCGCTTCCTGTTGTCTTAGTGAGCTGTGCACACGGCGAAAAAACAAATCTTATCACAATTGCATGGGCAGGAACCGTTTGTACAAACCCACCAATGGTATCCATTTCGGTGAAACCAGAACGTTATTCCTATTCCATAATCAAAGAATCCGGTGAATTTGTCATTAACCTGACTACCAGCGCACTTGCAAATGCCACAGATTATTGTGGTGTCCGTTCTGGTAGAGATGTAAACAAATGGAAGGAATGCAATTTGACACCAGCTCCTGCGAATACTGTCTCCTGTCCTCTGGTTGCAGAATCACCAGTCAATATCGAATGCCAAGTGACAGAAATCAAAGAACTTGGCTCACATCACATGTTTATAGCTAAAGTTACTGCAGTTCATGTTGATGACCACTATATGGATGAAAAGAAAACCTTTCATCTAAATGACAGTGATTTGCTGGCATATTCACATGGAACATATTTTACCCTTGGCGATTCCCTTGGAAGCTTTGGTTACTCTGTCCGAAAGAAAAGAAAGAAAACTTCCAAAAGTACAAGGGAAAAATCCCACAAGAAATAGCACCATTCGGCAATTTATTCATACATTACTATAAAGGGGGAGTTCTTTATGAAAATATGTTATCTGAAAATAAAAAACTTCAAGTCCATTCGTGAACTGGAAATCAAAAATGTAGAAAATTCCTTGATTCTGGTTGGTAAAAATAATACAGGAAAAACCGCTGTTATTGATGCCCTTCTTATTGCCGCCGGTATGAGGAAGATGGAATCCTATGAATATTTAGACAGGAACCGCTCTACAAAAATTTCCCTGCAGATTGCCTTTACAGAAAGTGATTTAAGTGACTTTCATGCCAAAGGCATCGTCAGTAAAACGCATGACTATAAAGCATGGTTTGAAAACTTCAAAGCAGTCTTTCCATCTTTTCAGGATGGTATTATTTCTTTTACCTGCATTATCAACCCTGCCCAGTCCATACGGTATTACGACGGTTTTCAAAAAGATAATCCTCATATAAAAGATATCTTTCCCAAAATATACCATATTGACCAAAACCGAAATCTCGAGGCATTGCAGAATGATGTATTTAGTTTCTATGATAAGGAATCCTTCCAAAAACTAAAGGATAACCAGTGTACCTTTGATAAGGCTAAACACTGTAATCTTTGTTTTCAGTGTGTTGGCCTGATTAATAAGAAAACACCAGAGGAACTAACCCTTTATGAAACTGCACGCCTCTTACAATATAAATTATTTCATACCGATTTGAATGAATTTGCCAGAAAAGTTAATGAGCACTTTCAGGCAAATGGAAGTCCATCACAGGAAATTCAGTATTCCCTAAATTACGATTTAGAGGGCCTATTGCACATCGATACTATTGTCCGAAACAAAGTCCGCGATGGTGCTGTCGGCCCAATCAATCTGCTCAGTGAGGGCATACGCAGTATCTATGCCCTCTCCCTTTTGGAAACATACGTGGAAGAGGATGATACCCTCCCTTGTATTATTATGATGGAAGACCCGGAAATATATCTGCATCCGCAGCTTCAAAAAATGGCAAGTGAAATTCTCTTCCGTCTTTCCAAAAAAAACCAGGTGATTTTCTCCACACATTCACCAAATCTGATTTTCAATTTTTCCACGAAACAGATAAAAGAGGTGGTGTTAGATGAAGAATATTATACCATAGTCAAAGAAAACACTAATGTTGATACCATTCTTGATGACCTTGGCTATACGGCAAATGATTTGATGAATGTCAGCTTCGTATTTATCGTAGAAGGCAAACAGGACAGCAACCGCCTGCCTCTGCTTTTAGAAAAATATTATTCTGAAATCTATGATGAAAACGGGAAATTGCAGCGGATTACCATTATTCCTACCAATAGCTGTACAAATATCAAAACCTATGCCAATTTAAAATATATTAATAAATTGTATTTAAAAGACCAGTTTTTGATGATTCGCGACAGTGACGGCAAAAATCCAAAGTATCTGAAAAAGCAGCTTTGCAGTTACTACGACCAGCGCTCCAAAGAGGATATTGGCAATCTTCCTAAAGTAGAGCCAAAGAATGTATTAATTCTAAAATACTATTCTTTTGAAAATTATTTTTTGGAGCCAAAGATTATGGCCAAAATTGGTGTCATCAAATCCGAAGAAGACTTTTATAATATTTTATATAAGAAATACAAGGATTATCTTTTCCGGCTCAGCAGCATGAAACGGCTGCTCCGCACAAAAAACATACGGATTCGCAGTAAGCAGGATATTAAAGATAATCTGGAGGATATTAAAATCTATGTCAGGGGACATAACCTTTTTGATATTTTCTATGGAAAATACCACGGAACAGAAGAACAGAATATCCTTAAAAAGTATATTGATGCAGCATCAAGAGAAACTTTTCAGGATATTTTTGATGCCATTGACTCATTCGTCTATTTTGAGAATCGCAAAAAATAGATTCTTGCTAAAATTGACATAATATTAGACATACCAGGCCAAAATATGGTAATTATGTCAAAAACATGGCGTTTACTATGTTTTCTTATTGACATATTATTCGTTTTGTTTATAATATTGATAAGTGTTGACTTTTCCAAAGAATTCCGATATTCTTTGGTTCTACAAACGTCGACAAAATGGCATATGACTAATTTACTTAATATAGACGGAATAAGTTGACAGAATATTTTGATATAATGAGGTGCGAAATGGAAAACCAATATATTATCAAAGGTGGTACTCCTCTTCATGGAGAAGTGACCATCGGTGGCGCCAAAAATGCGGCTCTTGGCATTCTTGCTGCCGCATTGATGACCAATGATACTGTTGTTATAGATAATTTACCTGACGTAAGGGATATTAATGTTTTATTAGATGCTATACAGGGAATTGGCGCTACCGTAAAACGCCGCGAACCTCACGTTGTAGAAATTAACGGCAGTACAATTAAAGATAATACCATTGATTATGATTCCGTTCGTAAAATGCGTGCTTCCTATTATTTATTAGGTGCTCTTTTAGGAAAGTACCACAAAGCACAGGTAGTGCTTCCGGGCGGTTGTGATATTGGAAGCCGTCCCATCGACCAGCATCTCAAGGGATTTCGTGCTTTAGGTGCAACGGTAAATATTGAGTATGGTATGATACACACACAGGCAGAAAAACTTGTAGGAAATCATATTTTCCTTGATGTCGTTTCAGTCGGTGCAACCATAAATATTATGCTTGCTGCCTGCATGGCAGAAGGTAGAACTGTAATTGAAAACGCCGCAAAAGAACCACATATCGTTGATGTGGCAAACTTTTTGAACAGTATGGGCGCTGACATTAAAGGTGCCGGAACAGATAAAATTCGTATCAGCGGTGTTGAAAAGCTTCATGGCAGTGAATATTCCATTATTCCTGACCAGATAGAAGCCGGAACCTTTATGATAGCTGCTGCTGCCACAAAGGGAGATGTCCTGATAAAAAATGTAATTCCAAAGCATTTGGAAGCAATTTCTGTAAAGTTAATAGAAATCGGTGCAACGGTTGAGGAATTTGATGATGCGGTCCGCGTTTCCGCCGGACACAGACTGGGGCATTCCCAAATCAAAACTCTGCCGTATCCGGGATTTCCGACAGATATGCAGCCTCAGATTGCAACACTTCTCGCCTTATCCGAAGGAACAAGTATTGTAACAGAAAGCATATTTGAGAACCGTTTCAAATACGTAGATGAACTCTCCCGTATGGGTGCTTCCATCAAAGTAGAAGGAAATGTTGCGATTATTGAAGGAGTTCATGGTTTTACAGGTGCTACAATTAGTGCTCCTGACTTACGTGCCGGTGCTGCATTAGTTGTTGCTGGTCTGGTTGCAGAAGGCTATACTACTATAGATTCCATTAAATACATTGAACGTGGATATGAATGCTTCGAAAAGAAGTTATGTGCATTGGGCGCTTCTATAGAAAAAATTCCTGTAGACGATGAACGTGCCGTCCAAAAATTCAAATTGAAAATCGGATAAACTTAAGGGAATGCATAATGCATTCCTTTTTTACTCTTTCTATCATGAAAGCTGCTTCTTTAATTTGCAAATATCCCAAAAAAAGCGTATAATTATATTAACTGTTGACATTTAGGAAATTATTGGAGGCAAAAGCTTCTTTGAGGCTTAACTGACACCTTAAAATTTATACATTACAATCATATTTTTTGCAGAAAGGAGGTGCTCTGATTGCCTTCTACTTTTAAAGATTATTATCATATTTTACAGGTACATCATGATGCTTCTCCTGATGTAATTAAGGCTGCTTATCGTAAACTCTGTACATTATATCATCCTGATACCAGCCACAATGAAAACGAAATGTCCCGGATGGTAGATATTAACGAAGCTTATCATACGTTAAGTGATTCTGATAAACGTGCTGCATATCACCGCCAGTGGCTGGAACATTTTACTAATCGCAATAAGCATGTCTATTCTGTGGTACATCCACCTTATGGTACACAGCATGACTCTGCCCAAAATGTACTAGATGTATTTTTTCATGCACTTTATACCAAAAACTGGACAAGCGCTTACTCCTGTCTGACGATTGAAGACCAGTTGCGCGTTACTATGGGACAATTTCAGGCATGGCGTGAAGCGGTCAGTGACTGCTTTGAGATGCAGGATTACCGGATTCAGAAGTACCGTTCTTATAACCATTGCCGGATTGGAGAAGTTGTATATGAACAGGTAGCGGAATATGCTGTTATTATAAATGATTTAGACTTACAGACATCAAAGGTTTCCCAGTCTACTACCCACAAGTATGCGGTATTTGACGGAACCTCATGGAAAGTCTGCCTTGGTCTGAAATCCGTAAAACACGCAACTTTAAAATTTAAACTAATGGCACAGCGCCGTAAAAATTATGACCCTGTTGCACTTTATCAAAGTGCTGTTGCAAAACATGACCCATTAACCGGTCTGTTAAGCGAAAGTGGGTTTTATGACGAAGCATTTAAAGAGGTAGAACGGCATAAAAGATATAACAATCCATTTTCCCTGATTGCCTTTCAGGTTCACTGTAAGGACAATACCAGAGAAATTCCCTGCCTGTGCCATTGTGCCAGCATCATTAAAGCTTCAAGCAGGATTACAGATATTGTTGCACGCTTTGGCAATAACCAAATTATCTGCCTTCTTGCAGAAACAACAGAATCCCAGGCAGTTCTTGCTGCCCAGAAATTTGTTTCCAATATCAAACAAAGGCAGACAGAAGAATTTACATTAAATGCCGGTGTTATTCAATTTAAAGGCATGAATGCGATTGAGGATGCTGTTTTTGCAGCCTGCTCAGACGCTAGCCGCAGAGGAAATTCTATCTTTATTAATCAAAGGGAAGGGGGGTTGTGACAATGGAGTTAAAGGTTAACAATTTACAGCAGCTTCAGCAGACAGGACAGAAAGCAACAGTTACAGAAACAGACGGTTCTTTCCGTTTTGCTCTTCTCAGCAGTCTGGAAGAAAAAGAATTACAGTCACAGCTTTCTCTTATGATGGAAGATATTATTCAACAAGGCAAACGTCTTGGGAAACGGATGGATATCCGCGATATGAAGCAGTACCGTAAATTAATTCAGGAATTTATGAATGAAATTACTGCTCATTCCCATGAATTCAGCCGTGAAAATTTTCTTGACCGGAAAGGACGCCACCGTGTATATGGTATTGTCAAACAAATTAACCAGACACTGGATGAACTTGCTGAAGAATTACTACGTGAAGAAAAAGACCATATTGCTATCTTAAGTAAGATAGATGAAATCCGGGGATTAATTTTAGATATTTTTACCTGATTGTTACTTTTTCACTTGTTAAAACCGCACCAGCGTGTCTTGCGCAGAAACGAGGATTCATATGGCAAATTTCAAAGATATTATTGGACAGGAACAAATAAAAAAACACCTTTTAGAAGGTATAAAAAAAAGAAATCTTTCCCATGCTTATATTATAAATGGCGAAACAGGCTCTGGCAGACGTTTGCTTGCCTCTGCGCTTACAAAAGCGCTTCTCTGCGAAAACAGAACAGAAGAAGGGGATGCATGTGGTATCTGCAAATCCTGTATACAGACAGATTCCAACAACCATCCTGATGTCCGTTTTGTAACGCATGAAAAAGCAAGCATCGGTATCGATGATATCCGTGAGCAGTTAATTAATGATATCACCATTAAACCTTATAGCAGCAATCACAAAGTATATATCATTCCAGATTCCAATAAGATGACGGAACAGGCACAGAATGCGCTCTTAAAAACGATTGAAGAGCCTCCTTCTTATGCAACCATTCTTCTTCTGACAGAAAATGCAGAGAATCTTTTACAGACTATTTCTTCCCGCTGCATTACACTAAATACAGAACCTCTGAAACAGGAAGAAATTGCACAGTACCTGATTCGGAATCTGCAAATGGAGCCAGAGCAGGCTAAGATTGCAGCCGGATTCTGTCAGGGAAATGTTGGAAAAGCCATTCGCTTTGCTTCTTCTGAAGATTTTCAGGAGGTGAAAAACGATACTCTTCAGCTTTTAAAACGGATTGATGCTATGGAAATTACTGACATTGTATCTATCATAAAAGAACTTTCCCTGCGTAAAGGAAAAATAAATGAATATTTGGATTTAATGCTTTTATGGTATAGAGATGTGTTGATGTTTAAAGTAACAAAAGATGCAAACCTTCTTCTTTACAGAGATGAATTTAAAGCAATTTCCAAGCAGGCAAGTGTAAGGAATTATGCAGATATTGAAAAAATTATTAAAGCAATTGACAAGGCCAAAATTCGTCTGAGTGCCAATGTCAATTTTGAAACTGCAATCGAGTTACTTCTCTTAACCATTAAAGATTAAAATATTCTATAAATTGTGTAATATATCATTACACAGAAAGGATTTATTAAATTATGCAGCTTATTATAGGAGTTCGTTTTAGAAAGCCCGGAAAGGTTTATTATTTCTCTCCTGCCGGTATGGATATTAAAAAAGGAGATCATGTTATTGTTGAAACTGCCCGCGGTATTGAATATGGAACAGTAGTTTTGGCTCCAAAGGAAGTTACAGATGATAAAGTGGTTCAGCCATTAAAACCCGTAATTCGGGTTGCTACTTTGGAAGATGATAAAATCAGTGCAGAAAATGAAGTGAAAGAAAAAGAAGCCTTTCAGATTTGTCTGGAAAAAATTGCAAAACATGAACTGGATATGAAATTAATTGATTCAGAATATACTTTTGACAAGAATAAACTTCTTTTCTATTTTACAGCAGATGGCAGAATTGATTTCCGGGAACTTGTAAAAGACTTAGCTTCCGTATTCCGTACCCGTATTGAACTTCGCCAGATAGGTGTGCGTGATGAAACGAAAATGATTGGCGGTATTGCAATTTGCGGACGTCCGCTCTGCTGCCACTCTTATTTATCTGATTTTGTACCGGTATCCATCAAAATGGCTAAGGAGCAGAATTTGTCACTGAATCCGGCAAAAATCTCCGGTGTCTGCGGACGTCTGATGTGCTGTCTTAAAAATGAGGAGGAAGCTTATGAATATCTTAACAGCACACTTCCACATATAGGAGCTGCCGTTACAACCGTTGAAGGCTATCATGGCGAAGTACAGAGTGTCAGCGTATTAAAACAGCGCGTAAAAGTACTTATAATACATGATAATGATGAAAAGGAAGTGCGCGAATATCAGGTCAGTGATTTGACTTTCGAAAATAGAAACCGTCCGGCAAATACGGCTCTTGCCCCAGCTTTTCCCGATGAGGAGCTGGATGAAAATACTCTTCGTGAATTAGAAGCCTTAGAGAAAAAAGACCTTGAAGAAAATAGTATTGAAGAAGAGCAGACAAGCAGTAAACCACAGTACGACTATCATAAAAAGCGTAATAACTATAATAAAAATTATTCCCGTACTTATCACAATAATGATAATAAACAGGATAATTACAAACCTCGTAATGAAAATACAAAATATAATTCCCGTAACCAAATGCAGGCTGACGACGAGGAACCAAAAAAATATCACAAAAAAGTATATAATAATCACCACAACCAGAACACTGGCGGTACAAATTATCGCGGCAATTCCCACTACAGCCGCAATAACCAAAGCAATAAAAACAGTTACCGTGGCAATAGCCGTAATTATGGACATGGAGGCGGTTACAGCAGCCACTAAAGGCAGTAATTTAGTGGACGCTGTACTATTACTCCGGAGAGTAAAAACTGTGATATTTAGCCGTCGAAGTAATAAGTTAAGGAGAATCAATTACATGGAATCACAGGATTATCTGCGTGAAGGCGAACGGCTTGATGATTTACAGCGAAATGGTTACAAAATCATTCAAAATCCAAAGAAATTCTGCTTTGGAATGGATGCTGTCCTTTTATCTCATTTTGCTTCCCTGAAAAAAGGAGATTCTGTTTTAGATTTAGGTACCGGAACCGGTGTCCTTCCTATTCTTCTGGCAGCAACAACAGAAGCAGGCGTATTTGAAGCCATCGAAATACAGGAAGATTCTGCAGATATGGCAAAACGAAGCGTGGTATATAACAGACTTCAGGAAAAAATCCATATAACCATAGGAAATATCAAGGATGCCTCTTCCATTTTTGGAAAACATTCTTTTGATGCAGTTGTTACAAATCCTCCCTATATGAATGATAATCATGGCCTTAAAAATCCAGATATTCCAAAAGCGATTGCACGCCACGAAATACTTTGTACATTAGAGGATGTTATCAGAGAAAGTGCAAACGTTCTAAAACCGGGCAAAAGCCTTTTTATGGTACACCGTCCTTTCCGATTGGCAGAAATCTTTCAAAAAATGATGAAATACCATCTGGAGCCAAAAAGGATGTGCCTTGTACATCCCTATTTACACAAAGAACCAAACATGGTGCTTTTAGAGGCAACTTTGGGTGGAAATCCCATGATTAAAATTGAACCGCCTATTATTGTTTATGAAAAACCTAATATATATACAAAACAACTCTTGGATATTTATAAATACTAACAGTAGATTACAAACTTAGCCAGTAAACTTATTGACAAAAATTATTAAGTGGATGCTGTATGAGAAACGGAGCAAAACAATGGCAGGAACCTTATACTTATGTGCTACCCCTATTGGAAATTTAGAAGATATTACTTTGCGGGTAATCCGTATCTTAAAGGAAGTTGATTTGATTGCCGCTGAGGATACCCGCAACACTATCAAGCTTCTGAATCATTTTGAAATAAAAACTCCCATGACAAGTTATCATGAATATAACAAAATAGAAAAAGCTTCTTTTCTGGTACAAAAAATGGAAGAAGGTACAAATATTGCATTGGTGACAGATGCAGGTACACCCGGGATTTCTGATCCCGGCGAAGAAATTGTACGTCAGGCATATGCAGCAGGAATTTGTGTCACCTCACTGCCTGGCGCGTGTGCATGTATAACAGCGTTAACACTTTCCGGCCTTCCAACCAGACGTTTCTCTTTTGAAGCTTTTCTTCCACATGACAAAAAGGAGCGACGGACTGTTTTAAATTCCCTGAAAACAGAAACACGTACCACTATTTTATACGAAGCGCCACATCATCTGAAAGCAACCATAAAGGAATTATATGACACATTGGGTGAACGGAATATTACACTATGCCGCGAACTGACAAAAATCCACGAAACGGTTGAACAATTTACACTTTCCTCTGCGATAGAATATTATCAGCAGAATGAGCCAAAAGGTGAATATGTTCTGGTTTTAGAAGGGATTAAGCAAAAAGAACTGGATGCCAGAGAATTTGCAAAATGGGAAAGCCTGTCTATTGCAGAACATTTAGAAATATATCTTCAAAAAGGATTAAGCAAAAAAGAAGCAATGAAAGAAGTTGCAAAAGACAGAGGTGTCCCAAAAAGAGAAATTTACCAAAAATTATTGGAGGATGAATAATTTTTCTAAATTTGGCAAATATAATGACAAAACCATCTTATATTACTGTAAAAGAACAAAGCAATCAGCTTTTATCTTTGATGATGCTGCAAAAAACAGCATATCAGTTTAGAAAGGAGATGTCATTATGAAAAAAATATTTTCCTCAAAAAAACAGCCTGTTATATATATCATGTTATGTTTTGCATTTATTTGCTGGATATTTTTCTTTGCACAAATCGTTGCAAGCCTCTTACTGACTCCGGCACAAAAGGTAATTCCGGCATTTCAGACCATTTCAAATACTGCTTCCTCTGACTCATCCATGATTGCTTATCCTGTCTCTGCTTTTTCTACAACATCCCCAAAAAAACTACCAAATAAAAATACAATCTATACTTTTTTAAAACAATATGATAAAAAGATTGAGCTGGTCGCCTGCCACAATGAGAAAAACTATACAGACTTATATTTTTACAGCCCTATCCTCCAACAAAATAAGAAAGAAACCAGTAATAGAAATTTTAACCTGCAGGTTGCGGTCACAAAATCTGCTATTTATTTTGGAACACCTTTCTTAAACTACGACTTCTAATTCCCACTTTCTTCCTAATCCTTTTCAATGCCATGCACTAATCAAACATAATCCCCATGTTTCTCTTATGGCATTTACGTCTTTCTTTGCGATATGACATTTCCTTGCAAAGCATCATCTGAACCAGCGCCTTCATCCAGCGGTTACTGATTTCCTCCTGATATTTGCAACCTGTCCTCTGGCAGATATTATTTGCCATTGCCTCAACGCATACTTTATCAGGAAATTCATCATACATCATACTTCCATCATATTCCATTTTGTCACATTCTTCCTCAACTGCCATTTGCAATTCCCCTACTTCAAATGGATATAAATACTTATTCTCCATAGGATAATCTTCCGTCTCTAACTGTGCTAATTTAAGAGGAAAAGTCATAAAATTCCCCCTTGGATATAAATTTTGGTTCATAGAATATCCCTCATTTCTATAAAATAAAATTAACCTGATAAATTAATTTATGATATTTTTCCAAAAAAGTTCCTTCATGCGTTGCCTTTTTACCAGGAAAACACTATACTATATTTTAGACTTTCGAATATATTACTTCAGCAACCGAAGTAATGAAATACTAAACTGGAAATATTTAAGAAACAAAGCTGCATTGTGGCAGCTTCCTAAGGAGGATTATTTTGAAATATATATATAAAGCCCTTATATTGTTTTTTCTTTTTATTGCTTCTGTTTTTTTCTTTGGAAGAAACATTCCGGAAATTGCCGTAGTAACAACAACTGCTACCAGCCTGCAGGCATCAACTTTTCCTATTATCTATTTACAGACTGGTGCATACACAATTAATACCCTGCATGGATATAGCAGCGAAATGGATAGTGGAAAAGTAAGAGAATCCATTACACCTTTAGATATTGAAAAAAGCTTTACAGTTAAAATTCAACAGAATGAATCGAAAATAAAAAAACTGGAATATGAACTACGTGATATTGCTAATAACAAAGTAATCGAAACAGATACCTTGTCTGCATTTGATTCCAAAGAAGGATACCGCACGACTACGATTAAAATAAATCAGGCACTGGATACCAGTACGGAATATGGTCTTCAAATTAAGCTTACTACCAGCTACAGTAAGAAAATACATTTCTATACCCGCATAAAATATTATAGTAATGACTTTTTCTTAAAAGAAAAATTAGACTTTGTAAATAACTTTCACAATGCTACCTTTGACAAAGAGAAATCCTTTAATATTTCTCCTTATCTGGAGGCAAATACAAACGATGATTCTACCTTTGCCAATGTAGATATCCACTCCAACAAAAGTCTGATTACCTGGAAGAAATTAGAACCGAAAAAGCTCTCTGATATCATTCCAACGATTAAAGAGATTAATATAGAAACGGCCGCTATTGTACTGGATTACTATGCACAGGCAAAAACAGATATCGGTTTAGAGACATATCATGTAAAAGAATTTTACCGTGTCCGCTATTCTAACAACCATATCTATCTTCTTGCATTTAACAGAAAAATGGAATCTGTCTTTGACCCGGATTTGGTATCTTTAAAAAGAAGTGAATTTAAAATTGGTATTTCAAATCAGGATGATTTAAATATTACTTCCAGTGATTCCAATAAGAAGTTCGCTTTTGTCCGAAATGGAAGCCTTTGGTATTATGATTTAAAAACCAATAAATTAACCTCTGTATTTTCCTTTGCACAGAACTCAAAGGATTATCTGAGAGAACTTTATGACCAGCATGACATTAAAATTATCAAAGTAGATGACAATGGCAATATCAGTTTTATTTTATATGGTTATATGAACTGCGGTGATTATGAAGGAAGAGTAGGAATCCTTTTATATGACTACAGTGCAAAAGATAACCGGATTACTGAGCGTGTATATATTCCTTTAACGAATACGTACCAGCAGTTAAAAGAAGATTTAGGAGATTTTTCATATGTAAATGATAAAAATATTTTTTATTTCTCCTTAAATGATAAGGTGTATGCCTATAATATGTTTTCAAAACGGTATGACATATTAACAGAAAATGCTTCACGCGACCATTTTACCATGCTGAAAGAAGCAAAATGTTTTGTATGGTCCAACCTCAATGAAAACGGGCAGACAGACAATATTACTATTTTAGATTTGGATACCTCCAAAGAACTGACCGTAAAATCTCCTGCTGGAAAAAGCATTGTCGTTCTTGGAACAATTGATTCTAATATTGTATATGGCTTTGTAAAAAATAGTGATATTCATGAATCTACTACGGGTGATATTATCAAACCGGCAAGTCCCCTGATTATATCAAATTGCCAGGGAGACATTTTACGAAAATATAAAGTAAAAAACCGGTATGTTGTAAATGCTTTTGTAGAAGATAATGTTATTCATCTGAAACGGGTACAGAAAAAAAACGGGAAATTTGTTAATGCTTCCAATGATACGATTATGAACCAAAAAAACACTTCTTCCCAATCTTTTGATTTAACTACCCGTATTACACAAAGAATGCTTACGGAAAAATATGTTTCTCTGCCTGCTGGTTTTATTATGGAAACTAAACCAAGTTTAATTTCTACCAAATGTGTTATGGTCACTGAAAATACTACTTTGCACTTATCCGGTGAAGAAACAGATTCTGTCAAATACTACATTTATGCGAATGGTGAGATTATCAGCTCAACAACAAGTGCACAGAAAGCAATTACTTTGGCAGATGAACAAATGGGTGTCGTCATGGACAGCAACTCTCATATCGTTTGGGAACGCGGTGGGAAATTTATTAGTAAACAGCTTTCTAATATTAATTATCCAGATGATACTTCTTCCAGTATTAAAGCATGTACCCAGATGCTCCTTCAGGCAGCGCAGGTTACTACATCCACTTCACAGTTAAAAGGTAACTCTATTCTGTCCATGCTTAAAAAATATCTGGAGCAGCCTGTTAGCCTGACCGGATGTACCGTAGATGAAATCCTGTATTTTGTCAGCGGCGAAAAACCAGTAATTGGAATGCTAGATTCTAACCATGCTGTATTAATAACGGAATATACATCCTCTACCGTAACATGGATGGATTCTGTCACACGCAGTAAACGTACTGTTTCTATAAACCGCGCGGAACAAATGTTTAAAGATGCAGGATATAGATTTGTAAGTTATATTTCTAACTAAACAAAAGATTACAGTTGCGCCAGAAAACCTATTGTCATAAATTATGTTCTGTTTCACACTCCAGAAAAATGTCACAAATTTTATAAGACAAAATATATAATTATAACAATAGACAAATAAGTTTTTATGCTTATTTGTCTATTTTGTATATTCTGCATTTTTTTTAATTTTCTATTTTTTATCATATTGTCAATAGCTTTTTTCTATTTGGCAGGTTAAAATAAAAATGGATTTGAAAGTGGAGAAAGGACCTTTATGAAAGCATTTTACTCCATTTTTTCTATATTTTTATGTATTCTCTGTATACTGGCATTATTTACTTACCCACAACCAGACTCTTATTTATTTCATGACTTTTCGGCTAAAGTGCTGGCCAAAGAAATTGCACCGGATACCCATCAAACCTTGTCAGATGCACACATTTTTTCTCGAAACCAGACATATCAGGTAAAGCTGCCTGCCTACAATTCCTTCTATGGCTGTATTTCCTATTACGGAGAAATTCATTTTACCATTACCTCAAATGCAATACAAAATTTAAAAATAAGCCTTTTTACCGATATAGGAAAAAAGCTTCCTTGTCAGACTGCATTTTCAAAAAAAACCTGTACCATATCTCCCGCTAAAAATTCTTCTATCCAATCTACAAGAATTTTTCTATGTGTTACCAATCAATCCTCTGCCAACTGTTCTCTTTTTATCCGAGTGGGACAAAACACAGAAAAAAAGATTTTAGCTAAAGAAAATAAAAAGAAGGAAAAGAAAAAAACAAAACCAAAAGATTTTTCCATAGCGAAAAAAAGTAATCCTGCAGAAAATAATAATCAAACAACAAAAGAACCCAGACAAAGTAATACCACATCAAATCCAAAACAAAACCCGCCCACACCTCAAATCAAAAAAGCAATTCTCTATCCACAGTTTTTACTATTAACTCCTTCGTCCAAATACAAATTATCAATTAAAAAAGGCCAGAGAAACTGTAAACTTTCTGACTATACAATATTAAGCAGCAATCCTTCGATTGCTTCCGTCAAACATGGAAAGGTACTCGCTCACAGGGAAGGAACTGCTATACTCTATATCTCTGATAAAAGGAATTCTGCAATGACAAGCTCCTGTTATCTACGGATTCTTTATACCTAACCTCAAATATCCCGCCGCAGGCTGCGGGATATTTGACCACGCGGCAATCACCAACTGCAAAGGAACTTTCCTTTTTTATATATTAACGCCTACAAAGGAGGCTTACAACATGAATAGAAAAAAGAACATGCAATTATCTTCAACAAAAGCCTTTCTTTCATCCTTACCAAAAGGGATTACGGATTATTATTCTATACAGTCTGTTATTTCCATTAAACATCACAATGTTATCTTTGCTGTAGAAGAAAAAGCTACGAATCAAACCTGTATATTAAAAATTCTTGACAGGGAATATTATCATAAATCCCTTTACCAAAAAATATTTGCACTATCAGATTCTTATTTATTATTGCCAATAATCTTTATTTCTGACTCTGTTTCTATCTGTTCACTTTATCCGCAAATGCTTCCTTTACCGGAAGTTCTATATACAAATGGCATAAATTATTTTATGGTACAAAACCTTATATCCGATATAGGAAGAGCTGTCAGCACATTACACAGCCATCAGATTCTTCACCTTGATATTACTCCAGATAATATATTTATGGATAAAGAAGGGCACTTTTATTTAGGAGACTTTTCTTCTTCGCAGCTTATCAAAAAAATATCTCTTCTATCCTTTTATCGCTATTCCCGGACAGGAAGTACTCCTGCTTTTGCACCTCCTCTGACAGAAAATACAGAGATTTCTTACTGGAATGACTGTTACAGTTTTGCCCTTCTTCTCTATATGTTATGTAATTACGGCAATCTTCCAGACAACAAGGAAAACAGTTTTTCTCCCTTCGATTCTCTTCTTTTCTTTTTAGAAAAAAGCACAAAAAAACCCGATTCTATTCACCAAAATCTGATAAATGAATGGATAGAAGAAGTAAAGAGCCTGTTTACCATCTGTGGTAATGATTCTGCCTGCAAAGAATATCATTTTCAAATCGATAGTAACACTTTGGATTTCCTTTCTGCATCCACTTTAGAAAACATTCCTTCCATTAATAACAAAATGCAAATCAAAAAAAGAATTCATCCTCTTACCAAACACATATTTTCCGTTCCTGCTCCATTTTACTGGCTGCTGCTTGTATGTAGTTTTATACTGATTTTTTCTATTTACCGCTATATATCAAAAAGTAACAATAGAAACACTACTTTGATTTCTTCCAATCATTTAACCTATATAGAATATTCTTCTCCACCCACAGCTTCCCCTGCTGCCACAACAAAACCGCCTGCATCATCACCTCTCCCAACAAAAAGCACATTGGATTCCATTCTCAATCTTTCTAAAACCCACTGTCAGAACAAGTCCTTTCAAATGGAAATAACCCGCAAACCTTTTGTAAAAATACTTTTTGCAAACAACTGTAGTCTAACAGATGCTACCTTTTTTTCCAATTTAGAAAATCTGGAAGAATTGTATTTATTTGATAACAAGATTAAAATTCCTAAGGGATTAAAAAAACTTACCAAACTTAAAATACTAGTTCTTTCCAAAAATCAAATCACAGACCTGTCTCCATTAGCAGAACTCACTTCTCTTACAACACTTGATTTGTCCCACAATCATCATTTAAAACACATCAATACTTTAGCTGCTATAACAAATCTTCAAACACTGATTCTTACAAATACCAACACAACACAAAAAGAAATTGCTTATCTACAGAAAAAATTACCAGATTGTATTATTTATTACTAAGACAGTTACATACCAATATCAGATTGCTTTAGTAATACTATTAGACCAAATATCCAACGTGAAAAGGAGGAATCACTATGACACATTTAAACAAAAAACCTACGAAAAACTTTACCTTTTTCTTAATTATCACAATTCTTTTATCTATTTTCTTATCACTGTTCTGCCCCTTTCCAACTTATGCAAAGACATCGAAAGCGGCTTCTTCTCCATGCTTTGTCATCAAATATCATACTCTGTTTGTTAATCAAAAAATTCAGTATCAAATAAAACATTTGAAAAATGAGTATTCTGTTTCTTATACCATATCCAATTCTTCACTCGCCCATATTACAAAAAAAACAGGAATCTTAACACCAAAGAAAGCCGGAAACATAATGGTAAAAGCCATAATTTATACAAAAAACACAAAAAAATTAAAACACTTACCAACAGGGTTACGATAACCACTAAGAAAAATATTTTACCAAATGCCGTTTTTAAGCTTAAAAAGTCTATCAACCCATATAACTTTACCATTTCACTTTCCTGCAATCGAATTCTTTTAAAGAAAGAAATTCAGTCTGATACATTAACAATTCTTCCAAAAGGAAAAAACGCTCCTATCCTGAATGCTGCTTTTTCAAAACTTTCCAAAGACGGCAAGGAAGTAACTTATACCTTAAATTCTTCCAGTCAGAAAAAACTCTGTCCTGGTAACTTTTCTATGGATGGAAATTATACATTAGAATCCACCTGTTTTTCTAAAAAACTTGCCCTGACATATGAAGAACGCCTTCCACAAAATACCCTCTCCGGCTTTGTTTTTCACACAGATGGAAATCCAGTAAAAAATGCATTGATTTCACTAAAAAAAGGAACTGTTACTACTAAAAAATGTTATACCAACCAAAATGGCCATTATAAACTTCGCAGCGTTTTTGAAGGTGACTTCCTGACAGTTGAAAAAGATGGATATCAAACAACAGTGCTTCAAAATCCCACGATTTCCGAAAAAGGAACAACCTGTGAAAATATCATATTACGTTCTTTATCAGAATCTTCCGTCAATCTAAAATTTCTTGTAACAGATATAAATAATAATCCATTGCCGGATGCTTCGATTCAGATTTTTGAAGATAAGAAAATACATGAAAGTACCCATTTTGAATCAACAGATTCGTTTAACAAAAATAACCTTTTATTCTCTGATAAAACAGATGCTTCTGGTACACTCCTTTTATCCAATCGTACCAATCTTTCTAGCGCATCCTGCTCCAATCTTACAATTCAGGAAAACGCTGTACTTTCTTATACTGCTTCTTCTAACCTTTCTTCTGCAAATACCAAAATACTTCCTTCTTCTGTCCTCAATACAGTGGATAATTACACCATTTATGTTAACAAGTTTTCAATGGAAAATCCCAGTTCTGCCTATGCAACGCAAAAAATACAATTTTCCTTTTGCAACCTAATTACCAATCAGGCTTTCCTTCATATCAAACTTAGAAAATGTGACAATACACAGATTAAAAATCTAACTCTTAACTATGAAAATCCTCTTTCCCACTGCCATGCTATTACTCTGTATTTCTATCATCCAGAACACCAATCTTCCTTTTATCAATATACGGTTGATAATAGATTTTTTCAAATTGAAAATAACAAGATAACCATTTCTTCTTATCTCCCTATTACACTGCCTGATAATACCTATTTTTTATCTGTAAATGCTCTGACAGAAGATGGTATGATACTGGCCAAATCCTCTGTTTTACCAGTAACAATTCAAAATTCCTGCCTTTCTTCCGGAACTATTTCCCTATATCGTCCAAGATATGCAAGAGCACTTATATATGGAGATTTTACAGAACATTTTCCATATAAAGTTTCTTTTCAACTATATCAAAAATACGAGAATAATTATTTTTTTATAGATACCTTTTCTACAACACCTTTTACAAAAAATGTAAATGATTTTATTACGGCTGACCTTCTTTTTTCTAATCTTTTGCCATACCAAAATTATTTTCTGCTCCCTGCCTCCGAAGATATTTCTTCCAAAGAACTTTTATCTTTTTCTGCTACGTTTCAAAATACTTTCCTGTCCAAAGAAAATGCTAATTATTCCAATACTCCACTATTACAAATTCACTGTATTGCTACAAATCATGCTAATTCCGATTTTTTGGAAGATTTTTCTTCCAATAGTATTAAAATAAAATATCACACTTCTCATACCATCTCGAAAGACTTTATCCGCTCCAGCCAAAACTATCCCAATTCAGTGATTGCAGTTTATTTAAAAAATGGAAAATTACTAACCACAACATTAACCATTCCACCAGCAGATAATCAAAAAGTTATCCAGACTACCACATCAAATATTATTGATATTTATACCAATAAAGAAATCCTGATTACAAATCAGGATTCCTAACAACTCCGTCTTTTGATACTCTTGCAATCACATTATCCATTTTTTTTGGCTGTTCCTTACTATAGGTATAGCCTTTTTCAAGATAACTGGCAGCATCATTTAACTTCTTCTCTTCTGAGCTGTAAAGAGTTGCAATTACTTCTCCTTTCCCTACCTGCTCTCCTGTTTTCTTATAGAAGTGTATTCCTGCCGTATTGTCAATACTACTTTCCTTTGTCTCTCTTCCCGCTCCAAGTATAACAGCCGTCTTTCCGCACATTTCTGTATTCATGCTGCTGATATATCCTGTCTCACCAGCAAATATTTTCCTTTCACAAAGAGCTTTTTGAAATTTCTCTGTGTGATAAATATATGATTCATCGCCACCCTGTTCCCGAATCATTTCTGCAAATTTATCTAAACCGCTTCCGCTCTGAATCGCTTTTTTTACCATATTAGCGCATTCTTCTTCTGAGCCTTTTTCACCCAATACAAGCATACTTGTAGCAAATATTTCACAAATTTCCTGAAAATCCCTTGGACCATTTCCTTTCAATGTATCGATTGCCTCTATCACTTCAATTGTATTTCCTACTGCAACTCCCAGTGGCACGTCCATATTTGTTAATATGGCGATTGTCTGACGTCCGGCCCCTTCTCCAATCGCAACCATTTTCTTTGCAAGAACAATCGCATCATCTACCGATTTCATAAATGCCCCGCTTCCCACAGTCACGTCTAAAACAATTTTATCACTGCCTGCTGCAAGTTTTTTACTCATAATCGATGCAGCAATTAAAGGGATACTATCTACTGTAGCTGTTACATCCCGGAGTGCATATAATTTTTTATCAGCTGGTGCAATATTAGCAGATTGACCAATCACTGATAATCCCAGTCTGTTTACGATATCAAAAAATCTTTTTTCATCAATTGCTGTCCGCATTCCAGGAATTGCCTCCAATTTATCAATTGTTCCTCCTGTAAAACCAAGACCTCTTCCGCTCATTTTAGCAACTTTACCGCCACACGCTGCTACAATTGGAGCAACCACCAAAGTCGTTTTATCTCCAACGCCTCCGGTACTATGCTTATCCACCTTAATCCCAGATATTTCGGATAAATCTACCATATCACCCGAATGTGCCATACACTCTGTCATATATAACAACTCTTCATCTGTCATCCCCATATAATAAATTGCCATCAAAAGAGCGGACATCTGATAATCTGGTATCTCATCTGCAACATATCCATTGATTACATCATAAATTTCCTGCTTTGTTAATGCAAAACCCCTTTTTTTCTTTTCAATTACATCATACATTCTCATAATATCATCTCCATTTTAAGCTTTTTGGACCAAATCCCATTGGTAACAATTCCTTTAATAAAAATACTTTACAATCTCCATTTGAATTTCCCAAAATAATTTGAAATGTTTCTGAATTACAAAATTCCATCATAACCTGCAAACAGACTCCACATGGCGGACAAAAATCTAATTCCCCATTCTGATATCCACCCATAATTGCAATCTTTTGAAACTCCCTTTTTCCTTCACTGACCGCCTTAAAAAAAGCGGTTCTTTCTGCACAATTTGTTGCAGTATATCCTGCATTTTCAATATTGCATCCTGTATAAAATTCACCAGACTTTGTTTGTAAACAGGCTCCCACACGAAAATTTGAATATGGCACATAAGAGTTTTTTCTTGCATCTATTGCCATTTCTATCATTTTCTTATTTTCTTCTTCCATCCTTCTAATTTCCTTTCATTATTTTAATCAAACGGCTGGTACCAAGCCTCGATGCTCCAAGCTCTATAAATTTTTCTGCATCGGCAAAAGAAGAAATTCCTCCTGCTGCTTTAATTTTCACATCTTTTCCTACATACTTTTGGAACAGTTTGACATCTTCAAATGTAGCCCCTGCTGTTGAAAATCCAGTAGAAGTTTTTATAAAATCTGCTCCTGCCTCTGTTACAATTTCACACATTTTAACTTTTTCCTCTTCTGCCAAAAGACAGGTTTCGATAATCACTTTTAGAATTTTATTTCCACATATTTCTTTTAACTCTCCGATTTCTTGTTTAATTTCTTCATATTTCTTTTCTTTCAGATTTCCAATCGAAATAACCATATCAATTTCATCTGCACCATTTGTTAGTGCATCTTTTGTTTCAAATTTTTTTGTTTCCTTTGTCATATATCCATTTGGAAAACCTATAACTGTACAAATCTGCATCGCATCTTTTACATATTCCTTTGCCCGTTTAACAAAAGAAGGCGGAATACAAACCGAAGCTGTTTTGTAATAAATTGCATCATCACATATTTGTTTTACTTCCTCCCATATTGCTGTCTGTGCTAATAAAGTATGGTCTACCTTTGCTAAAATTTCCTGTTGATTCATATCTGTCTCCTTTTTATATTATTTATTACTTCGGAATTAATAAATAAGTGTACTGCAATTCACAACTAATTTCAGAAAGTTTCTTGTTTTTTTATTTATTAGAAATAAAATATTCTTACTTTTTTGATACACTAAGTAAAAGTTTTGCAGCACCATTTTTTTTTGGATAGAAAACTGCTCAAAATGTAGCAGTACGCCAACAAAAATTCCTTCAGAATTTTTGCTAGCGCACCAGCGAAGTCGGTGCACTTTTTCATATTTTTTGCAAAATGTGTGTATTCAGTGCTGATAAACACAACGTATTGCAAATACAATACGTTTGTTACCGGGCACGGAGTGAACAGTAACCTTTGTTATAAATTATAACATATTTTATGTCATAAATCACTTTCCCTAAAAGCAATTTCATATTATAATAAGGATGGATATATTTATTTATCCACAAATATTTTAATCAAATGTATTATTACAACATTTGAGAATGGGGGTTTTATGAAACTTTTAACTGTTACAATACCATGTTATAATTCGCAGGAATATATGAGCCATGCAATTGATAGTGCCCTGGCAGGCGGCGAGGATGTTGAGATACTAATTGTTGACGATGGTTCCTCGGATAATACACTTTCGATAGCCAGTGCTTATCAGGAAAAGTATCCAAACATTATTCGCGCTATTCATAAAGAAAATGGTGGTCATGGCTCAGCAGTAAATACCGGAATGAAAAATGCAACAGGTATTTTTTTCAAAGTACTTGATAGTGATGACTGGTTTGATGAGACAAGCTTAAAGAAAATTCTTCATTTAATCAAATATGTGGTGAAGGAATCCATTCCATTGGATATGATTATAAGTAACTATGTATATGAAAAACCTAGTCTTCACAAACGCAAATCTATCAACTACAAAAGTGCGTTTCCATGTAATAAATTTTTTACATGGGATGATGTAAAGCATTTTAAAATGACACAAAATCTTTTAATGCATTCAATTATGTATAAAACAAAATTATTAAAAGATTGTAATTTACAGCTTCCTGAGCATACTTTCTATGTAGATAATATTTTTGCATTTTGTCCACTTCCTAATGTAAAAAGAATGTATTATTTAAATGTGGATTTATATCGTTATTATATTGGACGGGAAGACCAGTCTGTTAACGAAACTGTTATGACTAAACGGATTGACCAGCAAATTAAAATCACAAAAATAATGATTGATTCTTTGGACCTGAAATCCATTTCTTCTAAGAAAATGAAAAGCTATATGCTGCAATATCTATCCATGATGATGATTGTCAGTTCTGCTTTACTGGTAAATGAAGGTTCCCCGGAGAATTTGGCCAAACGTGATGAACTTTGGAAATATTTAAAAAACAGCGACAAACAAGTATATACATTAATAAGAACTCAGAAATTTGGTTTGCCTTTACAGTTTAAATCATCTCTTGGTAAAAAGGTAATTATATCAGGTTATCATTTCTTTAATCGCATTTATGGTTTTAACTAGTACAACGAAAATTAAGTTTTGGATAGTTTGACGCAGAATATTTTTC